>NZ_JBFUMP010000016.1:0-114670 GCF_054049315.1 Cellulomonas sp. P5_E12 | reverse complement strand
CCCAGCCTGCTGTGGACGGCCGTCGCCGGGCAGTACGTGGAGCTCGGCGCCGGGCTCGTGCACGCCCGGACCATGTCGGCTGCGTGATGTATCCGACACCGGTCTTCCACCACCTCGCGCACCTCAGCACGCCGATCGGGCTGTTCGAGCACGCGCTGCTCACCGAGCCCCGGCCCGAGCACGGCTACTGCCTCGACGACGTCGCTCGCGGCCTCGTCGTGACCGCGCGCCAGCCGCACCCGACGCCGCAGGTCGAGAGCCTGACGGCGACCTACCTGCGCTTCACGCTGTTCGCCCAGGACGGCCTCGGGCGGTTCCACAACCGTCGCGACCTCGCCGGCCGATGGACCGACTGCGCCACCGTGGAGGACCACTGGGGCCGCGCGCTGTGGGCGCTGGGCACCGCCGCGGGCGCGACGACGGACGTCCGCGTGCGGTCGGCCGCCCTCGACGCCGCGGTCGTGAGCCTCCAGCAGCGCTCGCCCTGGTGGCACGCCATGGCCTACGCATCGCTGGGCGCCGCCGAGATGCTCGAGGTGCAGCCCGGCAACCGGGCCGCTCTCGGGCTGCTGACGGACGCGCGCACCCTGCTCGCGCGGCCGACCGACCCGTCGTGGCCCTGGCCCGACGCGCGGCTCACCTACGCCAACGCGGTGCTGCCCGAGGCGCTGGTCGCCATCGGTTCCGCACTCGGCGACGCCGACACCCTGCAGGCCGGCCTCGACCTGCTGCACTGGCTCGTCGACCAGGAGACGCACGACGGGCACCTCTCGATGACCCCGGTCGGCGGGCGGCAGGACGGCGACGCCCGCCCCGGGTTCGACCAGCAGCCCATCGAGGTCGCGGCCCTGGCCGAGGCGTGCTGGCGGGCGTTCCGGGCGACGCGGCAGGAGATCTGGCTCGCCTACCTCGACCGCTGCGTCGGGTGGTTCCTCGGCGACAACGACACCGGCATGGTGCTCTACGACGACGTCTCGGGCGGCGGGTACGACGGCCTGCACGCGCACGGGGTCAACCAGAACCAGGGGGCCGAGTCGACGCTCGCCGCGTTGTCGACCCTCCAGCTCGGGCGGCTCGCGCTGGTGCAGGCGGTCGCGTGACGCTCGTCGACGCGAGCCCGCTCGTCCGGCGCACCGATCACGTGCTGCGGCCGGACGCGACGAGGGTGGTCAGCACGCCGTTCCTGCCCGGCGAGGAGATCTTCGGCGCCGGCGTCTCGCGCCGGGCCGCGGTCCTCGCGCGCCTCCTGGCGCTGCCCGACGCCGAGGTGGACGCCGCGCTCATCGACGTCCTGACACGGTTCAGCGCCAGGCACGACGACCTCGTCGGTCTGCTCGACTCGCGCTTCGCGCTGGTCGCCGGCCTTCTCGACCACGCCGGGTCGCTGTCGCTCGAGCGGCGCCGGCTCATCGGCGCGTGCATGAGCCAGGAGTACGCGATCGAGTCCGCGGCACTGTTCAACCCGTCGATGGTCGCGCACCCCGACCAGGGCGGCCTGCCGCCCGGGAGCACGCGGTTCGTCATGAGCGTCCGCGGCGTGGGGGAGGGTCACGTGTCCTGCGTCGAGCTGCGGACGGGCGTCGTCGACGTCGACGACGAGCTGACGTTCGACACCCCGGGGCCGACGACGACCGTGCCGACCCGGGACGCGACGGCGCACTCACGCGCCGACCTGCGCCGCCAGAACGACGAGCTGGAGGGTGAGCGCGAGGAAGCCGACGCACTGCTTCGCTCCCTCCCGGAGCTGTTCGCGGCGGAGGCCGTCCGCGGGATCCCGCGGCTGGAGTGGCTGGTCGCCTGCACGTACGACGTCACGTTCCCGGCGGACAGCCGCGTCGACTCCCGCGTCCTGCTGCCGGGGAGCCCGGCCGAGCGCAACGGCATCGAGGACCTCCGCCTGGTCGAGGTCGAGTACGCCGACGGTCGGCGCACCTACCTGGGCACGTACACGGCGTTCGACGGCGAGACGGTCGCGCCGCACCTGGTGGCCACCGACGACTTCGGCTCGTTCCGGATGAGCAGGCTCAGCGGCGCCGGAGCGAAGAACAAGGGCATGGCGCTGTTCCCGCGACGGGTCGGCGGCCAGTACCTCGCGCTGTCGCGCTGGGACCGCGAGAACAACTCCCTGGCCGGGTCGACGGACCTGCAGCACTGGGACGACCTCGGCACGCTGAGCACGCCGGTGCACGCCTGGGAGATCGTCCAGGCCGGGAACTGCGGCTCGCCGATCGAGACGCGCGCCGGCTGGCTGGTCCTCACCCACGGCGTCGGCCCGATGCGGCAGTACGGCATCGGCGCCATGCTCCTCGACCTCGACGACCCGCGTCGCGTGCTGGGCAGCCTGGCGACGCCGCTGCTGACGCCGGCCGCCGACGAGCGCGACGGGTACGTGCCGAACGTCGTCTACTCGTGCGGGTCGCTGCTGCACGGCGACACGCTCGTCCTCCCGTACGGGTGCAGCGACGCCGCCGTCAGGGTCGCGCTGGTTGACCTGCCGCAGCTGCTCGAGCAGATCCTGCCGGGGGCCTAGGCGGAGAGTGTCGCGATGGCCTCGATCGAGACCAGCAGACCTCGCGGCAGGACGACGTTGGCCGGCGCCGAGCGCGCCGGTGGCGGATCCGGCATGTGCCGGGCGTAGACGGCGTTGAGGGAGCCGAAGTCAGCCACGTCGGCGTAGAAGATCGTCGTCTTGACCAGGTCGTCCATCGACGAACCGGCGGCGTCGAGCGTCGCGGCGAGGTTGCGCAGGGCCAGCTCGGTCTGGGCCTCGATGCCGTCGGGGATCTCCCCGGTCGCCGGGTCGATCCCCGCGGTGCCCGAGCAGAAGACGAACCCGCCCGCGACGATGGCCTGGCTGTACGGGCCGAGCGCAGCGGGCGCCTCGTCGGTGTGCACGCTCTGTCGGGTCATGGTGGCTCCTGGGGTCGGCGAGCGGGGGACCCGACCATCGTGCTCCGCCCGCCCACGTGATCGCCCGGCCATGACGACCGTCCCCTCACGTCCCTGCCTCCGGGTCCGCGAAACGCCGCGGAAACGACTCCTGTGGCACTCTCGACGCGCATCCCGAGGTCCCGGTTCGAGCATCGCTCCTGGGCCTCGGGATGTTGTCGTGCGATCAGTGCGCGGGTCCGGCCCCGACCAGCTCGCGCGCCTCGGCGGTGACGGGCAGGCCGGCCGCGGACCAGGCGTGGAAGCCGCCGACGACGTCCGTCGCACGGTGCAGGCCGAGGTCGGCCAGCGCGGCCGCGGCGAGGCTCGACGTGTAGCCCTCCGAGCACAGCACGACGACCTGCAGGTCGTACCCGGTCGCCGCCGGGATCCGGTGGGCGCTGGCCGGGTCGAGCCGCCACTCGAGCACGTTGCGCTCGATCACGACGGCCTGCGGCACCTCGCCCTCGGCTGCCCGCTGGGCGGCCGGGCGGATGTCGACCAGCAGCGCGCCGTGCGCCAGCGCGTCCCAGGTCTCCTGCGGCGACAGCCGCACCAGGCGGGCGCGGGCCTCGGCCAGCACGTCGTCGATGGTCCGGCGACCTGCCGGCCTCACGGCGCTCGACGGGCTCACGCCTCGGTCTCCGGCTCGTCCGTCTCGACCGTGCGCGTGGGGACCAGGGTGCCCTCGGCGTCCTGCGCCCAGTAGGTCATCCGCGTCAGCGGTGCCGAGTAGGCGTGGATGCTGACGGCCGGCTCGGTCCCGGCGTTGAGCACGTCGTGCAGGTCGCCGGGGTCGACGGTCTGGGTCAGCCCGGCGCGGAACTCCTGCGGCACGAGCCGGCCGGCGCGGTCGGGCCGGATCTCCGTCAGCGTGCCGGCCACGATGGTGAACGCGGCCGACGAGACGCCGTGGTCGTGCAGCTCGGTGCCCTGCGACGGCAGCCACGAGATCAGCCACACGTCCACGCCTGCGGGGGCGTCCAGGCGGGTCCACCAGCGGCCTGCCTCCTGGAACCGGACCAGGGGCTGCCAGAGCTCGGGACGAGCGGCGATGGAGCGGGTCAGCGCGCTCAGCTCCTCGACGCCGAGGACGGTGTCGGGGCGGTGGGACAGGTCGACGGTCATGGTGGTGCCTCTCGGGTGCGTCTGCGACCGACGGCGGCGGCGCGGTCGGATGGGCCTGCTCCCGGCGCGGAGCCGGGGGTGCGTCAGTGCAGCTGACAGCAGGCGGTACAGAGGTGCAGGCAGGCACGCAGGGAGGGCGACGAGACGCGGAAGGCGGTCATCGGGAGCTCCCTTCGTCGTCCTCGAGAGGTGGTCGCGCCGGTGCGGCTGGCACCGACCCGGCCATGGCGGGCACAACGAAGCATCCGTCGAGCCGCGCGGTCAAGGATCCCGCGCTTTTTTCCCGGATGGTGGACGAGGTCAGCGGCCGGAGTCGGGGCGGTCGGGCTGGTCGAACGGGAGCTCGTTGTGCCAGCCGGGCCCACGCTGCTCCCAGTCCAGGCCGCCGCGGTGCTCGTGGACGGCGACGACGGCGAGGACGGCCCACGCGATCGAGACGAGGATCGACAGGAGGATCAGCGCCGCCCCGACGATCACGCTGATGATTCCCCAGCGCCGGGCGTTCGCGGACTCCCGCGCTGCCGTCCCGACGTCTGCGGCGCCGGCGGCTCGCGCCGCACGGTGCGAGGCGAGCAGCGCGGGGATGCCGGTGGGCCAGAACAGGATCATGGCGGCGATGACCCAGCCGACGGGGGCGGCCGGGATCGGCGGGGCCGGGGGTACGGGCGTCGTCGCGGCGGGCCAAGGAGCGGGCGCCGGAGCAGGCACGGGTGCGGGGTCCGGGCCAGGGGGGTTCGACTGTGCCGACATGATGTCCTCCGGGTTGCGAGGCTGGGTGAGCGAACGGTAGGTCCTCAGCCTGGGAGCAGGCTTTGAGTCCGCGGCGCCTTGCCTCTCGGGTGCGCGGAGCAACCGGCCGCGGTGTGTCCGCGCGCTGGGACGGGGCGGGTGAAGTGCCCGAATGTCGAGACGGGTGAGGCGACGCCAGGCGCCCCCGCGGTTCGCGTGGCGCGCCGGCCTGAGCTGTCCGGAGTGGTGGCCCTGCCGATCGGGACTCGTCGGCGGATCTGGGCGATCCGGGCGTTGTGCCCCGGGCGCGCCGCCAGGGCTCGGTCGTCGGCGGCGGGCCCGTGGCCCGTGCTTCGGAGCCAGCGCCCGGCGGGCCGCGCCCGTCTCGCTGACCAGGGGCATCGCCCTGCCGCTCGGCGACCGCCGACCGCCGGCGGAGGCGCCCGTCCGCCCAGCCGCACGGGTCCCCGTCGCCAACGGCGAGGCGGTCGAACCCGTTGTTGCCCGGGCGTGGCGTCGAGGACCTGGAGCCGACAGATCCCGGGGGAACGGTGCCGACGGGCGGCGCGAGGTCGAGCGGTCGATGCCGGACGTCCGCGGGATCCTGTGACCTGACGCACAACGCGCTGCGGTGGACGGGCTGGGGCACCGCACGTACGTTCGTCTCATCAACGAAGGCGGCGGCGCCTGTCGAGCGGTCCGGTTTTCACACCGGAACTCTTGCGGCCGTTGCCTTTCGTAGTTCTGGCGCCAGCGTCGCCGTCGCACCGGTCAGGTGGGCCCATCAGCCCACCCGGCCGTCCGACCGGACGACCGAAAGGTGCGAGCTGTGGCTACAACGTTCGACAAGCTCGTCATGGAACCGCGACGTACCGAGCAGATCGCGATCACACCGACCAGGACGCCCGAGAACGAGGCGGCGCAGAGCCCGTCTCTCATGCTGCTGGTCCTGCTGGCCTGTGCCGGCGTCATCATCTACGCGGTGTTCCTGCTCAACCCGGCCAACCGGGGCGACTGGCTCCCGTACTCGCTGGTGATCGTCGCCGAGTCGGTCCTCGTGGCGCACGCGCTGCTGGCGATGTGGACGGTGCTGTCGAGCGGGCACAACCCGCGCGACTTCGCGTTCCACCACGCGCAGGACCGGCTCTACGACGTCGGCGAGATCATCCGGGACGGCGCGGAGCAGAACCCGACCGCCTGGCGCATGTACCTGCAGGAGTGGCCGATCAGCGTCGACGTCTTCATCACGACGTACGGCGAGAGCCTGGACACGATCCGGCGCACGGTCTCCGCCGCTGTGGCGATGCAGGGCCGGCACGACACGTGGGTGCTGGACGACGGGCGCTCGGACGAGGTCCGTGGGCTCGCGGCCGAGCTGGGTGCGCGGTACGTCCGGCGCCTGTCCAGCAACGGTGCCAAGGCGGGGAACATCAACCACGCCCTGTCCCTCGCGAAGGGTGACTTCTTCGTCATCTTCGACGCCGACTTCGTGCCGCTGCCGCAGTTCCTGCACGAGACCGTGCCGTTCTTCGCCACCGACGACGTGGCGTTCGTGCAGACGCCCCAGGCGTACGGCAACCTGCACACCGTCATCTCGAAGGGCGCCGGCTACATGCAGTCGGTGTTCTACAAGTTCATCCAGCCCGGCCGGAACCGGTTCAACGCCGCGTTCTCCGTCGGCACCAACGTCATCTACCGACGTGCCGCGGCGGACTCGATCGGCGGCATCTACTCCGACTCCAAGTCGGAGGACGTCTGGACGTCCCTCATGCTCCACGAGGGCGGCTGGCGGACCGTCTACATCCCGACCGAGCTCGCCGTCGGCGACACCCCGGAGACGGTCGAGTCGTACACCAAGCAGCAGCTGCGGTGGGCGACCGGCGGGTTCGAGATCATGCTCACCCACAACCCGCTGTCCCCGAAGCGCCGGCTCACCATGGACCAGCGCCTGCAGTACCTGGTGACGTCGACCCACTACCTCACCGGCATCGCACCCCTGCTGCTGATCCTGGTGCCGCCGCTGCAGATCTACTTCAACCTCACGCCGATGAACCTCACGATCACGCCGCTCACGTGGCTCCTGTACTACTCGGGCTTCTACGTGATGCAGATCCTCGTGGCGTTCTTCACGCTCGGCTCGTTCCGCTGGCAGGTGCTCCTGCTCGCGGCGGTGTCCTTCCCGATCTACACCCGGGCGCTGGTCAACGCGATCTTCCGCCGGGACCAGAAGTGGCACGTGACCGGCCAGAAGGGTGCCTACCGGTCGCCGTTCGCGTTCATGATGCCGCAGGTCCTGTTCTTCGAGTTCCTGCTCGTCACGACGGTCGTCGGTGTCTGGAAGGACATGGGCAACGGCTACCCGAGCCTCGCCGTCGCGTGGAACGCCACCAACACCCTCATCCTCGGAGGCTTCGTCCTGACCGCCTGGAAGGAAGGCCACCACGCGCGCGCCGCGGCCAAGGCGGCTCGCCCGCCACGCCGCGTCGCGACCGTCCCTGCGACCGCACCGACTGCACCTACCGGAGGTGTCGCATGACCTGGTCCAGCCGTCTGAGACTGCTTGTGGGCACGATGCTCGTGCTCGTCATCGCCGCCCTGGCGACCTACCAGCTCAACGAGACACGCGGGGTCGCCGTGAGCGACTCCGCCCAGATCCTTGCCAAGTCGTACAGCGTCGCCTCGCCGTACTCGGGCCTCGTCGTCGGCCAGCTGGTCGACGTCGGGGACACCGTCACGACAGGCCAGCAGCTGTTCGTCATCGACTCGGCCACGCTGCGGCACGACGTGGAGACCGGCTTCGCCGGCACCATGACGGAGGCCACGCAGGTGGACGCCGAGGGACGGCTCGTCGTCCTCGCCACCGGCGACGGTGTCGTCACCGACATCCTGGCCGAACGCGGCACCTCGGTGTCGTCCGCGGCCGAGCTGGCGGTCGTGCAGCGCGCCGGAACGCTGTACGTGCAGGCCGAGTTCACGCTCACGCCGAAGGAGTACTCGCGGGTGGGGGACGGCGCCTCCGTGTCGGTGGTGCTGCCGAACCAGAGCACGGTCTCGGGTCACGTGACCGATGTCCGCGTCGAGACGGTGTCGGGCGCCGCCCAGGCGGTCATGACCGTCAGCGGTGCCGCGCTCGTGGACGGCGCGCAGAACGGGCTGGTGTCCGCCGGGACGCCGGTGACCGCCGAGCTGGAGCTGGACAACGACGGAGTGGTGACGCGCACGGCGACCTCCGTGAAGGCCTACGTAGGGGGACTCTTCCGATGACCACACGCGTGACAGAGACGACGCCCGAGGTCCGCCCGCCGCCCGCACCGAGCAGGAGGCGGTGGGTCCTGGTCGGGATCGGCGCGGCCGTCGCGATCGCGGTGGTCGCCGTGCTCGCGGTCGTCGCGCCGTGGTCGGGCACGAGCCCGCCCTCCGGCGACGACGGCGGGGCCCCCGCGCCGGTCGCGGACGTGGGCGGGCCGCAGGACGCGACGCCTCCGACGGTCGACTCCGCGGCGCTCGTCGCGGCAGTGCCGCAGGAGTCCGTGGCGAAGATCGACCCGGTGCGCCTGGCCGACGGCGTGGTCCCGCCCAGCAACCGCTGGTACAGCGGCCTGGTGTTCGGCGCGGAGCCGCAGCCCGTGTTCGCCGAGCCGCTGTCGTTCGCGCTGACGGCCTCGGGGTTCACGCTCGGCCTCCCCGCACCGACCGCGGACGCGAACGTGATCATCGCGCCGCACGTGCCGGCTGTGACGGTGGACGTCGGGGCGGCGTCGGCGCAGGTCAGCGCCGCGGACCCGGTGAGCGTGACGGTCGACCTGCTCGACGGGTCGGGCGCCGTGCTCGGCCACGTGGTGCTCGCGGAGGGCTCGCCCTTCGTCAGCTTCACCGCCGCGCAGGACGTGACGCTGAGCTCGACGGTCACCGGCGGTGCGTTCGCGCCGGGCGACGACGGAGCGTCCGTCGCCGACGCGGGGACCTCCCAGTGGGGCCTCGTCGGCGGCGAGTCCGACGGCGCGTCCACGACGGTGGCGAAGGGCAGCACAGCCACCTGGTACGCGCTGCCTCCGGACGCCAGTGCCGCCGCGTCGTCCGCGCTCGCCGCGGCCGCGGTGGATCCTGTGACGGGCGTCGACGTGAGCTACGGCGTCGACGACAGCATCGCCCGCACCACGCTCACGTACCGCACGGCCGGGGGTTCGCCCAGCGCGTACGTGCTCATGCCGCACCACCGGACCGGTGAGCAGCCGACGCGCGCGGACTGCGGCCTGGGCACCTACCCGAGCGTGTACGGCGACCTCGAGCTGTGCGCCGGCTCCCAGCTGACGTCCTACGCGCCGGCGCTGCCGGCCAGCGGCTCGCTGGACCTGGACGGCATCTCCGACGAGCAGCGCACCGCGATCGTCGCGGCGCTGCAGGCCGACGTCGCCGGCACCCCTGCGTTCCCGTCGGACACGTACTTCGGCGGCAAGGCGCTGAACCGCGCCGCGTCGCTCGTCGTGCTCGGCGAGCAGCTGGGGGAGCCGGACGTCGTGGCGGACCTCAAGGCCACGACGGTCGCCGCGCTCGAGGAGTGGGCCGAGCCCGACGGGTGCACGCGTCGGGACGCCCGGTGCGTCGTCTACGACGAGGGCGCTCGCTCGGCCATCGGGCTCACGCCGTCCTTCGGGTCGGATGAGCTCAACGACCACCACTTCCACTACGGCTACCTGCTGGCCGCCGCGGGCTTGCTGGCCCAGGACGACCCGGCGCTGGCCACGAAGCTCGCCCCGGTCATGAACCTGCTGGCGCAGGACATCGCCGCGGCGAAGCCCTCCGCCGAGCTGCCGCAGCTGCGGTCGTTCGACCCGTACGCCGGGCACTCGTGGGCCTCGGGCACGTCGCCGTTCGCGGACGGCAACAACCAGGAGTCGTCGTCGGAGGCCGTCAACGCCTGGAACGGTCTGGGCCTGTGGGCGGGCGCGTCCGACCAGTCGGCCCTCGCGACCGAGGCCACCTGGCTCGCGTCGACGGAGGCCTCGACCGCCCGGACCTACTGGACGGCKCCGGACCTCGAGCAGTTCGAGGGCTTCGACCACACCATGGTCTCGCTCAACTGGGGCGGCAAGCGGGACTACGCCACGTGGTTCAGCCCGGAGCCGAACGCGATCCTCGGCATCCAGCTCATCCCGATGGGCCCCGTGCAGACGTACCTGGCGGCCGGCGTGGACCCGGAGCAGATCCGGGCGTCGGTCGCGGAGGCCACACCCGGCGGGTACGGGGTGCAGTTCGGGGACTACCTGCTCATGTACGCCGCCCTGGCCGGTGCGGACGACGCGGCGGCGGCGTGGACGGAGGCGTCGAGCCTGCCGGACACGTCGATCGACGACGGCAGCTCACGCTCCGCCATGCTCGCGTTCATCGCGTCGGCCCAGGCGCACCCGACCGAGGGCTGACCGCACCCGACGCCCGCTCCCGCTGCCTGCGGGGGCGGGCGTCGGCCTGCCCGGGGCCCCAGCACTTGACAACACGCGCGCCCGGATCGAGCCTGGTGCTGAGCCCGGTGACACGAGTCACTGCGTGGGACACCTCAACGCGGAGGAGTCGGTCCCACCCCGGCACACCCGGTCCGAGCGCGCCCTGAGCGGCGCCCACGGGCCTGCCTGTCGGGAGGTCGGCGGGCTGCAAGGCGTCGCGCCCGCCCGGTGCGGCAGCGGTCGACGAGCCCGTCGCCGGTCGCAGGTCAGAAGGAGACGACGATGTCTGCTCGAGCAACGACCGCAACCCGTGCTGTGGACCGGGGGGACCGTCGCAGGATCGTCGTGATGGTCGTGATCGGCGCGATGCTGGTGTACCTCGTGCAGGTGCTCCTCCTCCCGGTCGCGCGCGCCGCGGCGGAGTCGGTGGGGCAGGGCAGCTACGCCGAAGGCACCCCGACCGGCGGGGCGGTGCCCACCGAGTGCGACAACACCCCGGTCACCGACCCGCGGGCGCACGTGACGGCGAACTTCCCGGCGGGCGCCATCCCGACCAACGACTGGTGGACGTCCCTGGTCTGGCGCAAGTTCAGCTGCGCGTCGGTCTCCGAGAACCTCATGGCGCACCCTCTCGCGTACCACGCCTTCACCGACGGGCTCGGGGTGAGCTACCCGACGACGGCGACGATCTCGGGTACGGCGACGGGCGTGGGGGAGTACCACTACCCGTACACCGAGGACTTCCGGCTCGGCGTCGCGGGCCTGGACGCGGACGGCAAGGTCGACGGCTACTCCGACTGGACCGTGAGCGAGCTGTGGACCGACGGCACCAGCAGCCTGCGGACCACGTTCGGTCACGGCCTCCCGTTCGTCTACGCGACCAAGACCGGAGGCGACGCGACCCTCACCGGCGCCGCCGCGCCGTCCGTGTGGAGCAACGCCGACGCGGCGATCGGGTACACGATCAACGGTCACGACTACGCGGCCTTCGCGCCGACAGGCTCGACGTGGACGGTGTCCGGCAGCACGATCAGCTCCTCGCTGGGCGGCAAGAGCTTCTTCTCCGTGGCGGTCCTGCCGACGTCGCCGAGCAGCACCACCGCGGACCGGCTCGCCGCGCTGGCCGCCTACGCGCCGTACGCGCACAACCACGTGACCGGCACCACGGTCTCGTGGTCGTACGACGAGGCCACGGCGAAGATGACCGCGACGTACGCGTTCACCACGACCGCGCGCCAGGGCTCCGCCACCGGCACGGTCTACGCGCTGTACCCGCACCAGCGCGACCACCTCGCCGGCGCGACGCCCAGCGGCTACTCCTACGTCTCGCCGCGCGGCCCGATGCGCGTGGTGGTCGGCAGCTCGCAGTTCCAGACGGTCACGCCGTTCCATGGCGTGCTGCCGCAGGTGGCCACGACGGGCTTCGCGGCGGGCTCGGCCGACGCCACCCAGTTGAACGGGTACGTCGAGCAGGTGGCGACGGGCGACCCGTTCGCGGGCTTCGGCGACGACACCTACTGGACCGGCAAGGCGTTCGGGCGGATCTCGCAGGTCGCCCAGATCGCCAACCTCACGGGCAGCACGAGCGCACGCGACCGGCTGCTCGGCGCAATGAAGACGCGCCTGACGGACTGGCTCACGGCCTCGTCGGGGGAGACGACACGGTCGTTCTGGTACAACCCGTCGTGGGGCACGCTCATCGGCTACCCCGCCTCGTACGGCTCGGACACCGACCTCAACGACCACCACTTCCACTACGGCTACTTCGTCGTCGGGGCGGCGAACGTCGCCGAGTTCGACCCCGCGTGGGCCGCGGACTCCGCGTACGGCGGCATGGTCAACACCGTCATCAAGGACGCGGCCAACTGGGACCGCACCGACACGCGCTTCCCGTTCCTGCGTGACTTCGACATCTTCGCCGGGCACGACTGGGCCGCCGGGCACGGCGCCTTCGCCGCCGGGAACAACCAGGAATCGTCGTCGGAGGGCATGAACTTCGCCAGCGGGCTCATCCAGTGGGGCCAGGCGACGGGCAACAAGACCGTTCGTGACCTCGGCATCTACCTGTACACGACGCAGGCGTCGGCCATCGAGAACTACTGGTTCGACACCGACGAGGAGGCGTTCCCGGCCGCGTTCGGTCACTCCGCGGTCGGCATGGTGTGGGGCGACGGCGGCTCGTACTCGACGTGGTTCAGTGCCGAGCCGGAGATGATCCAAGGCATCAACCTGCTGCCCAGCACCGCGGGGCACCTGTACCTCGGCTACGACCCGGCGTACATCGGCCGCAACCTCGCCGAGCTCGAGCGCAACAACGGCGGTCCCGCGACGGTCTGGAAGGACATCCTCTGGGACTACCAGGCGCTGGCCGACGCACCGACCGCGCTCGCCCAGTTCCGCGCCCAGGCGGACAGCTACGCCGTCGAGGAGGGCGAGTCGAAGGCGCACACGTTCTACTGGCTGAAGAGCCTGGCCGGTCTGGGCACGGTCGACCTGTCCGTCACGGCGAACAACCCGTTGGCCGCGGTCTTCGTCAAGAACGGCACGCGCACCTACCAGGCCGCGAACATGACCGGGTCCGCCATCACCGTGACCTTCTCCACCGGCGTCACGCTGACCGTCCCGGCCCGCTCCGTGGCCAGCTCGAACAGCACGGCACCGACGGACACGTCGGCGCCGTCGGTCCCGACCGACCTCGCGGCGTCCGGCACGACGTCGACCTCGACGAACCTGGGCTGGACCGGCGCGACGGACAACGTCGGAGTCACGGGCTACGAGGTGCTCCGCAACGGCACGGTCGTCGGAACCGCGTCGGGGACCACCTACGCGGCGACCGGCCTTCCGTCCGCGACCACCTCCTCGTTCACCGTCCGCGCGCTGGACGCGGCCGGGAACAGGTCCGCGAGCAGCGGCGCGGTGTCGGTGACCACGTCGGCCGGCGGAGGCGACACGACGGCACCCTCCGTGCCCACCGGGCTGGCAGCCTCGGGCACCACGTCGTCCGCGACGACCCTGACGTGGTCGGCCTCGACCGACGCCGTCGGCGTGACGGGCTACGACGTCCTGCGCGACGGCACCGTCGTGGGGTCCACTGCGAGCCGGACGTACACGGCCACAGGCCTGGCGGCCTCGACCGCCTACACGTTCACCGTGCGGGCCCACGACGCGGCGGGCAACCAGTCCGCCGTGAGCAACGCCGTCGCGGTCACCACGACGTCCGGCACGTCCACGGGCGTCGACGCCACCGCGCGCCTCCAGGCCGAGGCGTACTCCGCGATGTCCGGGGTGGCCACCGAGACGACGCAGGATGTCGGCGGCGGCCAGGACATCGGCTGGATCGCGAACGGCGACCACGTGCGCTTCGACAACGTGAGCTTCGGCTCGACGCCGCGGTCGACGTTCAGCGTGCGGGTCGCCTCCGGCGCGGCGGGCGGCATCAGCGGCCTGGTCAACGTCCGGCTCGACAGCCTGACCGGGCCGTCCATCGGCAGCGTCGCCCTCAGCAGCACGGGCGGGTGGCAGGTGTGGCGGACGGTCCCGGGCAACATCGTGCCCACGACCGGGACGCACACCGTGTACCTGACGTTCGACTCCGGCCAGCCGGCGGACTACGTCAACGTCAACTGGTTCACGTTCAGCTAGGCGTCGTGGCCGTCGAGTCCCGGGCGATGACGTGGAAGACGTCGCCCGGGTGCGGGGGTGGCTCGAGCTCGTCGAGGGCCGCGATGACGGCGGCGGCCAGGTAGCCCGCCTGCGCGTCGAGCGCCTGCCACACGGTGCTCAGCGCGGGGGCGGCCAGGCGCGCCGCCGGGATGTCGTCGACGCCGATGACCGCCACGTCGGCGGGGACGCGCAGACCCTCGGCGCGCAGCCCGGACAGGACGGCCAGCGCCACCTCGTCGTTGTAGGCCGCGACCGCGGTCGCCGGCGACTCACCCGCCCGCCACGACCGAACCGCGGACGCGGCGGACGCGGTGTCGAGGTCCACCTCGTGAACCCTGGGAGCAGGGAGCCCCCGCCGCTCGCACTCCAGGGTGACCCCCGCGAGCCGACGCTCTGCGAACGCCGTCAGACGGGCGTCGCTCGGCGAGGCGTAGGCGAGGACCCGGTGGCCCCGGTCGGCCAGGTGCTCGACCTGCAGCCGCCCGATCTCGGTCTGCGGGGCGGAGAACGTCCCCGGGTGCGAGTCCACGTCGAGGGCGCTGCCCACCACCTTGATGCCGGCGAGGCGCATCGCGCGCTCGTCGGCCTCGGCGAAGGGGCCGAGCCCGAGCACGGCGCGGGGGGTGACAGCGTGCCAGAGCTCGGAGAGCGGTCGTGGGCCGCGGGCGTGGTGCACGAGGACGGCCAGACCCCGGTCGGCCAGCTCGGACGTCAGGTGGTCCAGGAGGGTGTCGATGACCGGGCCGATGGTCCAGTCGGGCAGGACGCACAGGACGAGGTCGCTCTTGCCCGAGCGCAGCGCCCTCGCCGCGGCGGACGGGGTGTAGCCCAGCCGTTCGGCGGCGTCCCGGACGCGCTGACGGGTGGCTTCGGGGATCGTGACGCCGTCCTTGCCGTTGAGGACGTAACTGACGGTGGTGCGCGAGACGCCGCTCTCGCGGGCCACGTCGGCACTCGTCAACCGCGGCACGGTTCGCTCCCTCGCCAGTCCCCACCGGATCCCGACACCATAGCCGCGAGGTCAGTCGGTGGCGCCGCTCCCGACGGGCTCGGTGAGGTCCCCGAGCGCGGCCTGCGCGTGCTCCGCCGTGAGCGGGCCGGACGCCCGGGAGCGCACGTGCCCGGCCGAGTCGAGCAGCAGCACGGTGGGGGTCCGGAAGACGGAGAACCGTCGGACCAGGTCGAGGTGGTCCTCGGACGCGAGGTCGACGTGCACGACGCCAGGCTCGGCCGCGGCGATGCCGCCGAGCACGCGCCGGACCTGCGGGCACGTCGCGCAGGTCTGGGCGGAGAACTGCACCAGCGTCGCGCGGGACCCCAGCTCGACGCCCAGGTCGGTGGCCGTGAGTGTCGAGCCGACCTGCGCGTTCGCCTCGGGTCGGACGTGTACCGGTCGGAAGTGCTGCGTGCGCCGACGGACGAGCAGCCAGGCGACGGTCGTGACGGCGAGCAGGAGAGCCACGAGCGCGGCGCGGCCGCCCACGCCGGAGCCGGCTCCGGACGCCGCGGCCAGCACGGTGGTGATGCGCACCGTCGCCTCGCTCTCTGTCGGACAGTCGGCCCCACAGAACACCGGCGCCGATGCCGCGTCAAGAATCGGCCGGGTCGGTCTCGGCGGGCGAGACCTGCGCGTGCCGACGGGCGTGCCCGGCCGTCCCGTGCCAACTTGGGGTGACCTCAGGAACGGAGCGCCCGATGAGCCTTCTCGACGGATGGGTCGCGGGTGAGCACACCGCCGACGGCGTCACGCACCCCGTCCACCGGAAGGGGAGCGGCCCGGGGGTCGTCATGATCCACGAGCTGCCCGGCCTCACGCCCGACTGCATCCGGTTCGGGGAGGAGATCGTCGCGCGGGGCCACACCGTCGTGATGCCGGTGCTCTTCGGCACGCCCGGCGCCCCCGCGTCGCCCCGCGCGATCGCGACCTCGCTCGCGGCCGTGTGCGTGAGCCGGGAGTTCCACGCCTTCGCGCTCGGCCGGACCAGCCCCGTCGCCGGATGGCTCCGGTCGCTGGCCCGCGAGCTGCACGACGAGCTCGGCGGTCCGGGCGTGGGTGCGGTCGGCATGTGCTTCGCCGGCGGGTTCGCCCTCGCCATGCTCGCCGACGCGCCGATCGCCGCTCCGGTGCTGGCCCAGCCCGCGTCCCCGTTCCCGATCGGCCGTCGCCGCGCGGCCGACCTGGGCCTCGGTCCGGACGACGTCGCCGCCGTGCGGGCCAAGGTCGACGCCGGCTGCCAGGTGCTGGGCGTCCGCTACGTGGGAGACCGGGCCGTCGGCACGCGGTTCGAGACGCTGCGCCGGGCGCTGGGCGACAACTTCCTCACCGTCGACCTGCCCGGCTCCCGGCACGCCACCCTCACCGAGCACCGCGACGAGACGGCGGTCGCCCGGGTGCTCGACTTCTTCGACGAGAAGCTGGGCACCGGCTGACCCGTAGGCTCCGGCCATGAGCACCCTTCAGGAGGTCGGCGAGCGCGACGGCTGGCGATGCTGGCTGTGCGACGAGCCGGTCGACTCCGAGGCGTCGGTCAACGCCGACCGCGGCCCGAGCATCGACGGCGGCGCGACGCCGAAGGGCAAGAAGCCGACCCCGGGCTCGGAGCGCCTGGCGCACCGGGCCTGCAACACCCGCAAGGGCGCGGTCAAGCCTGTCGTGGCCTGGTCGCCGGACCTGTTCGTCGTGGAGCCGGCGCCCATCGTCGCGACGGTCGAGCGGCTGACCCGCAAGGGCGGGCGTGAGGTGGTGGCCCGCTGCCCCACACGATCCGACGCCGACGAGGCGGCGGCGTGGCTGGTCGACCGGCTCTCGCGGTTCGCGCCGGACCTCAAGGTCACGGCGACCGCCGAGCCCGGTGGCGGCCAGTTCCTCCTGGTGCTGCGGACGACCTGAATCAGCTCGGGTCAGCGCCGGGGAGCCCGAGCCGGTAGAACACGCTGTGCGGGTCGAGCCCGTAGTCCCCGAACGGCGGGCACTCGACGAACCCCGCGCGCTCGTAGAGGCGGCGAGCCGGGGCGAAGTAGTCCTCGGTCCCCGTCTCGAGGTGGACCGTCAGGATGCCGCGGTCGGTCGCGGCAGCCAGGACGTGCCTGAGCACCGCCGTCGCGACGCCACGCCCCCGCGCCGCGGTCGACGTGCGCATGGACTTCAGCTCGCCGACCGTCGCGCTCAGCTGCTTGAGCGCCGCACAGCCGAGCAGGCCGCCCCGGCTGTCGCGCGCCGTCCAGAACGTGATGCCCGGCGCCGCGAGCGCCGACGGGTCGAGCGCGTGCACCGACTCGGCCGGCGAGGTCGCGAACATGTCCGCGAGGTGCTCACCCAGGAGCTCCAGCACGTCCGGTGCCCGGGGGTCGTCGGTGGCGATGGTGAAGGCGGTCGTCGTCGGAGGCACGGCACATGGTCCCACCGTCGCGACCGACGTCAGCCCAGCGTGAGGTCGACGGTGGCGAAGCTGGCCGGCGGGAGGTCGAGCTCGAGTGTCGTGCCGGTCAGGCGCAACGCTTCGAACGGCCGCGGCGCGACGGCGTCGGGCTCGTCGGCGGTGTTGTGGTCCCGCACAGACGCCGCGGTGAGCACCGTGCCCCGGGGTGCAGAGACGGCACGGCCGCGAAGGTCGATGCGCACGGTCGCCCCGGTGTCGGGGTCCAGGTTCGTGACCGAGACGAGCACGCGGCCGTCTTTGGTCGACGCCGATGCCGAGACCGTGGGGACGTCGGCGTCGTCCACCTGGTGCGACCGCCGGGTCACCACCCGCACGGGCAACGACTCGGCGTCGTGGTGCCCCTTGCTCATCGCGAAGACGTGGAACGTCGGGGTGCGCACGAGCCGATCGCGGTCGGTGAGGACCATCGCCTGCAGCACGTTGACGGTCTGGGCGATGTTCGCCAGGCGCAGCCGGTCGGCGTGGTCGTGGAACGCGTCGAGGTGCACGGACGCGACGAGTGCGTCGCGCAGAGCGTTCTGCTGGAACAGGAACCCGGGGTTGGTGCCCGGCTCGACGTCCCACCATGTGCCCCACTCGTCGAGCGCGAGGCCGACCTGCTTGGTCGGGTCGTAGGCGTCCATCACGGCGGCGTGCCCGGCGATCAGCTCGCGCACGTGCAGGGCGCGGCGGATCGTCGTCCAGTACTCGTCGTCGGTGAAGGCGGTGGCAGAGCCCTTGTGCGACCACGTGCCGGACATCGTGTAGTAGTGGAACGAGACCGCCTGGAACAGCGGGCGCGGTGCGCGGTCGCCCAGACCCGTCGTGACCTCCTTCATCAGGGTCTCGGTCCAGGCGTAGTCGTCGTCGGCGGCGCCGGCGGCCACCCGGTACAGCCGGTTGTCGCCGTGGTCGCGGGCATACGTCGCGTACTGGCGAGCGAGCGACGCGAACTGCGGTGCCCGCAGGTTGCCGCCGCAGCCCCACGGCTCGTTCCCGATGCCCCAGAACCGCACGCCCCACGGCTCGTCGCGCCCGTTCTCGCGGCGGAGTCGTGCCATCGGGGAGTCGCCGGAGCGGGTGAGGTACTCGACCCACTCGCTCATCTCCTGCACCGAGCCCGACCCGACGTTGGACGACACGTACGGCTCGGCACCGAGCAGCTCGCACAGCGCCATGAACTCGTGGGTGCCGAAGTGGTTGTTCTCCTCGACGTCGCCCCAGTGGGTGTTCACCATGCGCGGCCGCTGCGCGCGGGGTCCGACGCCGTCGCGCCAGTGGTACTCGTCGGCGAAGCAGCCCCCGGGCCAGCGAAGGTTGGGCACGGCGAGCTCGCGCAGCGCGTCCACCACGTCGGCGCGGATCCCGCCCACGTGCGGGACGTCGGCGTCCTCGCCCACCCAGAAGCCGTCGTAGATGCAGCGGCCGAGGTGCTCGGCGAACTGCCCGTACAGGTGGCGGTTGATGGTCGGGCCGGGGACATCGAGGTCGATGGCCGCGACGAGCGCGGGCGTCGTGTCGTGCATCGTGGGCGAGGCTCCTATCAGGGGTGGGCGAGGGCCGAGATGCGTCGCAGGTCGAGGTCGGGGTCGGCGTCGCGGTCGCAGACGAGGTGGTCGTCGACCACGACGGCGGCGGCGACCTGCACGTCGGTGCGGTKGGCGAGCGGGATCCCGTCGCCGTCGAGCTCGTCGGTCGTGCCCACGTTCTCGGGTCCGGGCTCGACGCGGTGCGTGAAGTAGAAGATCCACGCGACCTCGTCGTCGGTGCGCGTGCGCCCGACCACGACGTCGGCGTGCCGGCCCGTTCCGGCGTCCCACGGCCGGGTGCCGGGGGAGTCGAGCACGAGCCCGTCGCGCTCCCACGACTCGAGGTCGGACGAGCGGTAGACACCCAGCCCGCGCCACTCGTCCACCAGCAGCCACCACCACCCGCCGAGGCGGAAGACGTTGGCCCCCTCGCCCGGCGGCTCGGTGATGACCGGCCGCGGCTCGGTCCACGTGACCAGGTCGGAGGAGTCGACGCTCCACTGCTGGGAGCCGGCCACCTCGTCCTTGTACCAGAGGCGGAAGCCGCCGGACGGCAGCAGGACGATGCAGGCGTCAATGACCCGGTCGGAGGACAGCGGCAGGGTGCCGCGGTACGTCCACGTGGTCAGGTCGGGCGACGTGTGGTGCGTGATGCGGCGCGTCGCGTCCCAGGAGGCCGGGGTGCCGGGCACGTGCGAGAGGAACATGTGGTACTCGGCGCCGATGCGGACGATCTCCGGAGCCCACAGCGTGTTCGGCCCGGGCAGGTGGTCGAGGCCGTCGACGACACCGGCGTACGTCCAGGTCAGGCCGCCGTCGTCGGACGACGCGACGCCGATCTCGGTGCCGTGCATCCAGGCGACGCTGCCCGAGCGATCGGCCGCACGGCGTTGCGTGTACAGCAGCCGCCACGTGCCGTCGGGTGCCTCGACGACCACCGGGTCCGTCGGCGCGTGGTGCACGGGGTCGGTGAACAGCGGGGCAGGAACCGCGCGGCTCATCCCTTGAGGCTTCCGGCGAGCAGGCCCGAGACGATGTGCCGCTGGGTGACGACGAAGAACACGACCATGGGCAGCAGTGCGATGACGCTCAGGGTCATGAACGACGGCCAGTCGGTCCGGAACTCCCCGACCGCCGTGTACACCTGCAGGACGATCGTCCGCTTCTCCGGGGAGGAGATGAACACGTTCGGCAGGATGAAGTCGTTCCACACCCACATCGTCTGGAACACGCCGACGGTCACCAGGATCGGCCGGATGAGCGGCAGGACGATGCGCCAGAAGATCTGCACGGCCCCGGCGCCGTCGAGCATCGCCGCCTCGATCACCTCGAACGGCAGCGTCCGCATGTACCCCTGGATGAGGAAGAAGCAGAACACCGCGCCCGCCGCGTACATGATGACCAGCCCGTTGAGGGTGTCCACCTGGTTGATGCCGACGAGGATCCGGTACAGCGGGATGAGCGTCGACTGCGCGGGCACGACGAAGGCGAGGACCAGGACGATCCCGAGGATCCGGTTGAACCGCGAGGCGCGCATGATCATGCCGTAGGCGGCCATCGCGCCCACGAGCAGCTGGATCAGGACGCCGACGACCGTGACGTAGAGCGTGTTGGCGAAGCTCTGGACGAGCGGGACGTCGTGGAACACGTCGATGTAGTTCTGCAGCGTGAACTGCGACGGCAGCGCGATCGGAGACGCGACCATCTCGGCCTGCGTCTTGAACGTGTTGACGACGATGTAGTACAGCGGCAGGGCGACCAGGCAGGCGATCGCGATCATGACGACGCTCAGCGTCGCCCGCTTCAGGCGGATCACAGCACGTTCCTCTCCACGCGGCGGGACAGCACCAGCTGCCCGATCGACAGGGCGGCCACCGCGAGGGTGAACAGGGCGGCGAGCGCGGAGGCCAGGCCGTAGCGGCCCTGGCCGACGCCGGACGTGATGATCGACTGGGTGATCGTGTACGTCGCGAACCCTGGGCCGCCGTTGGTCAGGGTGTACGGCAGGTCGAACACCTTGAGGCCACCCGTCATGAGCAGGAACTGGCTGACCACGATGCCGGGGGTGAGCAGCGGGAGCGTGATGTGCCGGAACTGCGCGATGGCGCCCGCGCCGTCGATCGTCGCGACCTCGTACAGCTCGGCCGGGATCGACTGCAGGTAGGCCAGGTACAGCACCGCGTGCCAGCCCGCCGCGCCCCAGACGCCGACGAGGATGACCGACAGCCTCGCCAGGCTGGCGTCGGACAGCCACGGCACGGGCCCGAGGCCGAACAGGTTGTTCAGGACCGTGTTCAGGGCTCCCGACGCGATCGGCGACAGGATGTAGGCCCAGACCAGGCCGAGGACGGCCATGCTCGGGATCGCCGGGAAGAACAGCGCCGAGCGGACGAAGTTGCGCCCGACGAACGCCTTGTTGAGCAGGACCGCGAGCGGGATAGCGATCGCGGTGACGAGCAGGGTGGTGCCGACGGCGAACAGCAGCGTGAAGCCGAGCCCGGCGAGCATCGACGGGTCACGCAGGATCACGCGGTAGTTCTCCAGGCCGACGAAGTTCACGTCGGCGGAGTATCCGGTGAAGTCCGTGAAGCTCCAGTAGACGGTCTGACCGAGCGGGATCACGAACAGCACGACGAAGACGAGCACGATCGGCACGAGGAACAGCTGGCTGGCGCGGGGTCCGCCCCAGCCGGAGGGCCTCGGGCGGCCGCGGCGTCCGGCGACCGGGCGGGTGGTGCGCGGGCCCGCGCACCACCGGCCGGGTCGTCAGGAGCTGGCGAGCTTCTGGTCGAGCGCGGCGGCGGCCTGCTGCGGCGTCACCGTGCCCTGGACCATCTGCTGGATCTGGGCGACCGCCTCGACGTTGAGTACGTCCTCCGAGCGGGTCCAGGCGATCATCGGCAGGTACACGTTGCCGGCGCGCACGTCCTCGACGATCGCGTCGAGCGACGGGTCGACGGTGGGCTGGAAGTCCGACGTGACGGTGATGTCGGCCGACAACGACTGGAACTTCTCGACGCCCTCGGCGCTCACCAGCCACTCCAGGAACGTCTTGGCCTGCTCGATCTTGTCGGACTGGGCGTTGATGGCGTAGCCCGGGCTCGCGGCACCGGCGAGGTAGGGGTCACCGTCGGGCGCGGCAGGGATCGGGGCGATCGCGAACTTCATGTCCGGCGCCGCCTCCTTCAGCGGCGTGACGTTCCACGGGCCGGAGGTGATCATGGCGACGCGTCCGTTGGCGAACTCGTCGAACACCTGGTCGCCGGTCAGGCCGACGGTGTTGGGGTCGCCCAGCCCCGACTCGTAGAGCCGGTTGAACTGCGTGAGCGGCTCGGTCCACTCCTTCTCGAAGGACGACGTGCCGTCGAAGATGGCGGCGTCCATGCCGAAGCCCTCCGCGGCGTTGTGGGCGCCCACGAACGACGAGACGATCGTCGGCATCTGCGACAGGTCCTCGAGGTACGGCGTGATGCCCGCGTCCTTGAGCTTCTGGCACAGGGCCAGGAACTCGTCCCACGTCGCCGGCACGCCGTCGGCGCCGACCTCGGCCAGCAGCTCCTCGTTGTACATGATCCCCGCGCCCCACGTGGAGGTGGAGGCTCCGTAGACCGCGTCGCCCGAGCCGTAGGTGTTCTGGTTGAACTCGGGGATGGTCGACATCCAGGGCTCGCCGGACAGGTCGACGACGTGCTTGCCCTCGATGAGGTTGGTCTTGTTCTMCGCGGCGATGAGGAAGACGTCCGGCGCCGTGTTCGACAGCACGCGCGTCTGCAGCGCCTGGATGTACTCGGCGACGGGCGGGGCGTAGGACACCTTGACCTTGATGTCGGGGTGCGCCTTCTCGAACTCCGCCACCACCGGTGCCATCACCTCCTCGCCGCTCCAGGACAGGAAGGTGAGGGTGTCGTCGTCGCTGGCTGAGCCGCCGCTGCAAGCGGTGACGGCAAGGGCGAGGGTCGCGGCGGCCGTCAGGGCCGTAGCGATCCGGGAGCGTCGCTTCATCGGGAGGTCTCCTCGGTCAGATGGGTGAGTCGGGCGATGCCTGGCACACCGCGGGGGCCGCGGGGCACCAAGATGGGGGGGTGGTCACCATGGACGACGTCGCCAAAGCCGCAGGCGTGTCCAAGATCACCGTGTCGAACGTCGTGAACGGCAGGAACCGGGTGGGCGAGCCGACGCGCCTGC
This sequence comes from Cellulomonas sp. P5_E12, assembly GCF_054049315.1. Taxonomy (NCBI): domain Bacteria; kingdom Bacillati; phylum Actinomycetota; class Actinomycetes; order Micrococcales; family Cellulomonadaceae; genus Cellulomonas; species Cellulomonas sp. P5_E12. The sequence goes on along the minus strand of NZ_JBFUMP010000016.1, from coordinate 91,648 downwards.
GGGTGCTGCAGGCGATCGACGAGCTGGGCTACGAGGTGAACCTGGCGGCGCGCTACCTGCGCGTGGGTCGCACGGGCGCCATCGGGCTGCTGGTGCCGGAGCTCGAGCGGCCGTACTTCAGCCAGCTGGCCCGGCGCCTGGCGGACCGGGTGGAGCGCCACGGGATGCACCTCGCCGTGGAGCGCACCGGCGCGGTGCGCGAGCGCCAGCTGAGCTCGGTGGCCAAGGAGCGCGTCCAGCTCTACGACGGCGTGGTGCTCAGCGTGACCGGCCTGACGCCCGACGACCTGCGTCGCATCGAGCTGGGCCGCCCCGCGCTGCTCATCGGCGAGCGAGACGTGCCGGGGACGTTCGACCACGTGGTCATGGACAACGTCGGCGGTGCCGAGCTGGCGACCGGGCACCTGCTCGCGACCGGCTCCCGCGTCGTCGCCATGGTCGGCGGCTCGCTGGACCACGCCGAGCACGACATGGTGAGCCTGCGGACGCAGGGATGGATCCGGGCGCACGAGTCGGTCGGCCTGGTCGCCGACCTCACGCTCGTCGTCACGCCGGAGGAGCTCGACATGGGCGCCGCCCGAGACGTGGTCCACCGGCTGCTGTCCGAGCGGCCCGACGTGGACGGCATCGTGGCCATCACGGACGTCGTGGCCTTCGGTGTGCTCCGCGCCCTGGCGGACCTCGGTCGGTCCGTCCCCGACGACGTGCAGGTCGTGGGATTCGACAACGTCGACGAGGGTGAGTACTCCGTGCCCCGGCTCTCGTCCATCGAACCCGACAACGACGCGATGGCCGACGCGATCGTCGACCTGCTGCTGCGCCGGATCGGTGCGACGGAGCCTCCGGAGCCGCAGGTCGTCATGCCCACGCCGCGTCTCGTGCTGCGCGAGAGCACGCGCTGAGCTCGGTCGTCGCGTCATCGCGCACCTCCTTGAGGTTCTCCGTCGAACCGTTGGTGTATCGATACACCAACTCGCTGGCATCGATTAAGCACCGGGGCGGTCCGTCCGGTCAAGCGCCCTCAGGTCACGATTTGTTAACGCTCACATCTGAACTATTCGTGTGGCGCACACGAGAGAGCCGAGCCCCCCGAGGCGCGGAGGCGCTGCGGGGGACTCGGCTCTCGGGTCGGGATCAGGCCCGGGTGTCTGCCTTGCTGTCGTGGTGGCCCGGCAGGTGCGGGTGCGGCAGGTGGAGCTCGGCGGGCTCGGGCGGGAGGTCGCTGACGCCGGCCGCGAGTGCCTGCTCGCGGCGGTGACGGGCCGACGGCAGGGCGACCGAGGCGAGGACCGCGAGGACCGCCACCGCGGCGCACACGAGGAACCCGTAGGTGAACGCGTCGTCGGTCGGCATCCCCTGCGGCGTGCTGTGCGACGTGATCACGGCCGCGACGACGGCGGTGCCGATGCTGCTGCCGATGGTCCGCGAGATGACGTTCACGCTGCTGGCCTCGCCGGTCTGCGCCGCCGGGACGCTCTCGATGATGGCGTTGGACATGGCCGCGAAGGCCAGGCCGATGCCGGCGCCGGTGAGCAGCCCGGAGGCCAGCACCTGCCAGAGATGGTCGTGCATGAGGCCGGGCAGCGCGAACGCGCAGACCACGAGGAACGTGCCGAGGAACATCGGCAGCTTCGGGCCGAACCGGCGGTCCAGCAGGCCGGCGATCGGGCCGAACACCACCATCATCAGGACCGTCGGCAGCAGGAAGAGCCCGGCCTCGGACACGGACTTGCCGAACCCGATCCCGGTGGCCGCGGGCAGCTCGAGCAGGGTCGGGACCAGCAGGAACGTCCCGAACATCGCGAAGCCGAGCGTCAGGGCGACGAGGTCGGTTGCCCACACGCCACGGTTGGCCATCAGGCGGATGTCGATCAGCGGCTGGCTCACGCGCAGCTCCACCAGGACGAACGCCACCAGGGCGACGACGCCGAGGAGGAACAGGCTGACGGTCTTCGTCTCGAGCCACCCCCAGGACTGGCCCTTGCTGATGGCGAGCAGCAGCGACACCAGGCCGACGGTGAGGATCCCGGCGCCGAGCACGTCGAGCCGGCCCGGAGTCCGCACCGGCGACTCCTTCATCCCGAAGACGGCGCCGAGCAGGGCGATCACCACGAGCACCAGGGGCAGCCAGAACAGCCAGTGCCACGACAGGTTGTCGACGATCGGCCCGGCCGCGACGATGCCGATGCCGGCGCCGACGCCGAAGATCGCCGACAGGAGCCCGACCGTGACGCTGACCTTCTCGCGCGGCAGCTCGTCACGGACCATCCCGATGGACAGCGGCAGGATCGCGCCGGCGGAACCCTGCAGGACGCGGGCGACGACGAGCACGCCCAGGTTCGGCGCGAGCGCCGCGATCAGCGTGCCGACGGCGAGGGCGGCCAGGACGCCGATGAGGACGCGGCGCTTGCCGACCATGTCGCCGAGGCGGCCGAGGATCGGGGTCAGGACCGACGCGGCGAGCAGGTAGGCCGTGAGGATCCAGCTCGCGTCGGCCGTCGAGACGGCGAGGTCCTCCGCGAGGATCGGCAGGGCCGGTGCGACGAGGGACTGGAGGACGGCGAACGCGAGGCCGCCGAGAGACAGGTAGAGCACCAGGAACTTGCTGCCGGAGCGGTGCTGCTCGGCAACGTCGGCGACGTCGGGGAGGGCGGGGGAGTGTGACACGGGGTCCTCGGGTGCTAGAAGTCAACGCCTGTTGACTCGAGTATGAGTGCCTCGCGCAATCGAAGTCAACAGATGTTTACTTGTGACACGCGTCTCGCTACGCTGCTCCGGACCAAAGGAGGTCCCATGCGCGTCGCCGCATCTCCGTCGTCGGCGCCCACCTCGAGGCGCCGTGACGCAGCCACCACCCGGCAGCTCCTGCTCACCGCGGCCCGACGGCGCTTCGCCGCGCGGGGCTACGCGGCGACGACCGTGCGGGAGATCGCCGACGATGCCGGGGTCAACGCCGCCCTCATCAGTCGCTACTTCGACTCCAAGGAAGGGCTCTTCGAGGCCTGCCTGCGGGGGGTCTCGGCCGAGCTCGGCGGCTCGCTCGGGCCGCGGTCGACGGTCGAGGAGGTGGCCGATGCGGTCGCGGAGCAGCTCGCGAACCCGGGCACCGCCGAGCACCCGAACCAGCTGGTCCTGCTGCTGCGGACCTCGGGCGACGAGAACGCCGAGGCGATCCGCCGGGACACCTTGCAGTCCTACGCCCGGCGCCTCGCGGAGGCCGTCGGCGGCGCGCCGGACGGGCCGGAGGGCGAGCAGCTCCTCGTCCGGGCGCAGCTCGCGCTGTGCGCGGCGCTGGGGATCGCCGTGCTGCGCTCGTCGACTGCGCTCGAGCCCCTCGCGTCGGCCGACTCCGCGGAGCTCGTCGGACCGATCCGCGTCCTGATGCACTCCCTGCTGGACCCGGGCGCCGACCGGCGCTGACGCGGACCGACCGGACGGACCGTCCGTGCCCGGTCGCGGTTCCGGCCGCGCACGCGCACCCTGGCCCGGGGGCACCGCTGCTCCACTGACGAGGGTGAGGGACCGACGTGCGAGCACTGACGTGGCAGGGCCGGGAGAACGTGAGCGTCGAGACGGTGCCGGACCCCCGGATCGAGCGGACCACCGACGCGATCGTCCGGGTCACCTCGACCGCGATCTGCGGATCGGACCTGCACCTGTACGCGGTGCTCGGCATGTACCTCGACGCCGGCGACGTGCTGGGCCACGAGGCGATGGGCGTCGTCGAGGAGGTCGGGGCGGAGGCCGGCGCGCTCCGGGTCGGCGATCGGGTCGTGATCCCCTTCAACATCTCGTGCGGCTCGTGCTGGATGTGTGCGCGCGGGCTGTTCGCGCAGTGCGAGACCACCCAGGTGCGCACGCAGGGCACGGGCGCCTCGCTGTTCGGGTTCAGCAAGCTCTACGGCCAGGTGCCCGGCGGGCAGGCGGAGTACCTGCGGGTGCCACAGGCACAGTTCGGTCCGGTCGTGGTCCCGGACGACGGCCGTCCCGACGAGCGCTACCTCTACCTCTCGGACGTCCTGCCCACCGCATGGCAGGCCGTGGAGTACGCGGACGTGCCCGCGGGCGGCACCGTGGCCGTGGTGGGTCTCGGCCCGATCGGGCAGATGGCGACGCGCATCGCGGTCCACCGTGGTGCCTCCCGGGTGATCGGGCTGGACCTCGTGCCTGAACGCCTCGCGATGGCCCGCCGGCACGGCATCGACGTGATCGACGTCGGCGCGGTCGACGACGTCGCCGCAGCGGTCCGTGACCTGACCGACGGACGCGGCGTGGACTCCGCGATCGACGCCGTCGGCATGGAGGCACACGGATCGCCGATCGCGGCGGGTGGCCAGAGGCTGACCGGGATCCTGCCCGACAAGGTCGCGGTCGCGGTCGTCGAGAAGGCGGGCCTCGACCGGCTGGCGGCTCTGCAGACCGCGTTCGACGTGGTCCGGCGGGCCGGGACGGTCTCGATCGTCGGCGTGTACGGGGGAGCCGTGGACCCGTTCCCGATGATGCAGCTCTTCGACAAAGGACTCACGCTGCGGATGGGGCAGGCCAACGTCAAGCGCTGGATCGACGACCTCCTGCCGCTGGTGTCCGACGACGCGGACCCGCTCGGCGTGCTGGACCTGCGCACGCACCGCGTCCCGCTCGAGGATGCGCCGGGCGCCTACGACATGTTCCAGAAGAAGGCGGACGGCTGCATCAAAGTTGTCCTCGACCCGGCCGCGGCCTGATGTCTACCGGCTGGCCACCGCTCAGCCGCTGACCGTGTCCAGGTGCTGCAGCAGGTCGTGCGCGGCGAGCTCGACGTCCTTGTGGCGCCATTCCGAGGCCCGGAACACGCACGCGATGAGCGCGCTGCGGTGCACTCGGCGGAAGTCGCCGGCGACGAACGCGTACCGGGCCTTCGTCTGCTCGGTCGCGCCGTCCGTGAGCCCGAGGTGCCAGTCGGAGTAGTCGGACCACGAGTGGCGCTCGAGGTAGGCGTTCTGCGCGGCGGCGTCGGGCTGGCTCTCGCCCCAGTCGCTGTCGAGCACGTACTGGTGGGCGTCGATCATCGACCGGACGTGGGCGACCGCGGACGTGTTCACGGTGTAGCTCGCCATGGAGTCACTCCTCGATTCCCCTGCGTCCATCCTCCAGCCCCCGCTCCGTGCGGCACCAGAGGCGGCACGTCGTCACGGCCACAGCGGCGCGGGCGCGGTCGCCAGTCCTGGCTCGCGGCGAGGCCGCCGGCCACCGCCGGCGTCGGCGCGTCGGCGCGTCATAAGGATCCGAACCATGAGGAGCCCGCAGTTCCGACGTCCTCGCCGAGCGTGTAGGCGACGCGGGTGCGGTCCGTGCGAGGAGCGCCGTAGGTCGTCGCGGGGGCACACACCTCGTCGGCGCCGGGCTCCATCGCGAACGTCGCGACGGTCGTCATGTGCGGGCCTCGTGGTCATGCACACCACGCTCCAGCGCGGCCGCACGTCGCACCTCCAGGCGTCCCCTGGACCTGCTCAGGGGAAACCCTGGGTGCGCGGGCCGACCCGGAACTCACCCGAGCCGTCCCACGACAGAGGGCGCCGCGGTTGAGCCGCCGGCGGACGTCCTCAGCCAGCGCGCTCGAGCGCGAGCTCGACCACCTGGTACGGCTCCGAGCCGGGCACGACGTTGTGCATCGTGAGGACGGCGTCCTGCGGGCGCACATGGATGTGCCACCCCCAGTCCGGTCCGGTCGGTGCCGCGTACGACCCGCGCAGCCGTAGCTCGCCGTCGTCGCCGACGCCGCCCGAGAAGCTCATCCACGTCGGTCCCGTGTGGAACGAGTCCACCCACACGGCCTCGGCCGCCTCGGCGGACCCTCCGATCAGGAGGAGACCGTCCTGCGGCGCGTCGCCGTCCGCCCAGGTGTAGGCGATCGAGACGAAGCGGACGGCCGTGACGCCGACCGTGGCGGTGGCGGCCGAGGACTGGTACTCGTCGGTGGGCATCAGCCGCAGGCGGTTTGTGCCCTGCCAGCTGCCCAGCACCGGGTCGAGGTAGTCGACGACGCTCATGCTGGCGACTGTAGCGACGGCACCATACGCCCGGCTCTCCCGGCGGAGCCACAACCCGTGGAGGATGGAGAACCACGTGCGTACGACCTTCGCTCTCGAACCGAGGTGCCCCGCATGACGACCGGAGTGATCGACCCCAGGTACGGCGACCCGACGGCGACGCCGCCACCGTGGTCCGTCATCGAGCGCCTCCTGACCGAGGCGCAGCTCTACTGGATCATCACCGTCCGAGCCGACGGGCGCCCGCACGCCGTCCCGCTCGTGGGCGTCTGGCACGACGGTGCGTTCGCGTTCTGCACCGGCCCCGAGGAGCAGAAGCAACGAAACCTCGACGTCCATGCCCAGGTGGCGGTGACCACCGGCAGCACCGGGGCGGACGGGTGGGACAGCGGGAAGGACCTCGTGGTCGAGGGCGCAGCGGTGCGCGTCACCGATCCCGCGGAGCTCCAGGCGCTGGCCGACGCGTGGTTCGCCAAGTACGGCGACGACTGGTTGTGGGAGGTTCGCGGCGACGTGTTCGTCGAGAAGAGCAGCTCGGGCGGGGGCTCCGGTGGCGCGTGGGTCTACCGGGTCGCCCCCGCGAAGGTCATGGCGTTCGGCGACGGCCATGGCCAGACCACGTACCGATTCTCGCCGCCACCGCCCGACGACGTGGCCGGTCACTCGGACGAGGGAACCAGGGGGTGATCCTGCCCGCGCGGGATGGTCGACGCGCGAGTCTCGGGAGAGGCTCGACGCATGGGGCTACGGGTAGAAGTGACAGGCGCGGACATCGCGGACGCTCGGCGGCGGTGGGAGCTCGCCGCCTCCGGCGGGGCGACGCCGGCCCGGATCGAGCTGCTCTGGACCGACTACGTCCGGCTCATCAGCGCGCAGGCCCAGCAGATCGCCGACGACTTCCGCCGGGGGCGCCGGTCGTCCTGACCCCACCGCTCCGTGGCGCTCCGGTGCAGGCCGCTCCCGACGAGATCGGGCGGGGCCCCGGCCGCGGAACGACTCGAGCTCGGACCGGCTGACCGGCGGGTCGGTCAGCCGCGCTGCACCAGAGGTTCGATGTCGTCGTAGAGGCGTACCGCGGTGAGCAGGTCGTCCGCACCCCACTCGTAGACGGCCGCTCCGGCCTGCGGTGGGAGGCCGCGGTCGCCCCAGCGGACGCAGTTGTACTCGACGGCGCTCCGCGCGCCGTCCTCGGTCACGCTGCAGTGCTCGAGAGCGATGCCGCCGCCCGCGCTGAAGCTCGTGGTGAAGTAGGCGCGCAGCTCGTCGCCCCCGCGGTGGGCGCCGTGCGGGCCGAAGGACTCGCGGAGGTACGCGTCGTCGGCGAACAGGGTCATCACGGCCTCGACGTCCCCGCCGGCCAGCGCGGTGTGGAAGCGGCCGACCACGCCGGAGAGGGCGCCGCTGCCGGGTGGCAGGACGGGCGGCCGGACGTGGCGCCGGCCGTCGACCGGCCACTGGCTGCAGTAGGTGCGGAAGATCACCGAGCGGTCGTCCGGGGACTCGGCGACGACGGCGACCGGCCAGTCGGTGGCCCGCCCGTCGTCGTCCTCGACGTGGGCGAGGAGCTCCACCACCGCGCGCCGCCCGACGATCGTCGAGGCCACGGTCTCGACCCGGGCACGGTGGCCCGCCAACCACGACGTGTTGCGCCGGACGAACGTCCGGAGCTGACGGTGGCCGTGCACCTCGCCGGCACGCGGGTCGTAGACCCTGACGTCGCCTGGCCAGACGTACTCCAGGCCTCCGGAGTCGCCGGTGTCCAGGGCCCGGAGGTACTGCGCGACGGGGTCGGCATGCCCTTCCTCTCGTGCCTGCTCGCGGGCAAGCTCGGCGGCGGAGACGAACTCCGGGAACCACGGCATGCCGTCACCATGCACCCTCGAGGGGTACCCACGACAGTCCCCAGAGACACCCTTGACGCTCGTGGCGGCCCGGGAGCATCGTGTGTCACGAGCAACTCACCTCTCTACCCACGTGGGGCTGGTCCTCGCGCGGACGGAGCCGACGCGAGGGAGCCGGAGATGACCAGTACCGAGGCGAGCAGCGCGAGCACGGGCGGGAGCCCGCCGGTGGAACCCGGGCAGTTCCGGCTCGAGGTCGTGGTTCTCCCGGTCTCGGACGTCGACCGGGCGAAGAGCTTCTACGAGTCGCTGGGCTGGCGGCTCGACGCCAATCTCACGATCGACGACGGCTACCGCGTGGTGCAGCTGACGCCACCGGGGTCGGCGTGCTCGATCATCTTCGGCACGGGCCTGACGAACGCCGCGCCCGGCTCGTTCGAGGGCCTGCAGCTGTCCGTCTACGACATCGACGCGGCGCGTGCCGACCTGGTCCAGCGCGGCGTCGAGGTCAGCGAGCCGTTCCACGACGAGACCGGCATCTTCCACCACGCCGGCACCGGGGGCCGGGTGAGCGGCCCCGCGCCCGGCCACGCCGACTACGGCTCGTTCGTCGCCTTCAGCGATCCGGACGGCAACGGGTGGCTCCTCCAGGAGATCAAGACGCGACTGCCCGGCCGATGAGGGGATGAGCCGATGGACACGCGCTACGAGTCCGTGAGCGACCTCGCCGACGCCCTGCGGCGCGCGGCCGCGGCCCACGGCGAGCACGAAGCCCGGACGGGCGAGGCGGACGCGGACTGGCCGGACTGGTACGCGCTGTACATGGTCCGCGAGCGCGCCGGCGAGGAGCTGCCGACGTGACCGCCGACTACGACGTGATCGTGCTCGGCGGCGGCTCGCCCGGCGAGCACTGCGCGGGCGCCCTGGCCGAGGGTGGGCTCCGCGTCGCCGTCGTCGAGCGGGAGCTCGTCGGCGGCGAGTGCTCGTACTGGGCCTGCATCCCGTCGAAGACCCTGTTGCGGCCGGGCGAGGCTGTCCACGCGGCACGCGAGGCTGCGGCGACGGCCGAGGTCGACCTCGAGGCCGTCTTCGCCTGGCGCAACTTCCAGGTCTCGGACTACTCCGACGCCGGGCAGGTGACGTGGCTCGCCGACAGTGGCATCGACCTGCTGCGGGGCGAGGGGCGGCTCGTCGGACCCGGTGCCGTGGAGGTCGATGGGGTGCGGCACACGGCCGACCACGTGGTGCTCGCCAACGGCGCGTCGCCGATCGTGCCTCCGGTGCCCGGACTGCGTGAGCTGGACGGCCTCTGGACCAGCCGTGAGGCGACCTCCATGACGGCGGTACCGCGCCGCCTGCTCATCATGGGCGGCGGACCGGTCGGGGTGGAGATCGCGCAAGTCGTCCGCCGGCTGGGCGGCGAGGTGGTCCTGGTCGACCGGTCGGCGCACGTGCTCGGGAGGGAGCCCGCGCCGCTCGGCGAGGCGCTCGGCGACGTGCTGCGTGGCGAGGGCGTCGAGCTCGTCCTGTCGGCCGGCGTGGCCCGTGCGCGGCACGACGGGGACGACTACGTGCTCGAGCTCGACGACGGGCGCGAGCTGCGGGGCGACAGGCTGCTCGTCGCCACGGGACGGCGCCCGCGCGTGCACGACCTCGGCCTCGAGTCCGTCGGCGTCGTGGCGGACGACAAGGGCGTGCCGGTCGACGAGCACCTGCGCGTCGCCGACGGGCTGTGGGCGATCGGCGACGTGACCGGGCTCTGGCCGCTCACGCACGTCGGCAAGTACCAGGGCGACGTGGTCGCGGCGAACATCCTGGGTGAGGAGCGGGCCGCCAACTACGAGGCCGTCCCGCGGGTGACGTACACCGACCCTCAGGCAGCGGCCGTGGGCGTCGCGGTCGACCGCTTCCAGGCGACCGTCCCGGTGTCCGGGGTGGCGAAGACGTCGACCTACACGCGCGCCTACGCCGACAGCAACGGCTTCCTCACGCTGGTCAGCGACGGCGAGCGGCTGACGGGGGCGTACGCGCTCGGTCCGGAGGCGGGGGAGTGGCTGCAGCAGGCCACGCTCGCGATCCGGGCGCACGTCCCGCTGAAGGTCCTGGCCGACACGATCCAGCCGTTCCCCACCTTCTCGGAGATCTACGTCCCGGCGCTGAAGTCCCTGCTCGGCGAGATCGCACGATGAGCCCCTCGACGCGCGAGCCGGCGCTGGCCGGGCAGACCGTCGTCGTCGTCGGCGGGAGCGCGGGCATCGGGCTCGCGACGGCCCGGCGGGCACGCGCCGAGGGGGCCGACGTGATCCTGACGGCCCGCGATCCCGACCGGCTCCGGAGCGCCGGCGTCGAGGTCGGTGCGCGGAGCGTCGCGGCGTTCGACGCCAACGACCTCGCCGCACTCGAGGGCTTCTTCGACGGGCTCGACGGKCCGATCGACCACGTCATGGTGACGGCCGGCGCTCCCTACTACGCGCCGTTGGTCGACATGGACTTCGAAGACGTGCGCCGCGCCATCGCCGAGCACCCGATGGTGATGCTGGGCGTGGCCCGCTACACCGCCGGCAGGATCCGGCCCGGTGGGACACTCCTGTTCATGGGCGGCACCGGCGCCCGGCGACCGGGGGTCGGCCTGGGGATCACCGCGGCGATGACCGCGGCGCTCCCCGTCCTGGCGGCGAACCTCGCGCTCGAGATCGCCCCGGTGCGCGTCAACCTCATCGCGGCCGGGTTCGTCGACACCCCGCTGTCGGCGTCGCTGCTCGGCGACAGGCTGGACGAGCGCCGAGACGAGCTGCGGGCCACGTTGCCGATCGGCCGGGTCGTCGGGCCGGACGACGTCGCGGCGCTGGCGGTGCACGTCATGGCCAACACCGCGCTGACCGGCGCGACCTTCGACGTCGACGGTGGCCAGCAGTTCGTCCGCTGACGGTCAGAGGTCGAGGACCAGGTCCGTCGTGGGGCGCGACGAGCAGATGAGCAGCTCGTCGGCCCCGGGCGGCTCGAGCGGCGGGGTCCCGTACGACGCCGACCCGGACAGCACCGCGGTCACGCACGTGTGGCACACGCCCGTGCGGCACGACCACTGCGTCGGCACGTCGCACGCCTCGGCGAGCTCGAGCACGGAGTCGTAGCCGTCCGCCCAGCCGGCGGAGAGGCCGGAGCGCGCGAAGGTCACCTGCGGACCGGTGCCGGGAGGGCCGGGGGGCTGGTGGGGCGGCGGCGCGTCGGCCCGGACGACGCCGGGGTTGATCGGGGAGCGTGAGCCGAAGCGTTCGGTGTGGACGCGGGCCGGGTCGAGGCCGGCCGTGGCGAGGGCGGCGACGACGTCGTCCATGAACGACTCGGGGCCGCAGACGTACGCGTGCGCGTCGGCCGGCAAGCCAAGGCCTGCGACCACACCGGCGGTGAGCCGTCCCGCGCGGACCCCTGCGGGCAGCGGGCCGCTCGGGGTCGTGTAGAAGACGCGCGAGCGTGCTGCCGGGAGGCGGGTGAGCAGCTCGGCGGCCTCGGCGGCGAAGGCGTGGCTCTGCTCGTCGTGGGTCGTGTGGATCCACCACACCTCGCGGGTGCTGGGCCGGCTCGCGAGCCGGTGCAGCATCGCCAGCACGGGGGTCAGGCCGATGCCCGCGGAGATGAGCAGCACGGGCTCGGTGCCTTCGTCGAGCACGAAGCCGCCCCGCGGGGCCGCGACCTCGATCCGGTCCCCTCGATGCAGGAGCGCGCGCAGACGCGAGCTCACCAGCCCGTCGGACTCGCTCTTCACGCTGACCCGGTAGTCGCCGCCGTCGGGATCGCCCGAGAGCGAGTACGTCCGGACCGGGGCCGGGTCGCCGGCACCGCGCACGCGCAGGCTGAGGAACTGGCCCGGCGCGAACTCCGGCAGCCCGCCGTCCCCGGCGAGCCGGAACGACGTCACCGCGGCCGTCTCGGCGACCACGTCGGTCACGGTGAGCGTGCGGAAGCCCGACCACGACGGCTTCGCGGCGACGGCGACACCGGCGGGCTGGACGGTCCCGCCGGCGAGCATGCTCCGGAACGACTCGCGCCAGCCGGGGCTGAGCGCTGGGATGTCCATGGCGATCTCGAGCCGCGCCTCGTCGTGACCTGGCAGGTAGAGGAGGGCGTCGACGTCGGCGACGCTCAGCGCGTGCGGCCCGCGCCTGGTCAGCTCGATCGGGTCGCCGGCGGCGACGTGCCCCTCCGTGAGGACGCGCAGGTAGAACCCGGGACGGTGGTGGGCGACCAGGAGCGACGGGAGCTGCGGCTGTCCCATGCGCATCCCCACGCGGAAGCAGGTGACGCGCGGCTGGGTGACCTCGAGCTCGGCGTCGCCGATGCGGTACCGGTCGCCGATGCAGACCTCGTCGTCGCCGAGCCCCTCGACCGTGAAGTTCTCGCCGAACGCTCCCGGCTCGAGCTCCTCCAGCCCGAAGAGCTCCTGCCAGTGCCGGTACGACTCGATCTGGTAGACGAGGACCGCGCGCTGCTCGCCGCCGTGCCCGGCGAGGTCGCCCTGCCCGTCGCCGTCGATGTTGAGCCTGCGGACCACCTGCGGCCCCGCCACCGGGCTCTTCCAGACGCCCGTGTGCACCGTCCGGCCGCGCCAGGGCACGTCCGTCGGCAGCCCGACGTTCACCGACAGGAGCGTGGCCATGGTGCGCGCGCCCGTCAGTCCAGGCCGCGGGCTCGCCGGACCTCCTCGGGCGACCGCCGTTCCCAGCCGTGGAACTTCGCGACGTCGCCGGCATCCCAGGCCTCGCGCAGTCCCGGGGCGCTGAGGTCCCAGTCCGGACGGACCTCGCGCGAGGCGGCGCGCAGATCGCGCCACAGGTCGTCGGTCGAGGGTCGGCCCCAGAACCAGTAGCCGTTGTAGATGCTGTGGATCACCAGCCCCGGCTTGAGCACGAGCGTGTGGGGGATCATCGGGTCGTGCTCCGGGTCCGTGTACTCCTGGATGTCGAGATCCTGCTGCACGACACGACCCGGGTCGGACAGGAACGGCCAGTGCGCGCCCACGGAGGCGCGGAACTCCTGCAGCGTGTGGTGCTCGTCCGTCGCGATGGTGGCGATCTTCGTGTACGCCACGCCGAGCTTGGGCTGCATCGCGGCGAGCTCGAGGTGCTGCTGATGCTCCTTCGGGCAGTAGTGCCCGCGGGCGAGCGTGAGGATCATCGGGTCGGCGCCCTGGATCTCGCTCAGCGTGCGGACAGTGCCTGTGTGGTCCGGTAGCTCGTAGTCGGGGAAGACTCCGCCGGGCACCATGTCGGGACGCACGAAACGATCACCTCGCTCGCTGGCGCCGGGGCTCCGGCGTCGACGGACTCGCGGACGCCGTCCAGTCTGCTCCACGTCGGACCTGCGCGAACACTCCTGGCGACGAGTCCGGGCGCTGCCGCGGTGCGGGGTGTACGAAGATGCTCGAAGAGGTTCGGCGGTGCGCGGCCGTCGCGTTCCGATGAGGAGGGGTCCCGATGGCGCAGTACCTGATCTCCGTGCTCGACCACACGTCCGGGTCCGCCACGCCGGACGAGATGGCGGCCATCGACGTCTTCAACGAGCAGCTGGTGGCCGACGGCCACTGGGTGTTCGCGGGCGGCCTCGGGGCGCCGGACACCGCGACCGTCGTCGACGGCCGCGACGAGGCGGCGGTGTTCACCGACGGGCCGTACCTCGAGTCGAAGGAGTACGTGGCCGGGTTCTGGATCATCGACGCCCCGCACCTCGACGCCGCGCTGCGGCTCGCGGCCCAGGGGTCGCAGGCCTGCAACCGCCGGGTCGAGCTCAGGCCGCTCCTGGGCGGCGAATGACCGACGTCGACGCGGCGATCACGCGGGTCCACCGCGAGGAGTGGGCCCGGGTGGTCGCGGCCGTGGCCAGGCGCTTCGGTGACCTCGATCTGGCCGAGGAGATGGCCGCCGAGGCGTTCGCGACGGCCGTCGAGCGCTGGCCCGTCGACGGTGTGCCGACGAATCCGGGAGCGTGGCTGACCACCACCGCGCACCGCAAGGCCATCGACCGGATCCGCCGCGAGGCCAAGAGGGGGTCGAAGCACCGGGAGGCGATGTTGCTCGTCGACGCCCCGGAGCCGCTCGGTGCCATCGACGACGACCGCCTCCGGCTCCTGTTCACGTGCTGCCACCCCGCGCTCGCCATGGAGGCGCGGGTGGCGTTGACCCTGCGGATGGTGGGCGGGCTCACCGTGCCGGAGATCGCCCACGCGTTCCTGGTCCAGGAGACCGCCATGAGCCGGCGGATCACGCGCGCGAAGGCCACGATCGCGGCCGCCAGGATCCCGTACGGCGTGCCGTTCCGGGAGGACCTCCCGGAGCGGGTCAGCGGGGTGCTCACGGTGCTCTTCCTCATCTTCAACGAGGGTTACCTGGCGTCGGAGCCCGACGCCGACGTGGTCCGTGGCGACCTCACCGCCGAGGCGATCCGGCTGACGCGGCTGGTCCGGCAGCTCCTACCTTCGGACGGCGAGGTCGCCGGCCTTCTGGCTCTGATGCTCCTGACGGAGGCGCGCCGGGCGGCCCGTGTATCGGCGAGCGGCGAGCTCGTCGCCCTCGACGACCAGGACCGCACCGTCTGGGACCGCGGGCTGATCGCCGAGGGCCACGCTCTGGTCCGCGCACGGCTCACGTCCGGCGAGCCGCCGGGTCGGTACGAGGTGCTCGCCGCGATCAACGCGGTCCACACCGACGCCCGCGACGTCCGCGACACCGACTGGTCGCAGGTCGTCGCGCTCTACGACCAGCTGGTCCGGCTCGACCCCTCGCCGATCGTGCGGCTCAACCGGGCAATCGCGGTGGCCGAGCTCGACGGTCCGCGGGTCGCGTTGGCGCAGGTCGACGGCCTGCCGCTGCAGGGCTATCGCGCCTTCCACGCCACCCGCGCCCACCTGCTGCGCCGCCTGGGCGAGGACGCGCAGGCGCGCGCGGCGTACGACCGGGCCATCGCCGTTCCCGGCAACGCCGCCGAGACCGCGTTCCTCGTCCGTCGCCGCGACGAGCTGACGGGCCTGCCGGCCGGTCCCGTCAGTTGAGGATGTTGACGGCGCGGGCCAGGACGACGGCGAACGTGGCGAGCGCGACGGTCGACTGCCAGGACATCAGCATCTTCGCCGTGCGGGTCAGCGGCATCGTGTCCGTGGGCGAGAACGCGATGAGGTTGGTGATCGCGACGTACAGGTAGTCGAGGAAGCGCGGCTGCCAGCTGTCGAACTGGTCCGAGTACTCGCGGATGGCGTCCTGCGTGAACCAGAACGACATCCGCTCGACGTCAGGTTGCGCGCGCCCGTTGGGGCCGCCCCGGTCGAGCTGCCAGAAGAGCAGCGCGAACCCGACCGTCACGACCACGAGGATCTGCAGTCCTTCCGCCAGAAGCTGCTGCACGCTCACCGGCCGGACCGTGATCAGGTCCCAGATGAGGAGCGCGGCCGAGGTGGTGCCCGAGACCGCGAGCACCAGCGCGAGCGCGTACCGCAGGAGGTCCACGCGATGCCGCTGTGCCGGCATGGCCTCGTCGCCGAGGATGATCGCGACGACGAGCACGAACTCGATGACGGGCACCAGCAGGAGCGGGCCGAGCGCGATCCGGTCGCGCATGAGCACCTGCGCGAGCACGGCGACGGCGACGGCGATCAGGGGTGCCAGGCGTGCGCCCAGCGGGGCGTATCGCCGGTCGGCGCTCGCCTCGCTCACGGTGCGTCCACCTTCCTCGCCGGGGAGCTCGTCCTGGAGAGACCTAGGAGCTCGTGGTCCCGTCGAGCACCTCCCATCGCGCGACCGCCTCGCTGCGGGACGAGACGCCGAGCTTGCGGTACGTCGAGATCGCCTGGGTCTTCACCGTGTTGCGGGAGACCCCGAGACGCTCGGCGATCAGGGGGAACGTGAGGTGCGTGGCGAGGAGCGGCATGAGCCGGACCTCAGCGGGCGTGAGCGAGTCGGGCATTCCTCGGTGGGCAGTCTCCTGCACGGCCTCGACCAGGGTCGCGACCTTGTCCGGCAGGTCACCGAGCCCGGGTCGCCGGCGCACGATCTCCTCGGCCTGCCGGGCGGCGGAGGCGGCGGCGTGGTGGTCCCCCAGGCCGAGCGACGTCTGCGCGATGGCGAGGAGGGCCTGCGTGGAGACGACCGGGATCGCGTACGTCAGCAGGGGCTGCAGGGCCAGGGCGCGCCGGGTGTGCTGGACGGCCTCCGACCGCAGGCCGAGGTGCAGCGCGATGCGAGCTGCCCAGGCGAACACCAGCGCACTGGACCAGTAGGACCCGTAGTCGCCGTCGACAACGATCGACGTCGCGCGGCGGACCCACGTCTCTGCCGACGACCAGTCGCCGCGCTCGACCGCGATCGACGCCCGCTCGCACAGGACCATCGCGACGAGCGGGCCGATGCCCACGAGGTCGGCGGCCTCCTGAGCCTCGACGAAGAGGTCGTCGGCGTGGTCGAGGTCGCCGTCGAGCAGGTCGGCGAGAGCCTCGGTGTGGCGCATCGTCGCGCGCAGCGGGCTCGCCGGTGACAGTCCCGTCCAGGCGCCGCGTGCGTCGGTCCGCATCTGCGCCGTGCCCTGGCGGGCCTCGATCGCATCCAGGTAGGCGAGCGTCCCCTCGACGGTGCTGCCGTCGGACAGGGTGCCAGACCCGGGTGTCCCCTTCGCGATCGCGGACCACCGCTCGGCGCGCGCGGGCTCGCCGACCAGCGCGAAGATGAGCGCCGCGTGCGCGGCGATCGCCGGGAACGCGTTGCCGTCGTCGGCCTCCTCGAGCCACGACATCCACCGGTGGACGGCGTCGATGCCGCCGCTGGCCCAGGTCTGCTGGGACCAGCCGAGGACGAGACGCGTGAACATCGCGACGTCGCCGGCCCGGTGCGAGTGCTCGATCGCCTGGTCCGGGATGCCGGCCTCGTCGTACCAGGAGGCGGCGCGACGGTGGAGCTCGGGCACCAGCGCGGGTTCCTTGCGGTGCAGCTCGGCGCTCAGCAGGTCGCGCAGGAGGGGGTGGCAGCGGAAGCGGTCGCCGTCCCTGTCGACCGGCTCGATCACCCCGTGCGCTGCCAGGTGCTCCAGCGCCGCGCCGGAGGAGCGGCCTCGCAGGACCGCGTCGCAGAGCGGGCCGGACAGCTCGTCGAGGATCGCGCAGTGCACCAGGAGCCTGGTGTCCCGCCCACCCAGTCCGGCGAGCACCTCGGTGCGCAGGTACTCGCGCATGAACCGGTCGTCGCCCGTGAAGGGAGGTTGGGCGGACGGGTTCTGGCCGCCCGCGCTCAGAGCCATCGCCGCGAGCGACACGGCGACGGGCCAGCCCTCGGTCCGGGCGAGCAGGTCGGTCATCGCCGGGAGAGGGAGCGAGACGCCCGCACGCGAGAGGACCACCGTTGCCTCGTCGGGATCCAGCGAGAGCTCGGGCGACCCGATCTCCAGCAGGTCGCCCGCGGCGCGGAGGCGGGCGAGCGGCAGTCGCGGTCGTGCGCGCGAGGTCATCACGACCCGCCAGGGCTCGGGGAGCCGGTGGATGATGTCGGTGAGCACGTTCAGGCTGCCGGCGCGGGTGATGGCGTGGACGTCGTCGAGAAGCAGCGTGCGCGGTCCGTTGTCGGCGGCGGCCGCGACCAGGCCGGCGACGGTGATCACACCCCGCTCGGAGCCGACCTTGCGGCCGAGCGAGGTCAGCAGGCCCACCGGGTCGTTGTCGACCTCCGAGCAGGTGTGCCACGCGACCGCCCCGGGCCAGCGGTCCGCCCACTGCGCGAGCACCGCCGTCTTGCCGTAGCCCGGCCCTGCGACCAGGGCGACCACCCGGGCGGGCGAGGCGTCGATGGCGTCCAGCACCGCGGTCCGCGGCACCAGGCGCGCCCGCACGCGCGGGGTGCGGGCCCTCACCGGGCCCTCCTCGTCGCCTGTCGACAGCTCGTGCTCGGATGCGGATGAATAGGACCTAACGGGTGTTTCCCCCACGTCGGGCCACGCTACCCCCCGACTCCGCCCGTCGATCAACCCCCTGGCCGGCTCACTCCGCCCTCGGGGCGTCGAGGACGATGTGCGGGACGTCGTCGGTGTCGTCACCCCAGGCGATCCGTCGCGGTGCGTCGTGCGACTCGACGGTGGCCGCGTGGTCGCGGTCGAAGTAGTCCCACGCCCAGCTGAGGAACGCGTCCGTGCGGCTGTGCACCCCGCTCAGGAGCATCGCGTGGACCCCGAGCCAGGCGGCGAAGGCGAGGGGACCGTCGACCTCGTGCCGGTGAGCGCCGACCTCGGCGACCGCGGCGTTGCGGCCGATCATCGCCATGATGCCCTTGTCCTTGTAGTGGAACGGCGCGAGCTTGTCGCCCTGCGACTCGCGCAGGATGTTCTGCGCCGCCCACCGGCCGGACTGCTGGGCGACCGAGCCGAGCTGAGGAAGCGTCGTAGCCCCGGCCTGGGGTCCTGAGGGGATGTTCGCCACGTCGCCGACGGCCCACACGCCGGGGAAGCCCTCGACGCCGAGGTCCGGCCGGACGTCGATCCGCCCCCCGCGGCCCGTGCTCTCGCCGGCGTCCTGGGCGATGAGCGAGGCGGACTCGCCGCCCGCCCAGATGACCGTCGCCGTGGGCAGGGTGGTCCCGTCGTCGAGCTCGACGCGGTCGGCGTGGACGGCCGCGACCCCCGTGCGCAGCCGGAGCTCGACCCCGCCCTTGGTGAGGTGGTGGTGGGCGTACTTCTGCGCGTGCTCGGAGAACTGACCGAGCACCGCCTGCCCGCGGTCGACCAGGTGCACGCGGACGTCGTCGGGCACCCGGCCCTGCGTCTTGAGGGCGGCGATGAGTTCCGCGAGGGCCCCCGAGACCTCGACCCCCGTCGGCCCACCGCCGACCACGACGACGTCGCGCGCGTGCGGCCCGCTGGCGTGGGCGCTCTCCTCGACCATGAGCGCGCGGTGGTGCCGGCGCAGGCGCTCGGCGTCGGCCACCGAGTAGAGCGGGAACGCGTGCTCCCGTGCGCCGGGGATGCCGAAGAAGTTCGGGCGCCCGCCGGCGGCGATCACGAGGTGGTCCGCGGACAGCGACCGACCGTCGTCGAGGACAAAGGTGCGTTCCGCGAGCGAGGCCTGCGCGACGCCCTGGACGACCACGTCGACGGATGGGACGTCGGCGAAGATGGTCCGCAGCGGTCGCGCGATGTCCTCGGCCGGCAGCTGCGACGTGGCCACCTGGTAGAGCAGGGGTTGGAACTGGTGGTAGTCCGCACGGTCCACCAGCGTCACGTGCACGCCGGCCTCGCCGAGGGTCTGGGCGGCGGCGACGCCCGCCAGGCCACCGCCGAGGACGAGGACGTCCGTCACAGCGACATCTCCTGGACGCGTTCCGCGAGGATGATCCGAGCGGCGGCCTCGATGAGGGCCAGGTGCGAGAACGCCTGCGGGATGTTGCCCAGGTGCCGTGCGGCGTCGACCTCGAACTCCTCGGCATACAGCCCGAACGGGGAGGCGATCCGCAGCAGGCGCTCCATGAGGTCGAGCGCGCGCTGCTTCTCGCCGACGACCATCAGCGCGGAGACCAGCCAGAACGAGCAGATGACGAACGTGCCCTCCTTGCCGGACATCCCGTCGTCGGTCTCGTCGGTCTTGTACCGCAGCACGAAGCCGTTCTCGGAGAGCTCGTCGGCGATGGCCAGGACGCTCGCGTGCAACCGCTTGTCGGTGCCGGGCAGCAGCCCGAAGTGCGCCGCGAGCAGGTTGGAGGCGTCGAGCGCGTCCGTCTCGTAGTGCTGCCGCAGCACGCCACGGTCGCTCACACCGTGCTCGAGGATGTCGGCCTTGATCTCATCCGCGGTCGCGGCCMAGCTCGCCTGCAGGTCGGGCTCGCCGCGGATGCCGGCCAGCTGCGAGGCACGGTCCATGGCGACCCAGCACATGATCTTCGACGAGACGTAGTGCTGCGGCTTGCCCCGGGCCTCCCAGATGCCCTGGTCGGGTTGCTGCCAGACGGCCGCCGCGCACTCCGCCTGGGCCTTGACGATCGGCCACAGCCGCGCCGGCAGGCGTTCGCTGCGTCGGGTGTGCAACAGGATCGAGTCCAGCACGGAGCCGAAGACGTCGTTCTGCTTCTGGTCGAAGGCGCCGTTCCCGAGGCGCACAGGCCGCGCGCCCTGGTAGCCGGTCAGCTCGTCCCGGGTTGTCTCGGTGAGGTCGCGCCGGCCGTCGATGCCGTACATGATCTGCAGCGCGCCGTCCGAGTCGGGCTCGACGTCGGCGACGAACTGCATGAACTCGTCGGCCTCCCAGTCGAGCCGGAGGTAGTGCAGCGCCTGCAGCGTGAACGTCGAGTCGCGCATCCACGTGTACCGGTAGTCCCAGTTGCGCTTGCCGCCCGGAGTCTCGGGGAGCGAGGTCGTGAGGGCCGCGACCGTGGCGCCGGTCGGCATGTAGGTCAGGCCCTTGATGACGAGGGCGGAGCGCTCGACGTACGGCCGCAGGCGGTGGTCGGGCATCAGGGCACGACCGAGCCAGCGCCGCCAGAAGTCGCGAGTCGTCGCGATCCGGGCCACGGCGTCCTGCGCATCGGTGGGGCCGTCCAGCGAGGCGGCCCACGACAGCGCGCAGAACACGGTCTCGCCCGCGACGAGCTCGTGCCGGCCACGGAGCGCGTCGCCCTCGACGCCCAGCGCGAGGTCGGTGGTCAGCCGCATCGCCAGCCCGGCCCCGCTGATGTCGGCGGCGTGGCCTGCGGCGTCGAGGACCCAGGGCGCGCGCGTCCGGCCGTAGTCGAACGCCGGGTCGCAGACGAGCTCGATCCGCACGGCCCCCTCGAGGCAGGTGGCGGTCCGCACCAGCACGTGCTCCGCGTCGTCGTCGGCGGGCGGGCGGGTGTGCGGTGTCGTCTCGTCGGGACCCTCGCGCCGGCCCATGATGAGCGCGTCGCGGATCTCGATCCACCCCGACGGGGTGTGCCACGTGGTGACCAGGACGTTGGTGCCGGGGTCGTAGGCGCGCGACGTCGGCACGTTGATCCCGTACGGCGCGAACCGGAAGTAGCCGGCGCCGCGGTCGAGCAGGCTGCCGAACACGCTCTGGCTGTCGAACCTGGGCACGCACAGCCAGTCGATCGACCCGTCCGGCGCCACGAGCGCCCCGGTGTGGCAGTCGGACAGGAAGGCGTACTCAGCGATGGGAGGGAAGGGCGAGTCGGGGCTGTTCGAATCCATGGGTGTCTCCTCGGGTAGGTCTCAGCCGAGCCGGGCGAGCAGGTGGTCGCCGACGCGCAGGGCGTTCGCCATGGCGGTCAGCGCCGGGTTCACCGCACCGATGCTCGGGAAGAAGCTCGTGTCGACGACGTACAGGTTGTCCACCTCGTGCGTGCGGCAGTCGCGGTCGAGCACCGACGTCGCGGGGTCGTCGCCGAACCGGACCGTGCCGGCCTGGTGTGCGCAGCCCGCGACCGGGATGTCGTTCTTCATGTACAGGTCGCGCGGCACCAGGTGGTGCGGGTGCATGCCGAGGTGCCCGAGGTTGCCCTTGACGCGGCTGTAGAGCTCCTCGAGCGGCTGCCGGTTGTTCGGGGTGTACGTCAGCACGATGTCGCCGTGGTTGCCGAGGGTCACGCGGTTGTCGGGGTCGGGCAGGTCCTCGGCCGACAGCCAGAAGTCGACCGCGTGCTCCGCCACCTCGCCGAGCGCGAACAGCGGCGCGAGCTTCGCGATGGGCTTCTCGCCGCGGTACATCGGCGCCGATGACTTGCCGACCATCTGCACGTTGCCCATCGGGAACGCGAAGTGCTCGTCGCCGAAGTAGTAGTCGTTGACGCCCAACGTCTTCTGGAAGCGCGTGTCGTTGCGCTCGATCGAGACCGCCAGGAACGCGCGGCTGTTGTGGAACATGTAGTGCCGGCCGACGTGGTCGGACCCGTTGGCCAGGCCGTTCGGGTGCCGGTCGTTGGCGCTCTGGAGCAGCAGCTTCGCGGAGTTGGCGGCACCCGCCGAGACCACGACCACGTCGCCGGAGAACCGCTGCTCGACGCCCTCGACGTCCGCGACGACGGAGGTCACTGTGCGCCCCGAGTCGTCGGTCTCGAGCCGGCGCACCTCCGCGTTGCGGACCAGCGTGACGTTGGCGTGCTCCACGGCAGGCCGCACCGCGATGACCTCGGCGTCGGACTTGGCGTGCAACAGGCACGCGAACCCGTCGCACGTCGCGCTCCGGATGCACGGGCTGTACGCCGGGTTCGCCTCGTTGAGCATGATGCCCGAGGGGGAGTGGAACGGGTGCAGGCCGATCTTCGACATGTCGTCGAAGAGCTGCTGGATGCGCGGCTCGTGCGAGACGGCCGGGAAGGGGTAGGGGCCGGTCGACGGGGGCTCGGTCGGGTCCTCGCCGCGCGCGCCGTGCACCTGGTAGAGCTCCTCGGCCTGGGTGTAGTACGGCTCGAACTCGTCGTACGCGACCGGCCAGGCCGGCGAGATCCCCCCGTGGTGCTGGAGCTCCCCGAAGTCCCGCTCTCGCAGCCGGTAGAGCGCGGCTCCGTAGAACTTCGTCGCGCCGCCCACGTTGTAGTGCACCTGGGGCTGGAACGCTTTGCCCTCGTGGTCGTACCAGGTGTCCTTGGAGACGTAGCGGTTCTTGACGAACGTCTCGGTCGCGTCCCAGTTCTCCGGCTCGCGCGGGAGCCAGTCGCCGCGCTCGAGGATGAGGACCTTCTTCCCCGACGGGGCGAGGCGGTGCGCGAGGGTGCCGCCTCCCGCGCCCGACCCGATGATGACGACGTCGTAGTGCTCGGTCATCTCGTCCGCCTCACAGACCCGGGCTGCTGTGCATGATGCCGCCGTCGGCGAAGACCGTCGTGGCGGTGAGGTAGGTCGCGCCGTCGCCGGCGAGGAAGGCGACGAGGCTGGCGATCTCCTCCGGCTCGGCCATGCGGCCCAGCGGGATCGCCGCGTCGAGCGTCTTCATCTTCTCGGGGTCGTTCATGGTCGCCGTGTTGATCGGCGTGG
Source organism: Cellulomonas sp. P5_E12 (assembly GCF_054049315.1). Classification (NCBI taxonomy): domain Bacteria; kingdom Bacillati; phylum Actinomycetota; class Actinomycetes; order Micrococcales; family Cellulomonadaceae; genus Cellulomonas; species Cellulomonas sp. P5_E12. Next base: position 68,817 of record NZ_JBFUMP010000016.1, on the reverse strand, counting down.
CCACCGCGCCGGGCCCGACCCCGACCACCTGCACGCCGTAGGGCCCGAGCTCGACGCCCGCGGTCCTGGTGAGCATGCGCATGCCGCCCTTGGACAGGCAGTACGCGGTGTTCCCCGGCATGGGCCAGTCCTCGTGCACCGAGGTCATGTTGATGATCCGGCCGCCCGTGCCCTGCTTGATCATCTGCTTGGCGGCGATCTGGGTGCCGAAGAACGCGCTCTTGAGGTTGATGTCCATCACGCGCTCGTACTGCGCCTCGGTGGTGTCGAGCACCGACGTGCGCGTCTCGATCCCGGCGTTGTTGACCATGATGTCGAGGCGCCCGAACGCCTCGACGGTGCGCGCCACCAGCCTCTCGAGGTCGGCCACCTTGCTGACGTCGGCGTCGACCCCGATCGCCTGGTCGCCCAGGGCGTGCACCTGCTTCTCCAGCTCCTCCGTCGCCTCGGGGTGGGCGACGAAGTCGATGACGATGTTGGCGCCGGCCTCGGCGAGGGCGAGCACGACGGCCTTGCCGATGCCGCTGTTGCCGCCGGTGACGACCGCTACTTTCCCGTGCAGGCTCATGTGAGTGCTCCTTCGTCGAGGGGTGCGGACGGACCCGTGGTGGGGTCCGGTGGTTCCGATGGATCCGTCGTGGGCGGGCCGACGACCCGCCGACGGAAGACGACGTACGACCAGGCCTGGTAGAGCAGCACGACGGGCACGAGGACCAGCGCCACGATGGTCATGACCTGGAGGGCGTACTGCCCGGATGCGGTGCTCGTGACGGTCAGGCTGTCCGAGGCGGCAGTGCTGGAGACCAGCACGTTCGGGTAGAGGTTGGCGAAAAGGGTGACGACGGTCAGGGCGATGGCGATCGCCGTGGCGGTGAAGGCCCAGCCCTCCCGGCCCGCACGGGACAGTGCGCCGGCGAGCAGCACGGCGACGACCGCGAGTGCGGGCAGCCCGATGCCGCGAAGAGCAGGTGCGTCGGACACCGACGGCGTCCACACGGCCAACCCGAGCAGCAGCAGGACGGCCGGCACGTGGGTGACGGCGACGGCGCGGTGGGCGCGACGACGCACGTCGCCCTCGGTGCGCAACGCGAGGAAGGTGGCGCCGTGCAGCAGGCAGAGGGCGACGAGGGTGAGCCCGACCAGCAGGCCGTACCCCGTGATCGAGTCGGCGACGGAGCCGCTGAACTCCTCGGAGGAGTCCACGGGCATCCCGGCGAGGAGGTTGCCGAGCGCCACGCCCAGCAGCAGCGGGCACAGCGCGCTGCCGATCGTCAGGCTCCACGACCAGGTCTGCCGCCACCGGGTCGCGTCCATGCGGCCGCGGAACTCGAACGAGACGCCGCGTGCGATGAGCGCGACGAGCAGCAGCACCAGAGGCAGGTACATCGCGGAGAACCACGTGGCGTACCAGCTGGGGAACGCGGCGAAGATGGCGGCCGCGCCGACGATCAGCCAGACCTCGTTGCCGTCCCAGAACGGGCCGATCGCGTTGATGGCGACGCGCTGCTCGGTGTCGGTGCGTCCCACCACCTTGTGCAGCATGCCGACGCCGAAGTCGAACCCCTCCAGCACGAAGAAGCCGGTCCAGAGGAACGCGACGACGAGGAACCACAGGTCGGGCAACGTCATCGTGACTCCTCCTTCAGAAGGTCAGGGCCGGGACTCGCGGCTGCCCGCCGTCACCGGTGTGCTCGGCCTCGTCCGGCTCCTCGAGCTCGAGGCCGCGGCGGGCGAACCGCATCATGAGGTAGAGGTTGACCGCGCCGAGGAGGAGGAAGACGCCGTAGAAGACGACGAGGCTGGTGATCAGCTCGGTCGTGCCGACCGATGGCGAGACCCCGTCGGACGTCTTCATCAGGCCCTGGACGATCCACGGCTGGCGGCCGTTCTCGGTGAGCATCCAGCCGGCGGTGTTCATCAGGAACGGGAAGGCGACGGCCCAGGTCGCGACGAACAGGAACACGCGCGCCGTCGGTAGTCGCCGTCGCCAGATGAGCCACAGCCCCCACAGGGCCACGAGCGCGGCCAGCGAGCCCAGGTAGGCCATCACGCGCATCGACCAGTACTGGACGAAGACGTTCGGCACGTAGTTCCCGGGCCCGTACTCCTCCTGGTACTGGGCGTTGAGCTCGTTCAGCCCCTGCACCTCGCCGTCCCACGTGCCCGTGGCGAGGATCGAGAGCAGGTGCGGGATCTCGATGATCTTGGTGGGGTCTTGGTCGTTGTTGCCGCCGCCGATCTGGAACGCCGAGAACGAGCAGGGTTGGCACGTCTCCCACTGCCCCTCCGCCGCGGAGATCTTCATCGGCTGGTACGTCGCCTCGATCACGCCGAGGTGGCTGCCGACGCCCAGCGCCAGGAGGATCGAGGGCAGGAGTACGGCGATCGACACCTTCGCCGTGCGGGTGAACAACTCCGCGTGCTGACCGCGCCGCAGGTACCACGCGGAGACGGCCAGCATGAGGACCGACCCGGTGACCAGGGACGCGGTCAGCACGTGCGCGTACCCCCACAGGAACACGGGGTTGGTCATCACGGCGCCGATGTCCGAGAGCTCGGGCCGGCCCGTGGACTGGTCGACCGTGTACCCGACGGGGTGCTGCATCCACGAGTTCGCGGCCATGATGAACGCCGCCGAGCCCGCGGCCCCCAGCGCCACGAGCCAGACGGTGAGCAGGTGGATGCCGCGGGGGAGCACGTTCCAGCCGAAGACCCAGAGCCCGATGAACGTCGACTCGAGGAAGAAGGCCGCGAGCCCCTCCATCGCCAGCGGCGCCCCGAACACGTCTCCGACGTACCGGGAGTAGGCCGACCAGTTCATGCCGAACTCGAACTCCTGGATCAGGCCGGTCACCACCCCGACGGCCACGTTGATCAGCAGGAGCGTGCCGAAGAACTTGGTCAGCCGCTTGTGGTCGGGGTTGCCCGACCGGAACCACATGGTGTGCAGAACGGCGACGAGGAACCCCAGCCCGATCGTGATCGGGACGAAGAGGAAGTGGTAGATGCTCGTCGACGCGAACTGCAGGCGAGCCAGGTCGAGATCGGACACCGGCCCTCCCCAGGTCGACGATCTTGGTGGGCCGACGCGCGCTGTCGGCGCGTCGGCCCGTTCGAGCGTCGCACCGGCCCCGACGACCGAGCATCATCCCGTCGGGATGAAAGGCGCTCGGCTCACGGGACGGCGACCGCCGGAACGGGCGGTGCAGCGCGCCGCCACATCAGGACGAACAGCACCACGACGGTGATTCCGATGGTGTTGAGGATGGTGATCGACACCGTCACCAACGGGTCGGAGACGAAGGGGAAGATCATCATGAGGAGCATCGGAGCGATGTTGCGGACCGCGGTCGTCACCTCGCTCGCATGCCTGATACCCAGGTCCTTGACTCGCAGCGCGGTGACAAGGAGGTAGCCGCACCCGAGCCCGATGAAGGGGCCGGCGATGGCGGCGACGTAGCTCTCCGTGCCCCAGCTCTGCACGAACTGGCTCCAGTACGCCACGAGCGTGAAGTTGAGGTTGAAGAGAAGGCACAGGATGGCGACGCGGACGACCCACCGGGTCAGGGAAGCGGTGAGGTCGGGCCACCAGACCCGGAAGGCGCACCCGAGAACCATGGGGAGCAGCAGGAAGAGCAGCAGCGGCCAGGCGATATCCCAGGCGGTGGTTGTCAGCTGCGAGTCGACCGCATCGATGGCCAGGGGCAGCCCCACGGGGAGGGCGACGACGGTCCCGAGGGTCAGGACCACCAACAGAGTCGTGGCAATGCTGACATCTGCCTTGGCCAGCTTGGCGAGGATGGGAGCGAAGGGCATGCCCGCGCTCAGCGCTGCGATACAGAACCCGACCTTGATCTCGTCCGGGATGGACGAGGCGATCGTCAGCAGATAGCCGACGAACAGCAGCGGGATGATGACGAAGTTGATCACCAGCACCCACACGCTGATCTTCCAGTGCGCGACTGCCTGCGCCAGCACCTTGCCGACCGTCAGCCGGAGCCCCAGGCCGAACGAGTTCAGGATCACGAAGAGCAGGCCGAACCCGTTGATGAGCACGCTCTGATCCGTTGGCGTCGTCACGGAAGTCCACCTCACCGGCGAGCTCGATCGGCGGTCCACCGCCGCGGCCAGGGCACGAGTCTTCGCGACCGACCGGCCCGGCGCATCATCCCGAGAGGATGACGACGGCGGCCTCCGGTGGTGCTGGACTCGTCGTGCACCTCACCGCCGAGGACGACCTGAGGCGTCCAGGTGGGGCGGACGAAGGAGTGTGTCGCCATGGACGCATCGACCAGGGTCCGTACCGTCGCCGCCGAGGGGGCGGTCCGGTGACCACCGGCGCGGTGGTCAGGTCGACGATCCCGGCCCGGCTGGACCGGCTCAGCTGGACCCCGTTCCATACCCGCATGGTCGCGGGCCTCGGTGCGGCGTGGATCCTCGACGGCCTGCAGATCACGATCTCCAGCTCGGTGACCGGGGTGCTGAGCAGCCCGGAGACGCTGGGCATGAGCTCCCAGGAGATCGGCCTCATCGCCTCGGTCTACCTGATCGGCGAGATGGTCGGAGCCCTGTACTTTGGCCGGCTGTCCGACCAGCTGGGCCGCAAGCGGCTGCTCATCGTCACCCTGCTGCTGTATCTGCTGGGCACCGGCCTGGCCGCGTTCGTCACCGGGCACCACGAGGGCTGGTTGGTGTTCTTCTACGCCACCCGGTTCATCGCAGGCATGGGCATCGGCGGTCAGTACGCTGCGATCAACTCCGCGATCGACGAGATGATGCCGTCGAAGTACCKCGGGCGGGTCGACATCTGGATCAACGGCACCTACTGGGCCGGCGCGATCATCGGCTCGTTCGTCTCGCTGATCTTCCTCAACGCGTTCGCGATCAACGTCGGCTGGCGGCTCGCGTTCCTCATGGGGCCCGTGCTCGCTCTCGTCGTGATCGTCGTCGGCCGGACCCTGCCGGAGAGCCCTCGATGGTTGATGGCCCACGGTCGCGTCGACGCGGCCGAGGCGGAGCTGGCGAAGATCSAGGACAACGCGCGCCGGCACGGCCAGGAGCTCCCGGAGCTGGATGACAGCCACGCGCTCTCGCTCGTGCCCGACAAGAAGTACGGCTATCTCGTCTTCCTCAGGCTCGTGTTCCACGAGTACCCCAGGAGGGCGATCCTCGGCTCGACCCTGATGATCACGCAGTCGTTCCTCTACAACGCGATCTTCTTCACCTACGCGCTGGTCCTGACCAAGTTCTACGACGTGTCAGCGACCACCGTGCCCCTCTACGGCCTCGCCTTCTCCGTCGGCAACCTGCTCGGCCCCCTGATCCTCGGCCCGCTCTTCGACACGGTCGGGCGCAAGAAGATGATCTCGGGCACGTACCTCGTCTCCGGGGTGCTCCTGGCCATCAGCGCGTGGCTGTTCGGCGAGGACCTGCTCACCGCCACGACGCAGACGGTCGTGTGGGTCGTCATCTTCTTCTTCGCGTCAGCGGGTGCGAGCGCGGCCTATCTGACCGTGAGCGAGACGTGGCCGATCGAGATCCGCGCGGAGGCGATCGCCGTCTTCTTCGCCATCGCCCAGGTCTTCGGCGCGATCGGGCCGTTCTTCTTCGGCTGGCTGATCGGCGACGGGTCGAGCCGCGACGGACTCGTGGTCGGCTACGTGATCGGCGGCCTGATCATGGTGATCGGTGGAATCGTCGAGATCGTCTACGGGATCAATGCCGAGGGGAAGTCGCTGGAGGAGATCACGAAGCCCATCACCGCGGTCGAGGCGTCGGCCGGGGGCTCGACCCCGTGACCGGCACCCCACCCTCGGGCACGCAGTACCGCCTCCGGTCGGGTGGTCACGAGGCAGTCGTCACTCAGGTCGGCGCCACCTTGCGGCAGTGCCTGCTGAACGGTCAGCCCGTGCTGGACGGGTTCGGCGTCGACGAACGGTCGCCCGACGGGCGCGGCCAGGTGCTCGCGCCCTTTCCCAACCGGCTGGCCGGCGGCCGGTACACCTTCGGTGGCCGGACGTGCCAGGTCGCGATGGACGAGCCGGAGCGTGGCAACGCCATCCACGGCATGGTCCGGTGGCTCGACTGGACCGAGGTGTCCTTCACCGAGCAGGACGTCGTGCTCGCCTGCGTCCTGCGCCCGCAGCCGGGATACGCGGGGGAGCTCAGCCTGCAGGTGGGCTACGACCTGTCCGCCGACGGGCTCACGGTCGCCTCGTCGGTGAGCAACACGGGCGTCGAGCCAGCGCCGTTCGGCATCGGGTTCCACCCGTACCTGGGCCTGGGGGTGCCTGTGGAGGGGCTGGAGCTGCACATGCCGGCGCAGAGCCACTCCCCGGTGCCGGCCGACCCCGACGAGCGGCCGACGCCCGTCGACGTGACCGGGTCGCACCTCGACTTCCGCGTGGCGCGGGCCATCGGGCCCGAGGTCCTCGACACCGTGTTCGGGGACCTGGCACGCGGCGACGACGGTCGGGCGGTGGTCCACCTGGTCGACCCGGCCGGCAGCCGCGGCGTGCGGCTCTGGGTCGATGACGCGTTCGGGTACCTGATGGTCTACACGGCCGACGGCGTGTTCCCGGCCGAGCGGCGACGGCGGGCGGTGGCCGTCGAGCCGATGACCTGCCCGCCGCACGCCTTCCGGTCCGGGGCGGACCTCGTCACGCTCGGGCCGGGGGAGTCCTGGAGCGGGGCGTGGGGGCTGGCGGCGGGATGACGAGCGTCGACGCCGTCCCTCGCGCGCGGTCCGTCCTCGTCTACGGAGCCGGGCTCGTCCAGGGGCTGGCGCTCGTCTCGTTCCCCGCGGCCAGCTCGATCCTCCTCAGCCCGACGGGCTACGACCTGAGCACCAGCCAGTACGGCCTGATGTTCGTGCCGCAGGTCGTCCTGGCCATCACCGGCGCCGCGACGTCGCCGCTGCTGGCGGCGCGCTGGTCGTTGCAGCGCGTCCTGCAGGCCGGCCTGGTCTCGAACCTCCTGGCGATGCTGCTGCTGGTGCTCAGCCAGTCGGTCTCGACGTCCGCAGCCGCGTATCCCGTCCTGCTGTGCGCGACCGGCGCGCTGGGATTCGGGTTCGGGACCACGGTCCCGGCGCTGAACACGTTCGCCGCGCGGCTGACACCCGAGAACCAGGACCGGTCGATCCTCACGCTCAACGCGCTGCTGGGCACCGGGACGGCGCTAGCTCCGCTGCTCATCGCCCTGTTCCTGGCGCTCGGCGCGTGGTGGCTCCTGCCCGTCCTGGCGGCCTTCGGGCTCGCGGTCTTCCTGGTCCTCGCGGTACGGACCGCGCTGGACGCCGGCCCGACGCCGCAGCGCGCCGCCGGGGGACGGCAGAAGCTGCCGAGCCGTTTCTGGTGGTACGCGGCAGCGGCGGTGCTCTACGGCGTGTGCGAGACGCTCTTCGGCAACTGGTCGAGCGTGTACCTCACCAGCGAGCGAGCACTCTCGGCGCAGGTCGCGTCGCTCGCGCTGGCGGCGTTCTGGGCCTGCGTGACGATCGGTCGAGTCATCGTCGCCGCCCTGACCGTGCGCGTGCGGCCGACCGTCGTGTACGTCGTCCTTCCGGTGCTGATCGCCGGGTCCAACCTCGCGGTGTCCTCCGCCCACGGCGCGGTGGTCGCCGTGCTGGCGTTCGCGCTCGCCGGGTTCGCGTGCTCCGCGATGCTCCCGCTCAACCTGAGCCTCGCCGGCGAGGAGTTCCCGCGGCTCGGCGCGACGTCGTCGGGCGAGCTCATCGCGGCCTACCAGGTGGGGTACGGCGTCGCCGCGTTCGGCGTCGCGCCGCTGGAAAGCCTCACCGGTATCGGCCTGGCCGGCGTCTACCTCGTCGGCGCGGGCGTGGCGGTGGCCCTCGCGGTGATCGCCCGCGTGATCACCGCCGGAACGCCCGCGGTCACGGCCACTCAACCTGCCTGAGGAGGGGACGTCAGGCCGGCTGAGTGTCCCGCCGCGAGAAGCGACCCACCCCCAGCGCGAACAGCGCGACCGCGACGAGCGTGAGGGCGAGGACCGGCGCCCACGTGAACGGCTCGGCGGGCTGGTACGGCGTCGCCGAGAACGGCAGCGCGTTGAGCAGCCAGCTCGGCAGGTGCAGCGCGTCGCCGGCGATGACGATCACCCACATCGCCCCGAGCACCGCCCACGGGCCGGCGATCGCGGCGCGCGGCACCCAGCCGAAGAGGGCGACGGCGACGCCGACGAGGACCATGACCGCCGGCCAGTACGCGAGCGCCGCTAGCGCGAGCGACCCGGCATGCCCGGATTCGCCGACGGACGCGCCGTAGGCCGACCCGAACAGGGCACCGCCGACGACGAGCAGGACCGCCGAACCGACCACCGGGATGGCGAGCCGCCCGGCTGCCCACCGTGCGCGCGACATCGCCCCGGCCAGCTGGAGCTCGGCCATGCCGGCCGCCTCGTCGCTGCGCAGGGCCACGGCCGACTGGACCGCGAAGACGGTCACGATCAACGCGACCAGCTCGACCAGGAGGGCTAGCAACGGATCGATGCCGGTCCCGCCGATGATCGCCGCGGTCTGGTCGTTCGCGTCGTCGAGCAGGTCGGTCATCGCCTGGACGACGCTCCCGAACATCAGGGCCGCCAGTGCGACGGTCAGGCTCCAGCCGATGACCGGCCCACGCTGCAGCCGCAGCGCCAGCCCGAGCGGCGAGGCGTAGCGGACGGGCGCGCCCGCCGGTCCCGGGCGCTCGGCGACGAGCCCGCCGCCGAGATCGCGCCTGGCCTCGAGCCGCAGTGCCACGAGACAGAGCACGGCGGCCACGCCGAGCAGGAGGGCGAGCACCCACCAGCGGTTCGCGCCCCAGGGCTGCATCTCCTGGCCCCAGCCGATCGGCGAGAGCCACGTCAGCCGCCCGTCGCCGAGGTCGCCCAGCATGCGCAGCACGTAGAAGATGCCGAGCACCACCGACGCGATCGTGTTGGCACCGCGCGAGGTCGTCGCCACCTGGTTGGCCACCGCTGCGACGCCGAGCGCGACGGCCGCGACGCCCGTGATCGATGCGCCGACCACCAGCGAGCCCGTGATGCCGGCGCCCGCCGGGTCGAGCCCGAGCAGGATCGACGCGGCGGTGACCCCGATGCCGCACACGAGGCACAGCACGGCGTTGACCAGCCACGACGCGGTCGAGTACGCGTGCAGGCCGAGCATGCGTGCACGGAGGAGCTCGGTGCGGCCGAGCTCCTCGTCAGCCCGGCCGCTGCGCGTCACGAGGAATGCGACGCCGAACGCCAGGGCGAGGGTGCACGTCATCCAGATCTTCGTCCAGACGGCGCCGCCGAGCGTGTCCGGGGCGGCGGCGAGGCCCGTGAGCGCGCGGATCGCCGGGGTGTTGGACAGAGCGGCGAAGTCGTCGAGCGCCTGCTGGGTGTCGAAGAGGCTCCGGTAGTACGCGCCGACGTACGCGAACAGGCCGACCACCACGTACACCCACACCACGAGCCGCACGCGGTTGCGCCGGACGACCAGGCKGATAGTCGTGCCGAGCCCGGCGAACGCGTCCGCGGGCGTCCGCGACAGTCTGGCAGCGGCCGGTGCGGGGGAGCGGGTTGCGGTCGCGGTCATGAGGGCACCCCCTCGACGGCTGCCGCTCCGGCGGTCTCCGGCGCGGTGATCGCGTCCCCGTAGTGGCGCAGGAACAGCTCCTCGAGCGAGGGTGGGTTGGCGACGAGCGACCGTGGTCGCAGGGTCGCGACCGTTGCCAGGATGGTCGACAGCTCGGCGTCGTCGACCGCGAAGGTGACGTGCCCGTCGGTCTGCTGCAGGTCGTGCACCCCCGGCAGCGCGGCGAGCCGGTCGGCGCCGCCGTCGATGCCGACGGTCACCTGCGACCGCGTGAGGTGCCGCAGCTCGGCGATGGTCCCGGCCTCGACCGTCACGCCGTCGCGGATGATCGTCACCCGGTCGGCGAGCCTCTCGACCTCCGCGAAGATGTGGCTCGAGAGCAGCACCGACCGGCCCTCGGCCTTCACCTCGCGGATCGAGTCGGTGAAGGCCGCCTCCATGAGGGGGTCCAGGCCGGACGTCGGCTCGTCGAGCACGAGGAGCTCGGCCCGGGAGGCGAGCGCCGCGACCAGCGCGACCTTCTGGCGGTTGCCCTTGGAGTAGGCGCGGGCCTTCTTGGTCGGGTCGAGCTCGAAGCGCTCGAGCATGGCGTGCTTGCGGGCGGGCTCCAGCGGTGCCGAGAGCCGCACCAGGATGTCGATCGCCTCACCGCCGGTGAGGTTTGGCCACAGGTTCACGTCGCCCGGCACGTAGGCGATGGACCGGTGCAGGCCGACCGCGTCGGCCCAGGGGTCGCCCCCGAGGACGGTCGCCCGGCCGCCGTCGGCCCGCAGCAGGCCGAGCAGGATGCGGATGGTCGTCGACTTGCCGGCGCCGTTGGGGCCGAGGAAGCCCGTCACCTGGCCGGTCGGGACGGTCAGGTCGAGCCCGCGCAGAGCGTGCACCCGGCCGAAGCTCTTGGTGAGCCCCTCGACCTCGATGGCGTTGTCGATGCTGGTCATGAGCGTGCTTCTTCCTTCGGGGAGGGTCAGGACGGGGTGGCGTCCTGACGGTCCGGCGGCTCCCAGAGGTACTGCAGGTAGTCGTCGAGCAGGGACCGGTCCGCGAGGAAGCCCTCGGTGCCGACCTCGAGGATCGGCAGGATGAACTCGTCGTCCGCCGCCCGCATCGACGCGACGAACTCCTCCGGCGTCGCGTGCTCGGTCGTGAGGAACCGCACGAGCATCGCGCCCATCGTCTGATACGTCAGGTACCGCAGCCGCGCCTCTTCGTCCCGTGACGGTCGCGCGAGGCCGCTCTCGACGCTCTGCTTCATGACGATGCGCGCGTCGTCCATGAGGCGGTCGAGGAACTTGCGCGCGGCCGGGCCGCCTGCGTGGATGGCGCGCAGCAGGTAGACGACCACGGTCGGCGACGCCCCGGGGTTGGTGAGGCCGTCGAGCAGGTGGGCGCTCGGGCGGTCGACGGCGTCGGTCTTGATCTCGAGGTACCGGCGCAGGACCTCGACATCGCACTCCTCGCGCAGGGCCTCCTTGGGCCCGAAGTGGTGCGTGATGAGTCCCGGGGAGACGCCGGCTCGCGCAGAGATCGTCCGGAACGAGGCTCCGAAGCCTTCCTGGGCGAAGCACTCGATGGCCGCGTCCCGGATCCGGGCCCGGGCGGTCAGGTCGCTCTCCCGCGCTATACGCACAACCAGCACGCTATACGCGTGACCAGCCCAGGGCAAGGGTGGCGCCGGGTTCGGCGCCGGAGGACTCTGTGCAGGAACGGAGGTGCGTCATGACACGGTTCGTGCAGATCATCGACTTCCGGACCTCGCGGCTCGACGAGGTCCAGGCGTTGGGCGACGCGTACCGGGAAGCCCGGGCGGCGCAGGGCGGCACGGCGGTGGTCCGGGCGGTGGTGACCGCCGATCGGGACGACCCGGGCCGCTACCTCAACATCGTCGAGTTCGACTCCTACGAGGCGGCGATGGAGAACTCGGCCCGTCCCGAGACGGATGCGTTCGCGGCTCAGATGGCGGCCCTGTGCGACGGGCCGCCCACGTTCCTGAACCTCGACGTCCGGTTCACCTGGAACGACTGAACCGCGCACGGAGCGACGACCGTCTGCGACCGGCCGCACCACTGGGCCGCCACTGCCATGCTCAAGGCCGGCCTCGACCGGCAGGGGCGGTTGAGCGAGCCCCGGTCCTCGGGAGACGGAGAAGACATGACGAACGCACCCGACGGTGCCTCGCTCGTGGAGGCGAGGTCGGTCTGGGCAGCCGACTTCCCCGAGAGCACCAGGCGCAGCGAGGGGATGACTGTGCTGGCGGCCGACCACACGCCGAGGCACGGCTTGGCGGTGCTCGGGGTGGAGTACGCCCGCAAGTCCGGGCGTGCGCTGCACCTGCAGGTCGTCGTGCCGCCGATGCGGGAGGACCCGACCGGAGCTGGCCCCGGTCCGAGGTTCCCGCTGGTCGTCTTCGTGCAGGGGTCGGCCTGGAAGGACCAGGCGCTCGGCCAGTCGCTCCCGGCCCTCGCCGCGTTCGCCGCGCGCGGCTACGTCGTCGCGATCGTCGAGTACCGGCCGTCCACGCTGGCACCCTTCCCGGCCCAGGTCCGTGACGCGCGCACAGCGCTCCGCATCCTGCGCGGGCGCGCGGAGCAGTTCCACGTCGACCCCGACCGGGTGGCTCTGTGGGGCGACTCGTCGGGGGCGCACACGGCCGTGCTCACCGCCCTGACGGACGGGGAGCAGGAGTACTCGGACGAGCCGGTCGACGACGAGTCGCGGGGCGTGCGGTGCGTCGTCGACTACTACGGGCCGACCGACATCTCGCGCATGCACGAGGAGCCGTCCGTCCAGGACCACATCGAGCCGACCAGCCCCGAGGGCCTGCTCATCGGCGGGCACGACGTGCTGCGACGGCCCGATCTGGTCGAGCCGACGATCCTCATGAACCACCTGGCACCTCGGCGGGGCCTGCCTCCCGTGCTGATCGTGCACGGCAGCAGGGACAGGTACGTGCCGTTCGGCCAGAGCGTGCTGCTCCACGACGCGCTGGTCGAGGCCGGCGGGCCGGTCGAGCTGTATCAGCTCCGGGGTGCCGACCACGGCGGCCCGCCGTTCTGGCAGGACGAGGTGCTCGGCATCGTGGACGACTTCCTCCGGCGTCACCTCGCCCGGGACGCCTGAGACAACGAGACAGAGGAGTTCGCAGATGGAGCATCGCCAGCTGGGGCGTACCGGCCTGACCGTGTCCGAGATCGGCTACGGAGCGTGGGGGATCGGCGCCACCGGGTGGGTCGGCGCACGCGAGGACGAGTCCGTGGCGGCGCTGCACCGCGCCATCGAGCTCGGCGTCACCTTCGTCGACACCGCGCGCGGCTACGGCGAGAGCGAGCGCATCGTCGGCAGCGTCCTGCGGGACCACCCGGACGTGCTCGTCGCCACCAAGGTCCCGCCCAAGAACGGGGTCTGGCCGGCACCCGACGGCCTGCACCCGGACGAGACGTTCCCCGGCGGCCACATCCGCCGGAGCCTCGAGACCAGCCTCGCCGCGTCCGGCCTCGAGGCGTTCGACGTCCTGCAGCTCCACGTCTGGAGCGACGAGTGGGTCGGCAAGGGGGACTGGCTCGAGACGATCGCCGACCTGCGCCAGGAGGGCAAGATCCGCTTCTTCGGCGTCTCGATCAACGACTACGAGCCCGAGAACGCGCTCGAGCTCGTGCGCAGCGGCACGGTCGACACGGTGCAGGTCATCTACAACGCCTGGCACCAGCAGCCGGAGGCGCACCTGCTGCCCGCGTGTGCCGAGCACGGCGTCGGCGTCATCGTGCGCGTCGCCCTCGACGAGGGCGGACTGACCGGGCGCATCACGGCGGGGTCGACGTTCCCCGAGGGCGACTTCCGCACCACCTTCTTCGGAGGGGACCGACCGGCGCAGGTCGAGCGGCACGTCGCCGCTCTCGTCGGCGACCTGGGCATCGCAGCCGACGAGCTGCCCGACACCGCCCTGCGCTACGTCCTCGACCACCCCGCCGTGTCCACGGTGATCGCGGGCATGCGCACCGTGCGCAACGTCGAGCGCAACGCCGCCACGAGCGACGGTCGCCGGCTGACGGACACGCAGCGCGCGGTGATCCGGCGTCATCGGTGGGAGCGGAACTTCTACCGGGCCCCGCACTGATCATCGACCGGGGGACAGCCGAACGGCCCCGCTCCGCCGATGCCGGCGGTGCGGGGCCGTTCTCCAGACTCAGGACGAGGTGGTCGCCAGCTCGGCGTACCGCGCCTCGCGGGTGAGGGCGTCGATCTCGTCGTCGAGCTCAGCATCGGTGCCCAGTGCACCGGACGTCGCGTCGTCGACGGCCACCGGCTCGACCTCGAGGTCGATCGACGTGGCCAGCGGCTTGTGCTTGATGAACACGAGCACGACGGCGGCGAGGATCGCGAGCGGAACCATGTAGAGGAACACCGGCGTGAGGGCGTCGTTGTAGGCGCCGACGATGATCTCGCGCACCTGGTCGGGCAGGTTGTGCACCAGGTCCGGCGTGAAGCTGCCCGTGTCGCCCGCCCCGGAGGCTGGGAGGCGCTGGGTCAGCAGGTGGGCGAGGTTCGTCGCGAACAGCGACCCCACGACGGCGGAACCGACGGACGCGCCGATCTGGCGGAAGTAGTTGTTCGACGACGTCGCCGTGCCGACGACCTTCATCGAGAACGAGTTCTGCACGACGAGCACGAGGTTCTGCATGGTCATGCCGAGCCCCACGCCCATGATCGCGGTGTACGCGCAGATGACCCAGACGGCCAGGCCGGGAGTCATCGTGGAGAGCAGCAGCAGGCCCACGGCGACGAACGACATGCCCACGACCGGGTACCACTTGTACTTCCCGGTGCGCGAGATCGCGATGCCGGTGATCACGGACGTCAGCAGCATGCCGAGCATCATCGGGACCATCAGCAGTCCGGCCTCGGTGGCGCTCGAACCGGTGACCATCTGCAGGTACGTCGGCAGGAACGCCATCGCGCCGAACATCGAGATGCCGGTCAGCAGCCCGCCGAGGGTGGCGACGTTGAAGTTCCGGTTGCGGAACAGGGCGAGCGGCATGATCGGCTCGGCGGCGCGGCTCTCGACGTACACGAAGGCGACTGCGGCCACGATCGCACCGGCGATCAGGCCGATGATCTGCGGCGATGCCCAGTCGTACGTGGAGCCGGCCCAGGTGGTGGTCAGCACGATGCAGGTGCTCGCGATGGCGATGAGGACCATGCCCGCGTAGTCCAGGCGAGGCTTGACCTGGACGCGCTTCGGCAGGTGGATGAACTTGATGGCCGAGACGATCGCCAGGATGCCGAGCGGCACGTTCATCCAGAACGCCCAGCGCCAGCCGGGGCCCTCGGTGAAGAAGCCGCCGAGCAGGGGACCGGCGACCGAGGACACGGCGAACACCGCGCCCATGATCCCGCTGTACCGGCCGCGCTCACGGGCGGGCACGACGTCGGCGATGATCGCCAGCGCCAGGATCATGAGCCCGCCGCCGCCGAGGCCCTGGACCGCGCGGCCCACGATGAGGCTGCCCATGGAGTGCGAGAGGCCGCCGATCACGGAGCCGACGAGGAAGATGCCGATCGCGCTGACGAACAGCCACTTGCGGCCGACGAGGTCGCCGAGCTTGCCGTAGACGGGCATGACGATGGTGGAGGCCAGGATGTAGGCCGTCGTGATCCACACCATGTGCTCGACGCCGTGCAGCTCACCGACGATCGTCGGCAGTGCGGTCGAGAAGATCATCTGGTCGAGCGACGCCAGCAGCATCGCGATGAGCAGGCCGGCGAACACCAGCAGGACGCCCTTGTGGGACGTCCCGCTCGCCGGCTGCGAGGGGGTCTGCGGCGCCCGTTCGGCTGCCGCGGTGGTCGTGGTCACGTGAGGTTCTCCCATGCTGTGGTCAGGAGCGCGTTCGCGCGCTCCTCGATCTGGTCTGCGGTGGCGGGCTCCGGCGCTGCGGCCGCCTCTTTCATGGCGCCACGCACGGCGACGGCCGCGGCGGTGACGGCGACATCTGCCCACGCCGTGTCCTGGTCCGTGCCGACCGCGCGGGCGGCGGCGATCTGGACCAGGGCGGCGGCGAACGCCTCCTGGGTGTCCCCGAGCTGGCGGAACGCCGCGGCGAACAGGTGGGGGTGGCGACGGAGCAGCGCACGCCGCTCGTCGCGATGCGCTCCCGCCTGCAAGCTCGAGCGGATCTGCTCGACGAAGAAGCGCACGGCGACCTCGCGCAGGCTCAGGCTCTCGCCGGTCGCCACGACGGCAGCGACCATCCGGTCGATCTCCCGCGCGTCGGGCGCATTGAGCACCGCGTCGTCCTTCGAGTCGAAGTAGTTGAAGAACGTGCGCGGGGACACGCCGGCCGCGGCGCTGATGGCCTCGACGGTGGCGCCCTCGAGGCCGTGCTCGAGCGTCAGGTCGAGCGCGGCGTCCGCGATGCGGTGCCGGGTCTCGACGCGCTTGCGCTCGCGAAGCCCCATCTCGGTTGTTTGCATGACTGCATTATTGCACGACTGCAAGTTGTGTGTCGCTGTGCGTTGGGTCACGCCGGCGCGCTGTCCGCTCGCGATGCATCGGTGGCCGATCGGCCAGCAGTTGCTCGACGTCGGTTGAACTCGGGGTGCGTCAGTCGGTCAGGCGGGCTGTCGCCCGGTCGTACCGCACGAGCAGTCGGGCGAACGTGAGGCGGTCGTCGTCGGACCAGTCACCGGTGATCTGCACGAACGCCGCCCGCTGCTGGCGCCGGAATCGCGCGCGCAGGGCGTCGCCCTCGGCGGTGATCGACAGGACCGTGCGCCGGCCGTCGAGCTGGGAGGCGCGGCGCTCGAGCAGGCCCGCCGCGATGCAGTCGGAGACGGCCCTGCTGGCGGCCGAGGGGTCGATGCCCAGCTGCTCCGCGAGGCCGCCGACGGTCATCTCGTCGGACGCCTCGTCGACGATGTTGAGCACGAGGTTGCGGTTGAGATCCTTGCGGCTCGGCGCCGGGTCGACGCTGACCTGGGTGGTCCGTCGGCGCAGCCGGGAGAACGCGGCTCCCACCTCGTCCAGGAGGTGGTCCTCGTCCCAGAGGTCCAGCTCCGTCGGCTTCTCGGCTTCTCGGTCGGTCTCCATGGCACGACGATAGCGCGATACTTGCGTTCACGCACATATGTGCATATCGTCATGCATCTACTGAGGAGGCTTCCTTGATCACCAGCATCACCCACGCCCGGGTCTTCGACGGCCAGCACGTGCTCGACGCGACCACCGTCACCCTCGAGGACGACCGCATCGTCGACGTCGGCGGCCCCGTCCCGTCGCAGGCCGACGTGGTGGACGCCCGCGGTGCCACCCTGGTGCCCGGCCTCATCGACGCGCACGTCCACACGTCCGCACCGGCGCTCGCCCAGGCCCTGCGGTTCGGCGTCACGACGGAGCTCGAGATGCAGGGTGCCATGACCGGCGACGCGCAGCGGCGGGTCGGGGCCGACCCCGGCCTCGCCGACGTGCGTTCGTCGGGCTTCGCCCTCACGCCCCCGGGCGGGCACCCGTCCGAGCTGTTCCCCGCCGGCGAGCGCCCCGGCGGCCCGCCGCGCGGCGACGGACCCGCCCCGGTCATGCCGTTCGTGACGACACCCGAGGAAGCCGTCGCCTGGATCCCGCGGCTGGTCGAGGCCGGATCGGACTACATCAAGGTGATGATCGACGACGGGACCGTCGAAGGGCACCCCGGCCTCCCGTGCCTCGACCAGGCGACCGTGGACGCGGCCGTCGCCGAGGCGCACCGCCTCGACCGGATCGTCGTCGCGCACGCGCTGACTGTCGACGCCACGATGTCCGCCGTCCAGGCGGGCGTTGACGGGCTGACCCACGTGTTCATGGACCGACCGCACACTCCCGAGGTCGTCGCCGCCCTGGCCGCCGCGAACGCGTTCGTCGTGCCCTGCATCGTGCTCGACGCGTCGATGATGGGGCTCACCGGCGAGGCGTTCGCCGCGGACCCGCGGGTCTCCTCACGCCTGGACCCGGCCTGGCTCGCCGCCCTGAGGTCGAGCATCGCCCGGTACCCCGCGGGCAACCTCGACGACGTCCTCGCCACCGTCGCCGCGCTGCACCGCGCGGGCGTCGACCTGCTGGTCGGCTCGGACGCCTCCGTGCCCGTCCCGTACCTGGGGGGCGTCGCCCACGGGGCGAGCGTGCACCACGAGCTGCAGCTCCTCGTCCGCGCCGGCCTCACCCCGGTGGAGGCGCTGCGGGCCGCCACCTCGGTGCCCGCGCGCCGGTTCGGGCTCGACGACCGCGGCCGGATCGCCCCCGGCCTGCGCGCGGACCTGCTGCTGGTCGACGGGGACCCGACCACCGACATCGCCGACACGTTGGCGCTGCGCACCGTCTGGCGCGGGGGCGTGGCGCGCGCTCTCTGACGCCACCGGCCGAGGTCCCACCGCCCGGGCGTCGGGCGGTGGGAGCCTCGCGGGCTACAGGTCGACGTTGGCGCCCATGATCACGGTCCGCTCGGGTGGCAGGTGGAACGCCTCGGCGCGGCTCGCCGCGTTGCGCGACATCCAGACGAAGAGCCGCGCACGCCAGCCCCGCCGATGGGGGACTCCGCCGACGTGCACGGTGAGGACCGACAGGAAGTAGTGCGCGTCGTCGACGTCGAACGAGAGCTCGGGACTCTGGCCGACCGCCAGCGCCAGACCCCGCGGGATGTCCTGGCTGTCGTTGAACCCGACGCGCACGCAGACGTGCACGATGCCGTCGTCGGCGTAGCCGAGGTCGTCGACGACGACGCGGTCGACGTGCCGGATGTGCGGGACGTTCTCGTTGACGATCTGCACGATGACGACCTGCTCGTGCAGGACGCGGTTGAACGCGACGTGCGAGCGGAGCGCGAGCGGAGCCGTCAGCTTGTTCGGGTGGGGGAACACGGCCAGTCCGGGCACCCGCGGGATACCGCTGTCTCGGATCATCGCCACGAAGCCGTCGAGCGGCCCCTCCAGCTCGCTGCGCCGGGCGAGGAGCCGCTCGGCACCCGCGCGCCACGTCGTCATGAGCGTCACCACGATCGCCGCGATGAGCAGGGGGAGCCAGCCGCCGCTGACGATCTTGGTGATGTTGGCCGCGAGGAAGACGACCTCCAGGCCGAGGACGACGACCCCGTACGCGACGACCTTCCACATCGCCCAGTGCCACACCCGCTTCGCGAGCAGCAGGAACAGCAGGCTGGTCAGCAGCAGCGTCCCGGTGACGGCCAGGCCGTAGGCGGTGGCCAGCCGGCTCGAGCTGCGGAACGCCAGGATCAGGACGAGCACGCCGAGGAACAGGATCCAGTTGATCGCCGGGACGTAGATCTGCCCGCCGGCGTGGCGTGACGTCTGCCGTACCGACAGTCGCGGGAGCAGGCCGAGGCGGACGGCCTGCCGGGAGACCGAGTACGCCCCGGAGATGACGGCCTGCGACGCGATCACGGTCGCCAGGGTCGCCAGCGCGACCAGCGGCAGGGTCGCCCAGGACGGTGCGAGGTGGAAGAACGGGTTGTCGATCGTGCCGGGGTCGTCCAGGATCATCGCTCCCTGCCCGAGGTAGTTCAGCGTCAGGGCCGGGAAGACGACGGCGTACCAGCCCATCCGGATCGGCGCGGCCCCGAAGTGGCCCATGTCGGCGTAGAGCGCCTCCGCTCCGGTGATCGTCAGCACGACGGCGCCCATGGCGATGAACGCGATGAACGGGTGCTCGACGACGAAGGTGATCGCGTAGGTCGGGGACAGTGCGCGCAGGATCGCCGGGTTCTGGGCGATGTGCGGCACACCCAGGGCGGCCAGGACGACGAACCAGAGTGCCATCACGGGTCCGAACGCCCGTCCGACCACCTCGGTGCCGTGCCGCTGAACGACGAACAACACCGTGAGGACCGCGACAGAGGCAGGCAGCACGAGCCGCTCGAAGGACGGGTTGGCGACAACGACGCCCTCGAACGCCGACATGACCGAGATCGCCGGCGTGATCACGCTGTCGCCGTAGAACAGCGCCGCACCGAACATGCCCAGTACCATGGCCACCGCGAGCCGACGCCGGTCCGCGAGCTTCTCGCGCAGCAGCGCGACCAGCGCGAGGATGCCGCCCTCGCCGTCGTTGTCGGCCCGCATGACCAGCGTGACGTACTTCACCGACACGATGACGGCGATGGACCAGAACACCATCGAGATCACGCCGTACACGTCGCCGGGCGTCGGCAGGACAGAGTTGTGGTCGATGCTGAAGACCGTCTGGAGCGCGTACAGCGGGCTCGTGCCGATGTCCCCGAAGACCACCCCCAACGCCCCGAGCGTCAGAGCGGTCCGGGTGCCGTGCCTGGCGCGTGGGGTCTCGCGGACGTCGGTGAGGCCGCTCGGCTTCTGGCTGCGTGTCACCGGGGCATCGTGGCACGCTCCTCGGGCGATCGGCGTCGGTGATCACCGGAGGTCTGTTGCCGACGCATCCCGTGCAGCACACTGCACGAATGAGGGCGGACGCGCCCGGAAGCACGGTGCCCCTCCGGGTGAATCTGCTGGGGGGCTTCGACGTCCGCGTCGGAGACCAACCGGTCCTGGACTCGTGGCGGTTGCACCGGGCCAAGTCGCTGGTCAAGCTGCTGGCGCTCGCCGAGGGGCACCGGATCCATCGGGACGTGGTGACCGAGACGCTCTGGCCGGGTCTCGACCGGGCGGCGGCGGCCAACAACCTTCACCAGGCGCTGCACGCGGCGCGGCGCGCCCTCGGGTCGGCCGGGGGCAGCCCCGAGCTGCTGCGCCTGCACGACGACATCCTCACGCTCGGCCGCGTCGGGGCCGTGCAGACCGACGTCCAGGACTTCGAGGCAGCGGCGCGTGCGGCGCTGGAGTCCGGTCGGGCGGAGGACTGCCAGGCGGTGCTCGACCGCTTCGGCGCTGACCTCCTGCCGGAGGACCGGTTCGAGGACTGGGCCGACGAGCCCCGACGCCGGCTCGACCGGCTCCGCGCAGCAGTCGAGGGCGTCCTGGCCGAGGCCCTGGTCGACGCGGGCCGGGCAGAGGAGGCGGTCCGTCTGCTCCAGGCCTCGGCCGCCGCTCACGCCACGGACGAGAGGCGTCAGCGGACCCTGATCCGGGCTCTCGACGCGACCGGTCGGCACTGGGACGCGATCGAGGCCTACGAGTCGCTGCGGTCGACGCTGGAGGACCGGTACGGATCGTCTCCCGAGCCGGCGACCGTCGAGCTGCAGCGGCGGGTGCTCGCCGGGCAGGTCCCGCTCGCCCACCGAGCCGCCACCAACCTCCCGGTCGCCGCGACCACGTTCGTGGGTCGCCACCGGGAGCTGGCCGAGCTGCACGCGCTGGTGGACCGGACCCGGCTGCTCACCCTGAGCGGCCCGGGCGGGGTGGGCAAGACTCGACTGACCGTCGAGCTGGCCCGCCAGCTGACGACCTCGCCGGCCTTCCCGGACGGCGTGTGGTTCGCCGACCTCTCCGGCCTGAGGGACGGCGCCCACGTGACGTCGACCGTCGCGGCCGCTCTCGGACTGACCTCGCTCGACGCGGCCGTCCGTCCCGCCGCGGTCGCCGACCTCGTGGCTGAGCGGCGACTGTCCGTGGTCCTCGACAACTGCGAGCACGTGCTCGACGCCACCGCCGTGCTGGTCGAGGCGATGCTCGCGCGCAGCACGGGGCTCCTCGTCCTGGCGACGAGCCGCGAGCCTCTGCACCTCCCCGGCGAGGTGGTCTGGCGCGTCCCTTCGCTGGGTCTTCCCGACGCCGGACGGGCGGTCGACCCGGCGGCGACGGCCCAGCACGAGTCGGTCCAGCTCTTCGTGCGGCGGGCCGTCGAGGTGGCGCCGCAGTTTCGTCTGGACGCGTCGAACGCGACAGCCGTGGCTCGCATCTGTCGTCGCCTGGACGGCATCCCGCTGGCGTTGGAGTTCGCCGCCGCGCGCGCCGCCCACCTCGCCCCGGCAGAGATCGCCGGGCTGCTCGACGACGCCCTGACGACCCTCACCGGCAGGACACGACGTGCGCCGGACCGCCAGGTCACCCTCGAGGCGACGCTCGACTGGAGCCACGACCTGCTCGAGCCGGACGAGCAGGTCCTCCTGCGCCGGCTGTCAGTCTTCGCCGGCGGATTCAGCCTCGTCGCCGCGGAAGATGCCTGTGCCGGTGGCCTGTCGCGGGAGGTCCGCGACGTCCTCGCCGGCTTGGTCGACAAGTCGCTCGTGGTCGCAGACACGAGTCCCGCAGCCGAGGCTCGCTTCCGGCTCCTCGAGGTGGTCCGGCAGTATGCCGCCCGGCGCCTGGCCGATGCCGGCGAGGCCGCGGAGCTGATGCGCGTCCATGCGCTGTGGTACGTCCGGCGCGCAGCGGTGCTGGACGCCGAGCGCAACGGGCCGATCGCCCGCGAGCCGGACGCGTGGTTCGCGCTCGAGCTGGAGAACCTGCGCGTGGCGCTGGAAACCGCTCTGCACGAGAACCCTGACGGCGCTCTGGAAGCGGTACTCGCCGCGTGGCGCCTCCTGCTGGCGCGCGGCATGCACGCCGAGGGGCGTCGGTGGCTGTCCCGCGCGCTGGATGTGTCGACCACCCGAGGCGATCTCCGGGCGCGCGGACTGTTCGCGATGGCCGTCTTCGAGGTCCGGCTCGGGCGCGCGGCGCTCGCCGCCGACCTCGGCGCCGAGATCGCGGCGATCGGCCGGGGACTTGCCGATCCGGATCGCGCCGCCGAGACCTTCCAGCAGGAGGCGCTGCTGACGATGCTGGCCGGCGACTGGTCGCGCACCGATCGGGTCGTCGCAGCAGCGGATCCCCTGGTGGCGGCGTCTCCCGGTGCGTCGGCCGCGCACCATCACCTGCGCTCCCTGCTCGACCTCAGCCGGGGCGACATCGAGGCCGCGCTCGCCACCGGCCTGCAGGCCGTGACCCTCTTGGACCGGATGCCCCACGACGCCCCGCCGTTCTTCCCCGTGTGCTCGTTGGCGTTCTCCGTGGGGCACGCGAGGAGTCTGCACTTCCCGGTCTTCGAGGAGACCATGCTCGCCGGGCGACGAGTCGGCGTGGCGCAGGCGACGGGATACGTGTGGTCCACGCTGGCAGCGGCCGAGCGCATGGACGCGCGGTACGCAGCAGCAACGGCCGCACTCGACCGGGCCGGGCGGACCTTCCGTGCTCTCGATGACAGGGCGGGCCAGGCCCACGTCCAGGTCCAGCGTGGCCACCTCCTGCGGGAGATGGGCGACCCGGAATCGAGTCGCGGGTGCTTCACGTCCGCGGTCGACCTGCGTGCCGGCATCCAGGACCAGCGCGGCACCGCGATCGCACTGACCGGCCTCGCCGTCTCCGAGGCCGCTCTCGGGAGAGCGTCGCGAGCGCGCTCCCTGGCCGGCGAGGCCTGGCGGCTGCTGGAGGGATCCGGCGACCTCCCCGGTCGATCCGGAGCACTGGACAACCTCGCCGCGGTCGAGGTCCTCTCCGGGCAGCTCGACCGCGCCGCCGACGCCGTCGAGCGGGCCTTGTCGCTCGCGGCCGTCCCGTCCACGTACCGCTCCGTGGGGTGGGAGCACGCACTCCTGGCCGGACTGCGACTTCGCCTCGGCGACACCGAGGGCGCCGCGGCCGAGCTCGACGCCGCGCACGCCGTGTTCGACGAGATCGGCGAGCGGCGCGGACTCGCCGTGGTGGGCCGGCTCGGCGGCCGGATCGGTCGTGCAAAGCCGTTGCTCAGGGGGCACGAGCGAGGATCGCCGTGATCCAGCCTGACGACCCGGGAGGTAGCAGAGATGAGCATCCAGTCGATCGGCGAGGCGACGCTCGCTGAGTTCCGCGACGACCTCGAGGGCGCGATGGTCGCCCCGACAGATCGCGACTACGACGAGGCGCGACACGTCTGGAACCACATCATCGACCGGCGCCCGGCCGCCGTCGTGCGCTGCGCCGGCGTCGCGGACGTCGTCGCCGCCGTGCGCTTCGCCAGCAGCGAGGGGCTGCCCGTCGCGGTCCGCGCCGGCGGGCACAGCGTGGCCGGCTTCTCCACGTGCGACGGCGGGCTGGTCCTCGACCTGGGCCCGATGCACGCGGTGCACGTCGACCCGGTGTCACGAACGGCCCGGGTCCAGGGCGGCGCCGTGTGGAAGCACGTCGACCGGGAGAGCCAGGTGCACGGACTGGCAACGACCGGTGGTCTGGTCTCGTCCACCGGCGTCGGCGGCTTCGCCCTCGGCGGGGGCATCGGACACCTGGCCCGCAAGTACGGCCTGACCTGCGACAACCTCGTGTCCGCGGAGGTGGTGACAGCCGACGGCCGGGTGCTGCGGGCCAGCTCGGAGGAGAACGTCGACCTCTACTGGGCCCTGCGCGGCGGCGGGGGCAACTTCGGCGTGGTCACCTCGATGGAGCTGGCCATGCACCCGGTCGGGCCCGTCGTCCTGGGCGGCGTCGTCTTCTACCCCGGCGACCAAGCCGCTCAGGTCCTCGCCGGCTGGCGGGACGCCGTCGCCGGGACGCCGGACGGCCTCACCTCCCTGGTCAACCTCACCTCCGCGCCGCCGCTGCCGATGCTGCCCGCCGACGTCCACGGCACCAAGGTCGCCGCGGTGGTCGCGTGCTGGACAGGCGCTGCCGACGTGGGTGAGGAGGTCCTGCGGCCGCTGCGGACCCTCGGCGACCCGATCGCCGACCTGCTGGGCCCGATCCACTACGTCGACCTCCAGCAGCTCGTCGACCCGCTGTGGACCCGAGGCGCCTCGAACTACTTCACCTCCGCGTTCCTCGACGAGCTCCCCGACGCCGCGGTGGAGCTGTACGCGGACGCGCACAGGCGTGCCGCCGGACCGCCCGCCCTCTGCGAGCTGCATGTCCACCAGCTCGGCGGAGCGGTCGGACGGGTCCCGACGGACGCGACGGCGTTCGCCGAACGGCGCGCACCGTTCGTGATCAACTGCCTCGCACGGACCTCGGTGGCGGCCGAGTCGGCGCCGCTGGTGGACTGGGCCAGGGCGACGCGCGACGCGATGGCACCGTTCGGCAGTGGGGCGATGTACGTCAACTTCACCGGTGAGGGAGAGCCTGCCCGAGCCCGAGCCTGCTACCCGCCGCAGACCTACGAGCGCCTGTCCGACGTCAAGCTCCGGCACGATCCGGGGAACATGTTCCGGTTCAACCAGAACGTCCTTCCCGCTTCGATGGCAGCGGCGTGAGCCGTCATGTCGGCGGGCTGGGACGTGGTCGTCGTCGGTGGCGGCGCTGCCGGCTGCGTGCTCGCCGCCCGCCTGAGCGAAGACCCGTCGCGGCGGGTGCTGCTGCTCGAGGCCGGCCCCGACCATCGGGTGAACCCTCCCGACGACGTCCGTGACGGTCGCCGGGCGACCATGCAGCACGACTGGGGCTACACCGAGGTGCCCGGCCCGGACGGCGCGGCACGACCACTGCCGCGCGGGCGGCTGCTGGGAGGGTGCTCGTCGACCAACGCCACCTTCGCCCTGCGGGGTCACCCCGGCGACTACGACGCCTGGGCGCGGGCCGGCAACCCGGGATGGTCGTTCGCCGACGTGCTCCCCGACTTCATCCGGCTGGAGACCGACGCGGACCACGGCCCGGAGTCCTGGCACGGGGACAGGGGGCCGCTGCCGATCCGCCGGTACTCCGACGCCGAGCTGACCGACGTCGCGAGGGCCGGAGAGGAGGCGCTGCGGGACCTCGGCTGCGCACAGGTCTCGGACCTCAACGCCCCGGGAGCCGTCGGCGTCGGTCGGATTCCGACGAACTGTCTGGACGGGAGCCGGGTCAGCACGGCGATCGCGTACCTGCCGCGCGACGGGGAGCGGGCGAACCTCACCGTCACCTGCGGCGTCGAGGTGCGCGACCTGCTCCTCGAGGGCGATCGGGTCGTGGGGGTCCGGCTGCTGTCGGGGGAGGTCGTCCACGCCGACCGGGTCGTGCTCTGCGGTGGCGCCTACGGCAGCCCGGTGCTGCTCCTACGGTCCGGGATCGGTCCGGCTGAGCAGCTCGAGGCTGTGGGTGTCCGGCCGCGGGTCGACCTTCCCGGGGTCGGCGCGAACCTCGCAGACCACCCGGTCGTCTCCGTCGACCTGCGCCACCCCGGACCCGTCGACCCGGTCCCGGTCTTCCAGGTCGCCGCCACGGCCCGGACCGACGGCGCGGACGCGACCGGTCCGCCCGACCTGCAGCACATGGTCGGTGGGCCCTACCTCGACGGCGGGGCTGCGGCGTTCTTCGTCGGGACCGCACTGCTCAAGCCGCGCTCGCGGGGCAGCATCCGACTGGTCGACGACGACCCCACGACGGCCCCGCTCATCGACCTCGGGTACTTCCGCGAGCCCACGGATCTCGACCGGCTCGCCGAGGGGTTCGTGCGCGCGTGGGACGCCTGCCGGCAGGGAGCCGTCGCCCGCCTCTCCGGCGGGGCCGAGCTGAGGCCCGGCCACGACGTCCGGCCGGGTGATCGAGCTGCGCTGCGGTCGTGGATCCCGCGGGCCGTCTGGACGTACCACCACCCCGTCGGCACCTGCGCGATGGGGCCCGACGCCGCGCAGGGTGCGGTCGTCGACGCGAGCGGGCAAGTCCACGGCGTGGCCGGTCTGTGGGTGGTCGACGCGTCGGTGATGCCCGACATCCCGTCGGCCAACACCCATGTGCCCACGATCATGATCGCCGAGCACGTCGCGAGTCGCTTCGCCGACCAGGGTCGTCGTCCCGTCGCTCTCGTGGGTGAGACCGCCGAACGCCGGTTCCCAGCGGCGGTCCAGGTGCCCGGCCACCCGGAGCGCGTAAACGGCTAGCTTGTCCGGACCGCGTGACCGGTTCACGAGGCTGCGACCTTCGACAGCGGTCCCGTCGTGGGGCGGGCGGAGCCTGGCGCCCGCCCCGTCGCGGGAGCCGACGGGGGTTCACGGCAGTGGGCGTGAAGTCGATTGCGAACTCTCGTCACTGCTGTGTAGCGTCCCGACCATCGTGACCCGTCGTTGGGAGGTGAGACCCGTGAACGCAGTATCCGCACTGGGCGCTCCCTGCGGTCCACGATCGCGCGACTGAGCTGGTCGCCATCGGGAGCCGCCCGCCAGGCACTTCGCGAAAGGCGACTCCCATGAACACCACACCCTCGTCACACTCCGTGTCGACGACCGCCTCCGACCAGGATCAGCCGCAGATCGACGCCACCGGGCGGGTGCCCGCCACGGGCGAGCGAGCGTTGGTCCTCGGTGGCGGTGGATCGACCGGCAACGCGTGGCTGATCGGCGTCATCGCCGGCCTGTTCGATGCCGGGCTCGACGTGACCACGGCCGACCTGACCATCGGCACCTCAGCCGGCGCGACGGCCGCCGCCCAGACGGCCGGCGCGACCCCGACCGAGCTCCTCGCCGCCACCCTTGCCGCGGCCCCCCAGCACGGGACCGCTCCGGTCGGGCCCGCCAGGGGACGTGCCACGGGACCGGTGGCCGACCACCTGGAGCGGTTCAGGCAGATCATCGCCGCCTCCGAGGATGCGGCGGACATGCGCCGCAGGATGGGTGCGGCGGCGCTCGAGAGGGATGCGGCGTCGGACGGCTCCGCGCAGGCACGGTGGCGCGCCGTCGTCGCCGCCCGGCTCCCCGCTCTGCGCTGGCCGGAACGAACGATGCTCATCACGGCGGTCGATGCCCATACCGGTGAACCGATCGTCTTCGACCGCCACAGCAGGGTCGACCTGGTGGACGCCGTCGCCGCGAGCACGTCCGGCGGTGGCTCCACGTACAGCATCGGCGGCAGCCAGTACATCGACGGCGGCTACCGGTCCAACGCCGAGAACGCTGACCTGGCAGCCGGATACGGCCGGGTGCTGGTGCTGTCACCACTGGGCGGCAGGTCGATGTATCCGCCGGAGTGGGGTGTGCATCTCGCGGCGCAGGTCGAGGCGCTGCGCGCAGGCGGCTGCAGGGTCGAGACGGTCTTCCCGGACAGCAGCTCCGAGCACATGTTCGGCGCCAGTGCGATGGATCCGTCGCTGCGGCCGCCCGCCGCGCGAGCCGGGTACGAGCAAGGCCGAGCCCTGGCCGGGCAGCTCGCCGAGCTCTGGCGTTGACGTCGCGTCGACCCTCGGCAGGTCACGACGGGGGAGGCTCCCGGGCGGGTCTGCCGAGGGTCAGGAAGTCGGCGATCTCGTCGAGCACGCGGTCGGGCTGCTCGAGGTAGGTGAAGTGGCCGCCCGGTAGGACGGCGAGACGCGCGTGCGGGATCGCGTCGGCGATCCGACGCACGACGGCGAGCGGGACGAAGTCGTCGTCGCCGTGGAGGACGAGCACGGGGACGTCGAGATCACCGAGCAGCGGGACGAGGTCGTAGTCGGGCCGGGACCACGTGTCCGCGTACAGCTGCTCCTCGATCACGCGCGCCGCGACCACGGCGTGGGGCGAGAACGTGGTCCGGAGTCGGCGGACGACGGTGTCGAGCAGCGCGGGGTCGCGAACGGCCGGGGCGAAGTGCAGGCGGTAGTACTCGGCCTCGGTGGCGATGTCGCCGGCTCTGAACGCCGGCGAGGCGCGGAGCTCAGCCATCCGCCGGAGCTGCTCGCCCGTGCGCTGCCGACCCAGCTCGAGCCGGAAAGCCTTGGCGTCTTCGTGCGAGACCGGGGCCGTGTTCATCTGTACGAGATGGGAGACACGGTCCGGGTGCGCGAGCGCGTACTCGAGCGCCAGCAGCCCACCCCAGGAGTGTCCGACGACGGCCGTCGACGCGAGACCGGCCGAGGCTCGGACGCGATCGAGGTCCTCGACCTCCGACGCCATCGTCACCCGCCCGGGGTCGCTGCCGTCGAACGAGCGACCCCGCCCACGCTGCGCATAGGTGATGACCCGGAACCGGTCGCCGAGCCGCCACATCTCCGGGAGCAGGTACTCGTCGTCGAAGTCGGGCCCGCCGTGCACGAGGACGACCGGCTGCCCGCTGCCGGTCTCCCGGACGTGCAGGCGGCCGCCGTCGACGGGGACCGAGCTCTCGCGCACGATCATGCCTACCGCTCGAGGTCACGAGCGCGCGAGTCCCCGTGAGACATCCACCCTGAATCTCAGGTCAGCCATCACGCCCACGTCGAGCTCCTCGCCTGGTCGGGCGTCCCCTCACAAGGTGGCCGTGGTGAATCGCGACCTTCGCGCAGTCAGCTCAACGATGGTTGACACCGGCCACCGACAGGACGACCTTGGGGGTCGTTCGCGAACACACCCGAAGGTTTGGACGGTGTCATGGCCACGTCGATGTTCGCCCGCATCGGCGCGATCAAGGGTGAGTCGCGGGATGCCAGGCACAAGGACGAGATCGAGGTCCTGTCGTGGTCGTGGGGCGTGTCCCAGTCGGGACCCGCGGGCCACCCAGGAGGCGGCGGCGTCGGCAAGGCCAGCTTCCACGACGTGACCTTCACGCATCACATCGACAAGGCGTCGCCGCTGCTGATGAAGGCGTGTGCCACGGGGCAGCACATCGCGGATGCCACGATCACGGTCCGCAAGGCGGGCGCCAGCCAGCAGGAGTACCTCATCATCAAGATGACCGACGTCCGGGTGATGAGCGTCTCCATGAGCGCCAGTGCCGAGGAGGACACCACGATGGAGGCCGTCGTGCTCACCTTCGTGAAGGTCGACCTCGAGTACAAGCCGCAAAAGCCGGATGGCTCGTTGGACGCTGGGATCCACTTCAAGTACGACGTCAAGGCGCAGAAGGAGGGCTAGACCCCGTCGCGCGAGTCGGCCTAAGAGACGGGGTCGGCGGCAGGCTCCGCGAACCGGCCACGCGCGCGTGCGGCCTCCAGGATGGTCGCCGCGTACTCGGTCCGCTGCAGGTAGTCGCTCAGCGTCTGGCGGCTCTTCGTCAGGCAGGCGATCCGCTCGTCGAGCCCCGTCAGTTCGTCGGCGAGCATCTCGGCGACCTGCCGGGGGCAGGAGGCGGCGAGGTCCTCGGCCTGGGTGTCCTCGAGGTCGAGCAGCACCTTGGCCAGCCGGGTCGGCACGCCCGCACGCACGAGGCCGACCACCTGCCCGACGCGCGCGACGTCGCGCTCGTCGTACGTCCGGTACGTGTTGGTGGTGCGGGCCGGGGCGATGAGCGCCTGCTCCTCGTAGTACCGCAGCAGCCGGGTGGAGACGCCCGTTCGGCGGGACAGCTCACCGATCTTCACGATGGTCCTCCGATCCGCTTGACCTTCACACTGATGTCAAAGTCTAGCGTCGACGACATGGACTTCACCCGGACCCCACCGGCCGGCATCCGCACCGGGCTGCCGTGGCCGAGCCTCGTCGTCCTCGGTGGCGCGACGTTCGTCATGGTCACCGGGGAGATGCTTCCCACGGCGGTCCTGCCGCAGATGAGTGCCGACCTCGGCGTCACTCAGGCACGCACCGGCCTGCTCGTCTCCCTGTGGGCCGCGACCGTCGTCCTCGCGACGTTCCCGCTGGTCCGGCTCACCCGCCGGTGGGACAGGCGCACGGTCGTCGCCGGTGCGCTCGTGGTGTTCGCCGCGGCGTCCGCGCTCACGGCCGCTGCCCCCACCTACGAGGTCGCCGTGGCCGGACGGCTGCTGGGCGCCGCCGTGTGCGGGCTGCTGTGGGCGACCGTCAACGCGCACACCGCCGACATCGCGCCGTCGCGGCACCTGGGCACGGCCGTGTCGGTGGTGCTCGGCGGGGCGACCCTCGGCACCGTCGTCGGCGTGCCGCTGGCCAGCCTCGTCGCCCGCGGGTGGGACTGGCGGGTGGCGTTCGGGGTGCTCGCGCTGCTCGGTGTGGTGGCGGCGGTCCTCGTGCGGACGGTCGTCACGACGAGCACGGCGGATGTGTCGAGGACGGCAGGGTCGCACGACGAACCCGCCGCGGCACCTGGGCAGCTGCGTCCGGTGCTCGTGGTGGCGGGTCTCGTCGGACTCGTGCTCGTCGGACACTTCGCCGCGTTCACGTTCATCACCCGGCTCGTGGCCGACGCGGCCGCCGGGCTGCCCGGGGGCGTCAGCGGCGCGCTGCTCGTGTTCGGGGAGTCCTCGGCGGTCGGGCTCGCGCTCGTGGGGCGGGTGGGCGACCGGAGGACTGCTGCGGTGCTCGTCGGGGCAACCGCCCTGGTCGCGGTGTCGCTGCTCGCCCTCGTCGTCGTCGGTGGTCGCCCGGTGGCCGGGCTGGTGGTGCTCGTCGTGTGGGGCCTCACCTCCGGCACGCTGCCACCGCTCGCCCAGACCCTCATCATGCGGGTCGCCGGGCCCGAGCACCGGAGCGCCGCCGGCACTGTCATCCCCGTGGTCTTCAACGGCGGGATCGCCGTGGGGGCCGCGCTCGGCAGCGTCGTCGTCGACCGGGCGGGGACCGCAGCGCTGCCCGTGCCGGCCGCGCTGGTCGTGGCGGTGGCGGCCATCGGGCTCGTCGTCGCGACAAGGTCACCCGCGGGCGAGCGGGTGAGGGTCCCCGAGCAGCTTCGCAGGCCCCGGTCGATACGAGGTGCCGGCGCGACGTCGCGGGCCACGGCATCGTCACGGTGACATCGTCGGCGTTGAATGAGTCCATGCCGTCAACGAAGGAGTGGAGCGGTCGGGTCGCGCTCGTGACCGGTGCGTCGGGGTCGATCGGCGCGGAGGTCAGCCGCGTCCTGGCCGCCGGCGGGGCGTCGGTCGGCGTCGTCGGCCGCAACCGGGAGGCGCTCGACGGGCTCGTCGCCGAGATCGAGGCCGCCGGCGGCACGGCACAGGCGCACGTGGCCGACGTCCGAGACGCGGAGATGCTCGCTGACGTCGTGGCCGCGCTGCCCGGCTCGGTCGACGTCCTGGTGCCGCTCGCGGGCGGTGACGGCGCGCCCTCCGCCACGGCGGAGCTCGACCCGGCGCGCTGGCGTGCGGTGATCGAGACTGACCTGACGTCGGTGTTCCTCACGGTGCACGCGGTCCTGCCGGGCATGCTCGCCTCCGGCCGAGGCGTCATCGTCACGGTGGCGTCGACCGCGGGACGGCGGCCGTCCCGGGCGAACGCGGCCTACGCGGCGGCGAATGCCGGCGTCGTGATGCTCACCGAGCACCTCGCCAAGGAGTACGCGTCCGCGGGAATCCGGGTGAACTGCGTCGCACCCTCGATCGTCGAGACCGCGAAGCTGCGCTCGCGCATGCCGGCCGACGCCCTCGCGGGAGTCGCGGCGCAGGTACCGTTCGGCCGGATCGGGCAGCCGGCCGACGTCGCCGCGGCGATCGCGTACCTCGCGTCCGACGATGCGTCGTGGGTGACCGGCACGACCTTGGACGTCACCGGGGGAATGACGTTGTGAGGGTCGGCCAGGTCCGGATCTACACAGGGGTCGAGCGGGTGAGGCTGATGGAGTCCAGCGCCCGGGCCGGCGTCGCCTGCAGCTGGAACAGCCGGCGCTGCACGGTCGGTGGCATCCGTGCCACCAGACGGATGAGCTCCGGCAGGAGGCGGACCGCGATGGTGGTCCGGGGGATCAGGGTGGACATGATCGTCGGCCCGATGGCGCGGGCCTTCACGGCGAGCTCGCGCACGCGGTCCTCGTAGGCACGGAGCCCTGCTTCGTCGTCTCCCTGGGCTCGGGCCAGCTCCTGGGCGAGGACGTAGGCGCCGACGACGGCGACGCTGGTGCCGCCGCCGACGGCCGGGCCCGGGGAGTAKCCGGCGTCGCCCACGAGTGCGACCCGGCCCGTCGTCCAGCGGTCCATCACGATTTGGGAGATCGAGTCGAAGTAGAAGTCCTCGGCGGCATCCATCTCGGCCAGCATCCGCGGGACCTCCCAGCCATCGCGGGCATAGATCTGGTGCAGCGCCCGCTTCTGCCCGTCGACGTCGCGGTGATCGAGCTCGAGCTCGTCGTCCCGCCGGAACAGGAACCCCCCTCGGGCCGATTTCGTCCCGTGGACCGGGTAGATCGCCGCGACCCGGCCCGGCGCGTTCCAGACGATCATGCGGCCGTGCAGGTCGAGATAGTTGGGCATCGCCGCGAAGGCGAGATAGCCGCCGAGGAATCGACGGAACTTCTCCTCGGGCCCGAACACGAGGCGGCGGACGATCGAGTGCAGCCCGTCGGCGCCGATCACGAGGTCGAACCGGTCGGCGGCCGAGTGCTCGAACCACACGTCGACGCCGTCGGGATCCTCGTGAATCGATCGGACGGAGTCCTCGAACAGGTAGTGCACGCGCTCTCGCGTCGCTTCGTACAGGATGCTCGCCAGCTCGCCGCGCATGATCTCGACATGCCGCCCTGAGATCCCCGCGACGAGGTGGCCCATCGGGATGGCGAGCTCCCGGCCGCCGTGACGCTGGAACGACACGACCTCGGTGCGGGTGCGGGCGTCGACCACCGCGGCGAGCACGCCCGTCCATTCGGCCACATCCATCGCCGGCCCGAACAGGTCCACCGCGTGGCCGCTGGTTCGCACCCTGGCCAGCGGCATCCGCTCGACGACCGTCACATCGAAGCCGTGCCGATCGAGCCAGTACGCGGCGACCGGGCCCGCGACGCTGGCGCCCGAGATCAGGATGCGCCGGGCGGGCCCAAGCATGTCGTCCACGGTAGCGCGGGTCTCCCGGGCGCAGTCCACCAGAGGCGAGGGGTCATCGTCGTGACCGCCTGGAAGAGAGGAACCCCGTGGGAATCCCGGTTGGCGCCCGACAGGAGTAGACCAAGACCACCAGATCTCGGCGGCCACTCAACGTTTCCCCGCGGCGGTTCGTCTACCTCTGTGACGGCCTACGCACCGGAAAGGGGGCCGGGATGAACCGTTGGGAGCCGGTCCTCACGGACCTGGTGCGCAACCGCGGCGGCGCACTGGTGCACTACGCCACGCTGCTGTGCGGGGACCGGCGCGAGGCCGAGGACCTCGTCCAGGACGCGCTGGTGCGGGTCTTCACGACGACGCGTCGGCCGCAGGGGAGTGGCCCCGGCGACTTCGCCGCGCTGGAGCACGTCGAGGCTTACGTGCGTCGGACGGTCCTCAACCTCTACCTCGACGGGTATCGCCGACGACGGCGCTGGGCAGCCGTGCGACACCTCCTGGGTGCCCAGGACTCAGCGGCCGGGCCTGACCTGGCGAGCCCGGAGCACCTGGACCTCGACTCCGCGCTCGCCGCGCTGCCGCCGCGCCAGCGGGCGTGCGTGGTGCTCCGCTTCTACGCCGACCTCACCGTGCCGCAGATCGCCGAGGACCTCGGCGTCTCGCCCGGCGCGGTCAAGCGTCACCTGCACGACGCCAACGCGAAGCTCGCCATGAGCCTCACACCCGTCGGAGAGGAGGAGTGACATGAACCTCGAGGAGCTGCTGCGCCGGGAGCGGGACGTCGTCCCTCCGAACCCGCTCGTCGATCGTGCGGACCAGATCGTCAGCCGCATCCGCCGTCGTCGGCGCGCCCGTGTGGCGGGTGCAGCCGCGGCAGTCGGGAGCGTGGCCGCCCTCGCCGTGCTCGCCGTCGTCGTCGGACAGCTCTTCCCGAAGGCGACGGCACCGGCAGAGCCGAGCCCGACCACCACGTTCTGGACGTTGCCGATGGACGACGGTGAGACGCCGCTGGAGCCGGGCTCCTATGTGTTCCCCGTGATGGACACCCTCCGTTGGCCGACGACGCTGCCCGTGGTGTCGGTGCCCGCGGGCTACGCCGCCACGGAGGACGCCGCCGGAGTAGAGGTGGGCACAGGCAACGACGCCGACCGCAGGATGCTGCGGATCTGGGAGATCTACAGCGTCTACTCCCACCCGTGCGACGCGATTCGGCGCACTCTCAAAGTCGGACCCACGGCGGCCGACCTCGCCGACGCCCTGGCCGCACAGCCGATGCGCGACGGCACCACCCCCGTCCCGGTGACCATCGGCGGCTACGACGGGTTCTATGTCGAGCTCTCCGTGCCGGACGACATCGACGTCGACGCCTGCCCTGGGGGGAAGTTCTTCAGCTGGCCCGGCCGCTGGCAGCAGGGTGCCGGGCAGGTCGACATGCTGTGGGTCGTCGACGTCGACGGGCAGCGCGTCGTCTTCGACGCCTGGGCCATGCCGGGCGTCAGCCCGCAGGAGCGCGCCGAGCTCCAGCACATGGTCACCACCGCCACGTTCGTCCCGACCGTCGACCGCTGAGACCCCTCGCTCCTGGCAGCGCGGGAAGTCGACAGCGGGATCAGGCGCGCACGACCACGTCGCCGGAACGGTGCAGCTTGTGCCAGGGCAGACGCGCTCCGGCGACGGCGCTGGCGATGGACTGGATGACGACCAGGTAGATGAGCTGGCGGTAGAACACCTGCTGGAGCGGCAGACTCCAGAGCGGCTTGAGGCTCTTGCGGTCGAGGCGCAGCGCGTAGGCGGCCAAGCCAGTCCGAGCCGCCGCCCGCCGCTGGTGGGGCCCCGCGATCAGAGTTTGTCGTCACACGCACTCAACCAACACAGGAGACGACTTCCATCCCCGGCCCGCCAGGAGCGGCGGTGCTGCATTCAGTCCGCACTTTTCCGTCGACCCGCGCTCCCAGCCCAGCACCGCGGCGGCCGGCGACGCCGCTACGGTTGCGTTGACCTGTGATTTGTCCTGGAATGTCGAGACGGACTGCTTCGTGCCGACGAGGCGGCGGTCATGATCGGAACACTCGTGCGTCAGTTCCTGCGTCCGGCCGCCGTGGGGCTGGTCGTCGCCGTCGTTGGGGTGCTCGCGGCCGTCGGCGCCACATCGGCGGCCGCGGTGGATCCCAACGTGACGGGCACGCTGTCGCTCTTCAAGCGCATCGAGAACCTCGACACGGGGTCGGGCGAGGGTCGCCGCGAGCTGTGGATCATGACCGCGGTCAACACCGAGGACCCCCAGTACACATTCACGGGGAACGGGCTCAACGGAGTCCAGCAGAGGGTCGTGCCCGCAGGCGCCTACACCATCAGCGAGTCGGGCGGGGTGGACGGCTACGCGTTCGTCGACTGGAACTGCGGCGCGGCAGGGACGTTCACCTCACCGACCCCGGTGGTGACTGTTCCCGCCGGCGGGTCGGTGACGTGCACGGTTCAGAACCGGGCCCAGAGTTCGTTCCTGACGCTGCGCAAGACCGTGGTGGGCGGACCGGCGGCGCCATCGAGCTGGCAGCTGCAAGCGCAGGGGCCGACGAGCTTCTCCGGCACGGACGGCGTGCGAAGGCAGGTGCAGATCGGGCAGTACACCCTCTCCGAGTCCGGCGGTCCCGCCGGGTACGTGCCGAGCACGTGGAAGTGCGTCGGCGGACAGCAGCCGTCCGGGTCCGGGACGACGGTCGTGGTGGCCTTGGGCCAGGACGTCACCTGCACCATCACGAACACGCGCGAGCAAGCGGCGCCGCACCTCCTCACGCTCGCCAAGGACGTCGTCGGCGGGCCAGCGCAGCCAGCGGACTTCGAGCTGAGCGCCGTCGGGCCGGGCGGCACCGTGGTCGGGCCTTCCGGTTCGCCCACGGTCACCGCCGTGCCCGTGGGCCCAGGCGCCTACACGCTGTCCGAGCGCCCGCTGAACCCGGCCGCGAACGCGGGGTACGGCGCCGGTAGCTGGACGTGCTCGTCGGGCACCCTCGTGGGCGCCGTTCTCACGCTGACCGACGGAGACGGAGACCCGACCTGCCGCATCACGAACACCTGGACCGGCGGGTACCTCACCCTGGCGAAGACCGTCGTCGGAGGCACGTTGTCCCCGACCGCGTGGACCCTGACTGCTGCGGGACCCGGAGGGGCAGCGCTGTCGGGACCGCACGGCGATCCCGCAGTCACGCACGTCGCCGTCCCGGCGGGGACGTACGCGCTGGGAGAGACGGGACCGGGCAACTACACCGCGTCGACGTGGAGCTGCACGACCGGTGGCGTGGCGCCGGCCTCCGTCGTGGTCGGGTCCGGCTCCGACATCATCTGCACCGTCACCAACACCATCGACCAGGCCAGCCTCACGCTGGTCAAGCAGGTGGACGGCGGGCCGGCCCAGCCGGCGGACTTCACCCTGCGGGCGGAGAGCACGAATGGGGTCGTCGTCAGCGGTACGTCGGGCTCACCGGGCGTGACGCAGGTCCCCATCGAGACGGGTCAGACGTGGTCGCTCTCCGAGGGTCCGGTCGCCGGGTACGTGCCGGGGTCGTGGTCCTGCCAGGGGGCGACGGCCGTGGGCGACGTCGTGGCGATCCCCGAGGATGCGGATGTGACCTGCACGGTGACCAACCACTGGACGGGTGGGTTCCTGACGCTCGTCAAGGAGGTCCAGGGCAGCTCGGTGTCGCCGGCGGCCTGGATCCTCACGGCGCAGTCAGCCGACGCGACTGTGCAGGGGCGCAGCGGGACAGCGGACGTGACGTCGGTGACGGTGCCGCCGGGTGACTTCTCGTTGTCGGAGTCGGTCGTCGCGGGGTACTCGCCCTCCGCGTGGGACTGCGGGCCCGCAACGGTGGTCTCGTCGGTCGTCACGGTGACCGAAGGGCAGAACGTCACGTGCACCATCGTGAACACCGCGACGCAACCGCACCTGACACTCGTGAAGATCGTCGACAACTCGGCCGGTGGCACGGTCCCGGCGTCGGCGTGGCTTCTGCGGGCAGATGGTCCGGTCTCGCTGTCGGGTTCGACGGGCGACCCCTCGGTGACGCTCGCACCCGTGGTGCCCGGCGCATACGCGCTCACCGAGTCGCCGGCGAGGACGCCCGGCTACGACGCGTCGGAGTGGACGTGCCTTGCCGGGGGCGCCATCGTGCAGCGGGCCCCCGGTGTGGTGACGATCCCGGAGACAGCGCCGGACGGGTCCCCGTTCTCCGAGGACGTGGTGTGCACCATCCGAAACACCGCGCAGGCGCCGATCCTCACGCTGCGCAAGAGCGTCGACAACTCCGGCGGCGGCCAGGCGACGCCCGACGCGTGGGAGCTGATCGGGATCGGGACCGACGACCTGCTCGTCGGCCGGAGCGGCGCGCCGACGGTGACGGACGTGCCGGTGCACGTCGGAACCTTCGGGCTGGCCGAGAGCGGTCCACCGAACTACGCCATGGACGGGTGGACCTGCTTCCAGGCCACGGGGGAGCAGCTCACCGTGTCGGTCTCCGGGGAAGTGGTGTTGGACCTCGGCGACGACGTGACCTGCACCGCGCGCAACCGGTGGTCCCTCGCCCAGGTCACGCTCGCCAAGGTCGTCGACGGGGGACCGGCCGCCCCGGCCGACTGGACGCTCGCGGCCAGCGGGTCGTTCGGCGAGTTCTCGGGCGTCTCGGGGACGCCTGAGGCGACGGGCGTCGTCGACCCCGGCGTCGTGACTCTCGACGAGGTCGCCCTCACCCCGACCGCCGACCAGGGCTACACGCAGGTCAGGTGGGACTGCGGCCCTGGCCACCCCGTCACCGGCAACCAGGTCTTGGTCGCGGCGAACGACGAGCTCACCTGCACCGTTACCAACGAGTGGCACGGGTCGCTCCTGACCCTCGTGAAAGTGGTGGACGGCGGCGCCGCCACCGGGGCGGACTGGACGCTGTCGGCCGTCGGCAGCGCGTCCCGGGTCAGTGGCATCTCGGGGACGCCGGCCGTCACCGCGGCGTTCGTCGTGCCGGGCGACTACCAGCTGGCGGAGTCGATCGGGCCCGCGGGGTACCGCAGCGAGGGCTGGCAGTGCGACGGCGGGACGCTGCTCGACGACGTCCTCACGATGCCGGGCGACGACGACGTGACCTGCACCGTGACCAACGTGTACGAATCGTTGCCGCCGACGCCGCAACCGACGCCTCCGTCGCCCGTCGGGCCTGTCGTGCCGGTGCCCGGCGGCGCGGTCTTGGCCGACGAGCAGACGCTGGCGGCGACCGGTGCGAACGGCGCCGGCTTACTGGCGGTCGGTGTTCTCGCGGTGGCCGCGCTGCTCCTGGGCGCTGCGATGGTCATTGCATTCCGTCCGCGTCCGCATCGATCGTGACGTTGCGGTGCTGGCCGCCGATGGGTACATGAGTCCGTCGTGACGGCAGGGTCCCGTCGCCCGCTGGCCGGCTCACGTCCCCACCACATGCGGTAGTTCTACGGCTGACTCGGTGCCGTGGAGCCGACAGCATCGAGAGCATGCCCCGAACCCGTGAATCACACCTCGACGTGCCGCTCACTCGCCCGGACGACGGGCTCCCCGGCCATCCGGCATCGGGAGTCCAAAGCCTTCCCGCACGTGCACGTCCGACGAGCGCCGCGATCTGGCACGGAAGTCCCGACCTGAGCACGGCGAACGAGACGAGCGCAGGCAGTGCGATAGGCCACCTCGGCATCGAGCTCACCGAGCTCGGCGCGAACTACCTGACCGGTCGGATGCCGGTCGACAGCCGAACGCGCCAGCCATTCGGGATCCTGCACGGCGGCGCATCGGTGCTGCTTGCCGAGACCTTGGTCAGTTGTGCGGCCACCTTCGTCGCCGACCCCGGCAAGGCGTGCGTCGGCATGGAGATCAACGCCAACCACCTTCGGCCGGTGACCTCGGGCTGGGTCACCGGCACTGCCCGGCCGATCGCGTTGGGCCGTCGCAGCCAGGTCTGGGAGGTCCGGATCGTCGACGACAACGACAGGCTCGTGTGCATCTCACGGTGCACGATGGCGGTCATCGAGGCGCCGTGATGCAGGCCGACGACCGGCCGTACCGGCGTTGCTGTTCACTGGTGTCGTGGCTGTGCGTGAGCAGCGCTGGGGGACGGCGCACCTGGACGATGGCGGAAAGGTGGCCTACGCGCTGACCGGCACCGGTCCGCTGCTGGTGGTGGTGCCGGGCTGGCTGAGCCACCTCGAGCTCGGCTGGTCGATCCCGGCCGAGCGCATGTTCCACGAGGCACTCTCCTCGGGTCGGACGCTCGTGCGCTACGACCGCCCGGGCTGTGGGCTCTCCGATCCCTATGAGGGCCCCCGGACGATGGCGCTCGAGCTGGCCACGATCCGTGCGGTGACCACGGACCTCGGCGCCACGAGGTTCGACCTGTTCGGCTGGTCGCTGGGAGCGCCGGTGGCTGCGCAGTGGGCCTCGGAACGACCCGAGACGGTCTCCAAGCTCGTCCTGTACGGCGGCTGGGCGACCGGCGCCGCCATCGGGGACGACGACAGCCGGCGCCATGTGCTGGGGCTGCTCGCCACCCACTGGGGGCTCGGCTCGGACCTGCTCACCGACATCTTCGCTCCTGACGCCGATGCCGGGACCCGTCGGGTGCTGGCCCAGTACCAGCGTGCCGCCTCCTCGGCCGAGACGGCGGTCGCCCTCCTCGGCCTGGCCTACGACCTGGACGTTCTACCCGCCCTTCCGCGGATCTCCGCGCCGACGCTGGTGCTGCACCGGCGGGGAGACCGTGCGGCACCTGTCGGCCAGAGCAGGACGCTCGCTGACGCGATCCCGGGCGCCCAGCTGGTCGAGCTCGAGGGCAGGTCGCACCTCCCCGCACTGGGCGACGCGGAGGCGGTGGTCGAGCACGTGCGGCGTTTCCTCGGCCTACCCCGGCTACGGCGCGCCGTGCCCACCGGCCTCACCCCGCGCCAGACGGAGGTCGCGGCGCTGGTGGCCGAGGGCCTCACGAACCGCGAGCTGGCGTCGCGCCTCGGGATCACCGAGCGGTCCGCCGAGTCGCACGTGGAACGCATCCGGTGGCGTCTCGGCTTCAGGTCGCGTTCCCAGGTGGCTGCCTGGTACGTCGCGCGCGAGGGGCTCACGTGAGGTAGTTCCGCCACCGCGTCCGCTCCGTCGGTCCAGGAGCATCGGTGCGTGTTCCGTCAGGTTCTGGGCAGGGTTCGCCCGGACGTCGTGAGCACACCCCTCGACCCGGAGGCGTCAGGCGCGCACGACCACGTCGCCGGAACGGTGCAGCTTGTGCCAGGGCAGGCGCGCTCCGGCGATGGCGCTGGCGATGGACTGGATGACGACCAGGTAGATCAGCTGGCGGTAGAAGACCTGCTGCAGCGGCAAGCTCCAGAGCGGCTTGAGGCTCTCCCGGTCGAGACGCAGCGCATAGCCGGTGGTCGCCAGCTGGAGCAGGGCGAACGCGACCCACACCGTCAGCACCTCGCGGGCGTTGCCGGTGAAGAGCCCGTAGAGCGCGAACAGGTCGATCGCGGGTGCCAGCAACGGCAGGAGCACCTGGAAGAGCAGCATGTACGGGATACCGACGAGCCCCAGCCGCCGCCCGCCGCTGGTGGAGTCCCGCACGGCGCCGCGGTGCTTCCAGATGCACTGCATCGTCCCGTAGCTCCAGCGGTAGCGCTGGCGCCACAGGTCGTTGACCCTGCTCGGCGCCTCGGTCCAGGCACGCGCGCGCTCCTCGTGCACCACCTGGTAGCCGGCGCGCAACACTCCCATCGTGATGTCGGTGTCCTCGGCAAGCGTCTCCGAGCTGAGCCCGCCGGCTGCCTCGACGGCCCGCCGGCGGAACGCTCCCGCCGCGCCCGGCACCGTGGTGATGCACCCGAGCATGTCCTGCAGGCGGCGGTCGAGGTTGAAGCCGCTGACGTACTCGAGGTGCTGCCAGCGTCCCAGCAGGCCGCTCCGGTTGCCCACCTTGGTGTTGCCGCTGACCGCGCCGACCGCGGGGTCGCGCAATGGCTGGATGAGCAGGCGGATGGTGTCGGGCTCGAACACGGTGTCCCCGTCGAGCATGACCAGGACGTCGTGCGATGCCTCGCGGGTGCCCGTCCGCAGGGCCGCGGCCTTGCCGCCGTTGGCCTGCCGGACCAGCCGGACGCCGGGCAGGCCGAGGCGCTCGACGACG
Source organism: Cellulomonas sp. P5_E12 (assembly GCF_054049315.1). NCBI lineage: Bacteria > Bacillati > Actinomycetota > Actinomycetes > Micrococcales > Cellulomonadaceae > Cellulomonas > Cellulomonas sp. P5_E12. Next base: position 27,581 of record NZ_JBFUMP010000016.1, on the reverse strand, counting down.
TCGCCGGTGCCGTCGGTGGACCCGTCGTCGATCACGACTACCTCGAGGTCGGGGTAGTCGGAGGCGACCAGCGAGCGGACCGCCCGCTCGATCCCGACGGACTCGTTGTAGGCGGGGACCAGGACGGACACGGGCGGCAGCCACGGCTCACCGGCGACCCGACGCGCGGACACCCGGACGTGCCAGGGTGCGAGGCCCACGACCAGGACGGTCCGCAGGAGCGACAGGATCCCGAACCCGAGCACCGCCCAGCTCACCGCTGTCACCAGCCAACCGGAAGCGCGCACGGCCACGTCGAGCACGTGCCCCTGCAGCGCGGGGATCGCCTCGGCGGGACGAGTCGCGCCGGCGGTGAGGCCGAGCCCGTCGGAGACGGTCGTGAAGCGGTAGCCGGCCGCGCGGTAGTGCTCGATGAGGTCGGGGAGGGCCGCCACCGTCTCGGACCGGTCCCCGCCGCCGTCGTGCAGCAGGACGATCTGGCCCTCGGTCCCTGTGGGGGAGCCGTCGGCGACGATCTGCGCCACGCCCGGCCGACTCCAGTCCTTGGTGTCCCGGTCGGCGAGCACCACGAGGTAGCCGGCGTCGGCGGCCCGCTGGACGGCTTGCAGCTCGGCAGCGTCGAGGTCCTGCGGTGACGACGAGTAGGGCGGGCGCAGGAGCGAGGTGCTGACACCCGCCTCGCCGGCGAGGCCGAGCTGACCGAGGGAGAGCTCGAGGTTGGCCCGCCAGGCGGGCACGGTCGAGAGGTCGGCATGCGACCAGGTGTGCTCGCCCAGCTCGTGGCCGGCGGCGACCACCTGGCGGAGCAGCTCAGGCTCCGCGACCGCGTGCGACCCGACGACGAAGAACGTGGCCGGGACGTGCTCGCGAGCGAGGATGTCGAGGATCTGGGGTGTCCAGCGGCGGTCCGGACCGTCGTCGAACGTGAGCGCGACCGTCCGCTCCTGCATGGGCACCCCGACGAGCCCGGCGTCGTCGGCGACGAGAACCGGACCGCCGGTCGGCGTCCGCACCGCGACCCGCGGCGCCGTCGTCGCCGTCCCCGCGGTCCCGACGCTCGAGGAGAGCGTCTGGAGCCCGAGCGCGAGCAGCAGCGCAGCGAGCACCGCCACCAGCAGCACCCAGTGCGCCGCGGCGGGGCGGCGGGTCACGTACTGGACGTGGGCCCGGCGCCGGCGCGGGCGCGCAGGCGACGAGGACATGCTCGTGCTCTGGTCCAGCACGGGCGTCAGCCCTTGGTCGGACGGGCGGTCGGCGTCGCGGCGTGGGTCGACGCGGGCTCAGGCTTCGCGGTCGGTGCGTTGCCCGGCCGGTCGTCGGTCCGTCCGGGTGCAGTGCCCGACGAGCCGGGAGCGTCGGGCACGGTGGGTGTCGCCGCGGGTGCGGGCGCCGGATCGGCTGCCGGTACGGCGGCAGGGGGAGCGGCGGGGCTAGGGGTCGCGACCACGACCCGGGGCGCGGGGGCCGACGCCGACGCTTCCGMCGACGGGCTCGCCGTGGCTGTCGGCGACGGCGTGACGGGTGCGAGAGGGGTGTCGTCGTCCGTCGGGCCGGCCAGCGCGGGAGCCACCGGCCCGGGGAGCAGCGGACCCAGACCGGGGACGGCGAGGCGGTTCATCCCTACGGGCACCACCAGCGCCACCACCACCAGCAACGCGTACGCGGCGACGAGCGAACCGAGCGCCCACGTGATCCACCGAACCGTCCGGCCCCGACGTCCGGAGGGGTCGACGAAGACTGGGTTGGACGCACCCGGCTGACCGCTCACACTCCGCCTATTCGTCGGAAAGGGTGCAAGTCTGCCATCGCGCGGCTCCACGGGACGAAACGTGCAGGTCAGGCGTCCAAGTGGCTCGGCCACAGCGGTCAGGCCCTCCGACGAGCGACTCGGCTGGGACCCGCTGGCCACACGAAGGGACGCTCGACCTCGGCCGTGCAGGCCTGGTGGAGCTCGAGCTACCCGCCCGGGACCAGATCGACCCGCTCGTCGGGCGGCGGAACGCGCGGTGGGCTTTTGGCGGTGCGCGCCGACGTGCGGCGCGGCGTGCGGACGCCCACGATGGACCACGGCGTCGTGCAGCGGGCGCCGAACCCCTGATCCGTCTGATGCGCAGACGCGCGCCGGCGGTGGGAGGTCACCGTGTGGATATTCCTCTTCCGCAGAATCAGGCTCTTCCTTGTCGGCGTGCTCCTGCTGCCTCTCGTGGCGTCACTCGCCCACCGGCTCGCTGAACGCCTCGAGCGCCACGGGGACGGCCCCACAGTGGGCTCGAGGGGGCTGCGGACGATCGAGGGTGTAGCCAACTGGGTGCGGTCCTTGCTCCGTTGAGCAGATGGTGCCAACCGGACCTCACATGTCCGGACGACGCTTCGGAGCTGTGCCGGCGCCGCGGGCGATCAGCTCGATGGTCGGCGTCGGACCATGACGGAGCCTTGGGCGGCTMGGATGCGACATCCGAGCCGCCGCCTGTGTTGCTGAGGAAGGACGAACTGACTAGCAGAACGACTTGGCGGTGGCGTTCTTCATCGTGCCGCCACCGACGGCCTGAACGAGCTCCCCGACGTTGTTGAACCCGGCCACGCCGACCGTGTTGACGGTCTTGTGTACCTGGCCGAAGCAGGCGGCCTCGGCGGGAGCGGCGGAGGCGCTGGCTGCGGTGCCGAGCAGGGCGAGAGCTGCGATGGCCCCCGCGGCGAGAATGCGCTTCATCGGACATCCCTTCTGTTGGTGGGTGCTTGAGCACCCGTCCACAGTTCTTCCGCACGGGGGAGGCTTTTGGATGCAGGCCGACCAGGTCTGTGGCCAGGCGGATGTACAGCGCGACGTCCATGCGGCGGCCGGTACGGGGGCTGACGGGCAGGTGCGCGTACGGCGTGAGCGGTTGCGCACTATGCCGACGACAGAACAGCCCCGGAGCCGAGTGGCTTCCGGGGCTGTGATCTGCGGTGATGTGGTGGGCGATACTGGGATCGAACCAGTGACCTCTTCCGTGTCAGGGAAGCGCGCTACCGCTGCGCCAATCGCCCGGTGATGAAGCCGGGTCAAGCGTGAGGTGTTACTTCGGTGCTACGAGGTGGAGATGGGATTCGAACCCACGTATACGGCTTTGCAGGCCGCTGCCTCGCCTCTCGGCCACTCCACCCTGAGACCGCAGTCCAGAGCGGCTCGGTACGCCGATCAGGATGTCTGCCTCCGAGCGGACGACGGGATTCGAACCCGCGACCCTCACCTTGGCAAGGTGATGCTCTACCACTGAGCCACGTCCGCACAGCACGTCCCCCCGGCTTTCACCGGTGTTCCGTGTGCGTCCCGAACTCTAACTGACGATCTCGGCGAGAGTCCAACTGGCTCCCGGCAGGCGGATGATCGCGCGGATCGGCGGGTGTCGGGGCACCGATGGATAGCGTGTGCGGGTGCCCGAGCCGACCGTCAGTCCCCGGGGCGTCGCGTGGTTCGCGGGCGTCGAGGCGTCCGGCGTGGTCGAGGTCGTCGACGTGCGCGCGCAGCCCGAGCGGCTCGCGCGGCCCGGTTGGTGGGCGGTCGTGGGGGACTTCGAGGGCGGGGTGCGCGCCTGGCGCTTCGCGGAGATCAGCCGTTCCACGGGCGCTGTCGACCACGGGTGGTTTGGCCCGGACCCGACGAGCTGGGTGTCGTCCCTGGACCGTGCGGAGTACGTCGCGGCGGTCGGACGCGTGCGTGACCACATCGAGGAAGGCGACGTCTACCAGGCGAATCTCTGCCGGGTGCTGAGCGCGCCGCTGCCCGCGCACGGCGGCGAACCCGTGGCGCGCGCGCTCGGCGCGGTGCTCGATGCGGGCAACCCCGCACCGTTCTCCGGGGGCGTGCAGGTGCCCGGCGAGGTGTGGGTGGTGACCGCCTCGCCGGAGCTCTTCCTGCGCGTCGAGGGCGGCGCGGTGTCGTCGGGGCCGATCAAGGGGACGGCGGCCACGTCGGACGAGCTGACCGAGAAGGACCGCGCGGAGAACGTCATGATCACCGACCTGGTCCGCAACGACCTCCAGAGGGTCTGCGTCCCGGGCACCGTCGAGGTCACGACGCTGCTGGGTGAGGAACATCACCCCGGGCTGGTCCACCTGGTGAGCACGGTGCAGGGCGTGCTCGACGACGAGGTGGCGCACGCCAAGGACCTGTGGGGGCGGCTGCTCGACGCCACCTATCCGCCGGGCTCGGTGTCGGGTGCCCCGAAGTCGTCGGCGCTGGAGATCATCGCCGCGCTGGAGACGGTCCCACGCGGGCCGTACTGCGGGGCGGTCGGCTGGATCGAGGTCGGCACCGACGGCTCCGTGCGCGCCGAGCTGGCCGTCGGCATCCGGACGTTCTGGTGGTCCGACGACGTCCTGCGGTTCGGCACCGGTGCCGGCATCACCTGGGGGAGCGACCCCGAGGGGGAGTGGGCCGAGACCGAGCTCAAGGCTCGCCGACTCGTCGGTCTGGCCTCCGGCAGGGGTCCCGTGGCGATGACAGACTGACCCGATGGGTGTCGTGATCTGGTCGAACGGTCGTCTCTACGGCCCGGACGACCTCCTCCTGTCCGGCGTCGACCACGGCGTGACCGTCGGTGACGGCGTCTTCGAGACCTGCGCGGTGTACGACGGGACGGCGTTCGCGCTCACCCGCCACCTGCGCCGGCTGAGGCGGTCCGCGCTCGGCATCGGGCTGGGCGAGCCGGACCTGGACCTGGTCCGGGACGGCGTCGCGGCCGTCCTGGCCGCCGCCGGTCCCGACACGGGACGCCTGCGCATCACCTTGACCGGCGGGGCCGGTCCGCTGGGCTCCCACCGCTTCGCCCCCGAGGACCAGCACCAGACCGTCCTGGTGCTGGCGGGACCCGGGGTGCGGTCGGAGGTCTCGCGAGTGGTCCGCGTGCCGTGGGTCCGCAACGAGCGCTCGTCGGTCGCCGGCCTGAAGACCACGTCGTACGCGGAGAACGTCGTCGCCGTGTCCGAGGCCTACCGCCAGGGCGCCGACGAGGCGGTGCTCGCCAACACGGTGGGCGACCTGTGCGAGGGCACGGCGTCCAACGTCTTCGTCGAGCGCGCGGGCGAGCTGGTGACGCCGCCGCTGTCGAGCGGCTGCCTGGCGGGCATCACCCGCGAGCTCCTGCTCGAGTGGGCGGCGGCCGCCGGCCTGCCGGTGCGGGAGGGCGCGCCGGGAGAGCTGCGGTACGACGTCCTCGACGCGGTGGGCGACGGGACGACGCACCTGATGATGAGCGGCTCGATCCGCAACGTCTCGCCGGTGGTCAGCCTCGACGGGTCCGCCGTCGCGGCCGGGCCGATCTCGCTGGAGGCGCAGCGCCTGTTCCAAGCCCGGCTGGCGGACGACCTCGACCCCTGAGCCGGCCCGGACATGCGACGACCGGCCCCGCCAGCGGGCGGGGCCGGTCGAGGTCAGGAACGGTCAGGCGGTGAGGAGCGCGGCGATCAGCGCCGTGATCTCGCTCTCCATGCGGTCGCTCTCGGTGCCCAGGGGCACGAGCGCCTCGGTCCCGGCGAGGAACCGCTCGATCGGCTCGGTGGGCGCGGCGAGGAGCGCGCTGCCCTCGACTCCACTGAGAGACACCAGGGTGTAGTCGGGGTCTTCGTCACGCCACACCTGCACGTCACCGGTCCCCGCAGGAGCATCGGCCGTCGCGTGCATCCCCAGCGAGAGGAGCTCGCGGCCGATCAGCCACGTCGACATGGTGTGCGGGCCTGTGAACACCGCGCGCACCGTGTAAGGATCGGAGGTCCGGAAGGAGAACTCGGCGCTCACCGGGATGACGCTGGCGTCAGATCCGATGAGCTGCATGGCGACGACCTCGACGACGTCGTAAGTCGAGTTGGTCATCGGGTCCTCCTGTTCGCAAGGGCTGGAGGTCCCATCATGGCAGGCCAGATGCCCGATTGGACCGGTAGATGGCGCGAGTTCACCCGGAGGGACGCGCCACCGAACGGGCCCGCCCGGGTGGCAGCACCCAACTTGGTGACGGTCCAGCCCTTGACTCCATCGCGGTGACCTGCAGTGCTCCAGTTTCGGATTCTCGCGTCGACCCGGGTAGCATCCTCTCGATGTCACCCGCGGGTGAACGTCATCCTCGACGCCTCGGCGTGTCGCGGTTGACGGCACCGGCGGACGACGGGCGATTGGCTCAGTTGGTAGAGCGCCTCGTTCACACCGAGGAGGTCATCGGTTCGAGTCCGGTATCGCCCACTCGATCAGGAGGGGTCGGCCCAGTGGGCCGGCCCCTCCTGCCGTTCCTTTTCAGGTCCGGGGGGCGGTAGGCCCGCCGGTAGCATCGAGGGGCTCGCCGCTAGGGCGAGCGGCCACGAAGGAGGCTGTACCGGTGCCCGAGCTCATCACCCTCACCGTCGACGGGATCGCGACCACGGTGGAGCCGGGGACGACGGGTACCGACCTGTACTCCTCCCGGCGAGACGTCGTCGTCGCCCGCGTGGACGGCGAGCTGCGCGACCTGCACCTGCCGCTGGCCGACGGGGCGGTCGTCGAGGCCGTGACCCTCGACGATCCCGACGGTCTGGCGGTGCTGCGGCACTCGGCGGCTCATGTGCTGGCTCAGGCGGTGCAGGAGGTCAACCCGTCCGCGAGGCTGGGCATCGGGCCGCCGATCACCGACGGCTTCTACTACGACTTCGACGTCGACACCCCGTTCACCCCGGAGGACCTCAAGGCCATCGAGAAGGTCATGGGCCGGATCGTCAAGGAGGGCCAGACCTTCCGTCGGTGGGACGTCACCGAGGAGGAGGCCCGCAAGGAGCTGCGCGACGAGCCGTACAAGCTCGAGCTCATCGGCCTCAAGGGCGACCCGACGGCGGCCGACGGCGCCTCTGTCGAGGTGGGCCTCGGCGGGCTGAGCATCTACCAGAACGTCCGTGGAGCCGGCCGCGAGACCGAGCAGGTCGTCTGGCAAGACCTGTGCCGCGGTCCGCACATCCCGAGCACTCGCCTGCTGGGCAATGGCTTCCAGCTGACCCGGTCGGCGGCGGCGTACTGGCGCGGGTCGGAGAAGAACCCGCAGCTGCAGCGCGTGTACGGCACCGCGTGGCCGACCAAGGACGAGCTGCGCGCCTACCTCGAGCGCATCGCCGAGGCCGAGCGTCGCGACCACCGGCGGCTCGGTACCGAGCTCGACCTCTTCTCCTTCCCGGACGAGATCGGCTCGKGCCTCGCCGTGTTCCACCCCAAGGGCGGCGTCATCCGCATGGAGATGGAGCACTACAGCCGGCTGCGGCACGTGCAGGGCGGGTACGAGTTCGTCAACACCCCGCACATCACCAAGAGCAAGCTGTACGAGATCTCGGGGCACCTCGACTGGTACTCGGAGGGGATGTACCCCCCGATGACCCTCGACGAGGAGCGCGACGCCGAGGGGCACGTGCGCAAGGCGGGGCAGCAGTACTACCTGAAGCCGATGAACTGCCCGATGCACAACCTGATCTTCGCGGCGCGCGGGCGCTCGTACCGGGAGCTGCCGCTGCGGTTGTTCGAGTTCGGCACCGTCTACCGGTACGAGAAGTCGGGCGTCGTGCACGGCATGACCCGCGCCCGCGGCTTCACCCAGGACGACGCGCACATCTACTGCACCCGCGAGCAGATGGCGGACGAGCTCACCACGACGCTGAAGTTCGTCCTGGACCTGCTCAAGGACTACGGCCTCGACGACTACTACCTCGAGCTGTCGACCAAGAACCCGGACAAGTTCGTGGGTTCCGACGAGGTCTGGGACGAGGCGACCGAGACGCTGCGGCAGGTCGCCGAGGCTTCCGGGCTCGACCTGGTGCCCGACCCCGGTGGCGCTGCGTTCTACGGCCCGAAGATCTCGGTGCAGGTCAAGGACGCGCTGGGTCGCACCTGGCAGATGTCCACCATCCAGCTCGACTTCAACCTGCCCGAGCGGTTCGAGCTCGAGTACACGGCGCCCGACGGCAGCCGTCAGCGCCCGGTGATGATCCACCGCGCGCTGTTCGGCTCGGTCGAGCGGTTCTTCGCCGTGCTGACCGAGCACTACGGCGGCGCGTTCCCGGCATGGCTCGCGCCCGTGCAGGTGCTGGCGGTGCCGGTGGCCGAGCCGTTCGAGGGGTACCTCGACGACGTCGTCGCGCAGCTGCGGGCGCAGGGGATCCGCGCGGAGGTGGACCGGTCCGACGACCGCTTCGGCAAGAAGATCCGCAACGCGAGCACGCAGAAGATCCCGTTCGTGCTCATCGCCGGTGGCGAGGACGCCGAGGCCGGGGCCGTGTCGTTCCGCTACCGCGACGGGCGCCAGGACAACGGCGTCCCCGTGGCGGAGGCGATCGAACGGATCGTGTCGGCGGTGCGCGATCGCGTGCAGGTCTGACGGGTGACCGACGAGGTAGTACCCGCTGACCAGCTCGCCGGCGTGCCGGACGGCTTCGAGCGACTCTGGACACCGCACCGGATGGCGTACATCGGCGGGCAGGACAAGCCCGTCGACCGCGAGGCGGGCGACGGCTGCCCGTTCTGCCGGATCCCGACGCTGAGCGACGAGGACGGCCTCATCGTCGCGCGCGGCGAGGTCGCCTACGTGGTGCTCAACATCTACCCCTACAACTCGGGGCACCTGCTGGTCTGCCCGTACCGGCACGTCGCCGACTACACAGACCTGACGGAGCCCGAGGTGGCCGAGGTTGCCGAGCTCACGCGCACGGCGATGCGCGTGGTGCGGGAGGTGTCCGCGCCCCAGGGGTTCAACCTGGGCATGAACCAGGGCGACGTGGCCGGCGCGGGCATCGCGGCGCACCTGCACCAGCACGTGGTGCCGCGGTGGGGCGGGGACTCGAACTTCCTGCCGATCATCGCTCGCAGCCGGGCGCTGCCCGAGCTCCTGGGCGACACGCGGGCGCGCCTCGCAGCAGCCTGGCCCGCCCCGGCGAAGGGATGATCGGCACGTGCTGAACGGACTGCGCGGTGCCATGACGCGCTTCTTCACGCCCATCGCCCGGGCGCTCCTGCGCGCCGGGGTCTCGCCGGACGCGGTCACCATCGCCGGCACGCTCGTCGTGGTCGTCACCGCGCTCTGGGCGTTCCCCACCGGTCACCTCCTGCTGGGCACGCTGGTCATCGCGGTGTTCGTGCTCACGGACTCGCTCGATGGCGTCATGGCACGCCAGGCCGGTCGGTCCGGGCCGTGGGGCGCGTTCCTCGACTCGACCCTGGACCGCTTCGGCGACGGTGCGATCTTTGCCGGGCTAGTGCTCTGGTTCACCGCCGGCGGCGACGACCGCCTCTCCGCGGTGCTCGCGCTCGCCTGCCTCGTGCTCGGCTCGATCGTGCCCTACGCCCGCGCCCGGGCAGAGGGCCTCGGCATGACCGCGTCGGGCGGCATCGCCGAGCGCGCGGACCGGCTCGCGCTCGTGCTCGTCGCCACCTTCGCCGTCGGCGTCGGCGCGCCGACCGTCGTGCTCACGGTCGTGCTCGGCCTGCTCGCCCTGGCGTCGGCCGTCACGATCGTGCAGAGGATGAGCAAGGTCCACGCCCAGGCCATGCGGGTGACCGAGTGAAGCTGGACGTCGCGCGGGCATACTCGGTCGCGTGGAAGGTAGCCGGCAGGCTGCCCGGCTCCGTGCTGCGGACGGCCGGCGACGCCGCGGCCGACATCGCCTGGCTCCGGCACGGCGGCGGCGTGCGTCAGCTCGAGCGCAACCTGCAGCGCGTGCGGCCCGAGCTCGACGCGCGGGCGCTGCGACGGCTCAGCCGCGCCGGGATGCGCTCGTACATGCGGTACTTCTGTGAGGCGTTCGCCCTGGCCACGATGCCTCTGGACCCGGTCGACGCCCGCGTGCGGGCCGTCGGCACGGAGAACCTCCGTGTCCACACCGACCGGGACCAGGCCGTCGTGCTGGCTCTCGGGCACACCGGCAACTGGGACCTCGCGGGAGCCTGGGCGGCCCGCGCGGTCGCGCCTGTCACCACCGTGGCGGAGCGGCTCGAGCCCGAGGAGCTGTTCCAGGAGTTCGTCGCGTTCCGGAACAGCATCGGGATCACGATCTTCGCGCTGACCGGCGACGGTGACGTCTTTCGCGGCCTCGTGCGCGCGGCTCGCGCGGGTGCGGGACTGCTGCCGCTGCTCGCCGACCGCGACCTCACCGCGAAGGGGATCGAGGTCGACCTGTTCGGGCACCGCGCCCGCGTCGCCGCCGGCCCGGCCGCCCTCTCGATCTCGACCGGTGCGCCGCTGGTGACGACCGTCATCTACTACGAACGCCTCCGCGGCGCCGCGCGGCGTGCCGCAGGCTCCCCGTGGGGGATCGTCATCCAGTTCAACAAGGCCATCGAGATCCCGGCGGGCGTGCCGCGAGCCGACCAGGTGCGGGTGATGACGCAGGCCTGGGTCGACGAGTTCGCCGCCGGCGTCCGACAGCGGCCGCAAGACTGGCACATGCTGCAGAAGGTGTTCGTCGAGGACCTGGACCCGGCGCGCTACGCCGCGACGATCGCGGGTGGGGGATGAGCCCGCGGCGCCTCGAGCGCACCCTGCGGGTCGGCATCGTCTGCCCGTACTCGTACGACGTCCCCGGCGGCGTGCAGTTCCACGTCCGCGACCTGGCCGAGGCGCTCATCGCCCGCGGGCACGAGGTGTCGGTCCTGGTCCCCGCCGACGACGACACGCCGATCCCGCCGTACATGACGGCCGCCGGTCGGGCGATCCCGGTCCGCTACAACGGGGCCGTCGCGCGCATGACGTTCGGGCCGGTGACCGCCAACCGGGTGCGCCGGTGGCTCGCCGCGGGGGAGTTCGACGTCCTGCACCTGCACGAGCCGGTCACGCCGAGCCTGGGAATGCTCGCGCTGTGGATCGCCGACGGGCCCATCGTGGCGACGTTCCACACGGCCCTGATCCGGTCGCGACCCCTCCAGATGGCCTACCCGCTGGTGCGGCAGTCCCTGGAGAAGATCTCGGCCCGGATCGCCGTCTCGGAGGACGCCCGCCGCACGCTCGTCGAGCACATGGGCGGCGACGCGGTCGTGATCCCCAACGGCGTCTACGTCGACGACTTCGCGGCGGCGCAGCCCGACCCGCGCTGGACCGGGACGCCCGAGCGGCCCACGATCGCCTTCCTCGGGCGGCTGGACGAGGCGCGCAAGGGTCTGCCGGTGCTGCTCGAGGCCGTGCCGCGCGTCCTGGCCGAGATCCCTGGCGTGCGCTTCCTCGTGGCCGGCCGGGGGGAGACGGGTCCCGACGAGGTCCGCGAGCTGCTCGGCGAGGACGCCGCCGCGGCCGTCGAGTTCCTCGGCGGCATCACCGACGACGAGAAGGCCGGGCTGCTCGCGTCCGTCGACGTGTACTGCGGCCCGCAGACCGGGGGCGAGAGCTTCGGGATCGTGCTCGTCGAGGCGATGAGCGCAGGCGCCACGGTCGTCGCGAGCGACCTCGGGGCGTTCTCGCGCGTGCTCGACGACGGCGAGGCCGGCGTCCTGTTCCGCACCGGCGACAGCGCGGACCTCGCACAGACGCTCGTGCGGGTGCTGCGGGACCCCGAGCTGCGCGCCCGGGTATCGGCCCACGCCCTCGACGTCGTCCGCCAGTACGACTGGGCGACCGTCACGGACCAGGTGCTCGCGGTGTACGAGATGGTCGTGGCGGGGCGGCATGCTCCCGTCGGCGAGGACCCCTCCTCCGTGCGGGGAGCGCGCCTGCTCGAGCTGCGTCGCGGGCGGGGTGAGTCCCGATGAGATGGTCCGAGATCACCGTCTACGTGACGATCCTCGTCGCCCTCGCGCTGTGGTGGGTGTGGGTGGCCGCGTCCCGGCTGGACCGGCTGCACCGCAAGGTCAACTCGTCCCGCGCGGTGCTCGACGCGCAGCTGGTCCGGCGGGCGACCGTCGCGGCCGAGCTGGCCACGTCCGGGCTGCTCGACCCGGTGAGCTCCGTGCTGGTGGGCGAGGCCGCGTGGGCGGCGCTGTCGACCGGCACGAGCGAGCTGCCTGCGGACCTCCTCGCGCTGGTGGGTCCCGACGACGTGCCACCCGGGGGCGAGGCGCTGCTGGCCGTGGACCGCGGCGGGATCGAGAGCGAGCTGTCGGCCACGCTGCGGGAGGCCCTCGACGACCCGGACGAGGTCGCCGCGCTGCGAGCCGACCCCGCCGGCAACGAGCTGGTGGACCTCCTCGCGTCGTCCTGGTACCGGGTACAGCTGGCCCGGCGGTTCTTCAACGAGGCCGTCGTGCAGACCCGCCGCGCGCGCCGCGGCCCGCTCGTGCGGATGCTGCGTCTCTCCGGTCACGCACCCGAGCCGCAGAGCCTCGAGCTCGACGACGCCTGGCCCGAGACTCTGGGTCGGCCCGGTGCTCGCAGCGGTCCCGTCCAGACCCCGCCGCCCCGCTGAGACGCGCCAGGGAGCTCGTCGTCGACGGACTACGATTGCCCGATCAGGCCGCCGACCCCCCACGTGGCGGCCGTACCCCGACCGCACCACGATCTGCGAGGCTCGACGTGACCAGCGAGAACAGCCAGCCCACCACCGCGACGCACGCCGGCGTCATCGGCACCGCCCGCGTGAAGCGGGGGATGGCCGAGATGCTCAAGGGCGGCGTCATCATGGACGTCGTCACCGCCGACCAGGCGAAGATCGCCGAGGACGCCGGAGCCGTCGCCGTGATGGCTCTCGAGCGGGTCCCCGCCGACATCCGCGCCCAGGGCGGCGTCGCGCGCATGAGCGACCCCGACCTCATCGACGGCATCATCGAGGCCGTCTCCATCCCCGTCATGGCGAAGGCCCGCATCGGCCACTTCGTCGAGGCGCAGGTGCTGCAGTCGCTCGGCGTCGACTACATCGACGAGTCCGAGGTGCTCACCCCCGCGGACTACGCGCACCACATCGACAAGTGGGGCTTCACGGTTCCCTTCGTCTGCGGCGCCACCAACCTGGGCGAGGCCCTGCGCCGCATCACCGAGGGCGCGGCCATGATCCGCTCCAAGGGTGAGGCCGGCACGGGCGACGTCTCCAACGCGACCACCCACATGCGCACGCTGCGCGACCAGATCCGCCGCCTGACCTCGCTGCCGGAGGACGAGCTGTTCGTCGCCGCCAAGGAGCTCCAGGCGCCGTACGACCTGGTCAAGGAGGTCGCCCAGCTGGGCAAGCTCCCCGTGGTGCTGTTCACCGCGGGCGGCATCGCCACCCCGGCCGACGCCGCGATGATGATGCAGCTGGGTGCCGAGGGCGTGTTCGTCGGCTCCGGCATCTTCAAGTCGGGCAACCCGGCCGAGCGCGCCGCCGCGATCGTCAAGGCGACCACGTTCTTCGACGACCCGGACGTCATCGCCAAGGTGTCGCGCGGCCTCGGTGAGGCCATGGTCGGCATCAACGTCGAGGACGTCCCGGAGCCGCACCGCCTGGCCGAGCGCGGCTGGTGACGCAGGACGACGCAGTGGTGGAGGCCGCGGACGATCAGTCCGCGGCCTCCGCCGTCTCTCCCCGGTCGGGTGCGGACGGGGGCGGACCGGTGCACGGTCTGGGTCCCGAGTGGCGGCGCGGCGACGACGGGCTGTTGTTCCGTGAGGCCGCGCGGGTGATCCTGCTCGACGAGGACGACCGCGTGCTGCTGATCCGCGGGCACGACGTCGACCAGCCCGAGCGCAGCTGGTGGTTCACGGTGGGCGGCGGCATCGACGACGGCGAGGACGCCCTGTCGGCGGCGCTGCGCGAGGTGCGCGAGGAGACCGGCATCGTGCTCGATGCCGCGCAGCTGGAAGGCCCGGTGTTCACGCGCTCGGCCATCTTCGACTTCTTCCTCGAGCACTGCCGGCAGGACGAGATCCTCTACCTTGCGCGCGTGCCCGCGGCGTCGTTCGAGGCCGTCGACCGCGCCGGTTGGACCGAGCTGGAGCACGACGTCATCGACGAGCTCCGGTGGTGGTCGCTCGACGACCTGGACCGGGTCGAGATCGAGGTGTTCCCCGAGTCGCTGGTCGAGCTCGTGCGCGGCCTGCTGCCCGCGTGGGACGGCGTGACGCGGCACCTGGGCCTCGCGCGCGAGTAGGTCAGGTGACGGCGTTCCGCGTCGTCCAGGCCGGGTCGAGGTGCTCGTCGCGGTCCAGCACGTCGCGCAGCGCGCGGACGGCCGTGACGAGGTCGGCGTGCGTGAGGTACGGCGCGGCGACGCCGAGGCGGACGATGTCGGGCATGCGGAAGTCGCCGACGACGCCGCGCGCGACCAGCGCCTGGACGATGCCGTAGGCGTCGGGGTGCCGGACCGCGACCTGGGAGCCGCGTCGGTCGTCGGCCTCGGGCGACGCGAACTCGGCGTCCGGCAGCACCGCGGTGATCGCGTCGCGCAAGAACCGGGTGAGGGACGAGGACCGGGCGCGGACGTCCTCGATCGCGACGTCGTCGAACGCGTGCAGGGCCGCCTCCAGCGCGAGCAGGGACAGCAGCGGCGGGGTCCCGATCCGTGCCCGTTCGATCCCGGGGGCGGGCTCGTACTCGTCGATCATCGCGAACGGCTGGGCGTGCCCGTGCCAGCCGGGCAGCACGTTGACGAACGCGTCCTGGTGCCGCGCGGCGACGTAGCCGAACGCCGGAGCACCCGGGCCGCCGTTGAGGTACTTGTAGCCGCAGCCGACGGCCAGGTCGACGCCGTGCTCGTCGAGCCCGACCGGCACGGCACCCGCGGAGTGGCAGAGGTCCCACACCACCAGCGCACCAGCCGCATGAGCCGCCGCCGTGATGCCGGGCAGGTCGAGCAGGTCCCCGGTCCGGTAGTCGACGTGGGACAGGACGACGACCGCGACGTCGGGGCCGAGGCGGCCGGGAATCTCGGCCGGGACAGCGTGCTCGACCCGCCACCCGACCTGCGCCGCGACGCCGGCGATGACGTACTGGTCGGTGGGGAACGAGCCGGGCTCCGTGAGCACGACCGAACGACCCGTGCGCAGCGCCGCGGCGGCGTGCAGCGACTGGTGCAGGCGCACGCTCGTGGAGTCGCCGACCACGACCTGGCCCGGTGCCGCGCCGATCAGCCGCCCGATCGCGTCACCCACCCGGACAGGTGCGTCCCACCAGCCGTGGGCGTTCCAGGACGCGATCAGGTCGTGGCCCCACTCCTGCCGCACCACCGTCGCGACCGCCTCTGGCACGCCCACCGGCAGCGCACCGAGCGAGTTGCCGTCGAGGTAGACGACGCCGGGCGGGAGCAGGAAGCGGTCGCGCAGGTCCGTGGCGGCGTGGGCGGCGTCGAGGGCCGCGGCCTGGGCGTCGAGCTGGTCGAAGGTCACGGTCCGCGAGCCTACGACGGCACGGTCGGCTCGCGATCCGCCAGCCGGGCGCGTCGTCGGCCCGGCCCGGGCGACGCCTAGACTCGCCCGTCGTGACCGTGACCGTCGGAGTCCTCGCCCTGCAGGGAGACGTGCGCGAGCACGTGCGCGCCCTCACGTCCGTGGGTGCGCAGGCCGTGCCGGTGCGTCGGCAGCGTGAGCTCGACGCGGTCGACGCCCTGGTGATCCCCGGCGGCGAGTCGACCACCATCGACAAGCTGCTGCGCGCGTTCGAACTGTTCGGGCCGGTCCAGGACCGGCTGCGCGCCGGGATGCCGGCCTACGGGTCGTGCGCCGGGATGATCCTGCTGGCCGACCGCGTGCTCGGTGGGATCGAGGGGCAGCAGACCCTCGGCGGAGTCGACGTCACCGTGCGACGCAACGCGTTCGGGCGCCAGGTGGAGTCGTTCGAGACGGACCTGGCGATCGACGGCATCGACGGCCCGGTGCATGCCGTGTTCATCCGGGCGCCGTGGGTCGAGGAGGTCGGTCCGGCCGCCACGGTGCTGGGCCGGGTGGAGTCCGGTCCCGCCGCCGGTAGGATCGTTGCGGTGCGCCAGGGGCCGTTGCTCGTGACCTCCTTCCACCCGGAGGTCACCGGAGACACCCGGGTGCATCAACTGTTCGTAGAGATCGTCCGCGACACCCTGTGACGACCGGCGTCGGAGCCGGCTGCAGGGGCGCGCGGGAGACGAAGGGGTAGCGAAGCGATGTCGGGTCACTCCAAGTGGGCCACCACCAAGCACAAGAAGGCCGTGGTCGACGCCAAGCGGAGCAAGCTCTTCGCGAAGCTCATCAAGAACATCGAGGTCGCCGCGCGCACCGGCGGCGGTGACCTCGCGGGCAACCCCACGCTCTTCGACGCGGTCCAGAAGGCCAAGAAGAACTCGGTCCCGATCGACAACATCAACCGTGCGGTCAAGCGCGGGTCCGGCCAGGAAGCCGGCGGCGCCGACTACACGACGATCATGTACGAGGGCTACGGCTCGGGCGGGGTCGCGGTGCTGGTCGAGTGCCTCACCGACAACCGCAACCGTGCCGCGTCGGACGTGCGTGTCGCGTTCACGCGCAACGGCGGCCAGATGGCCGACCCGGGCTCGGTCTCCTACCTGTTCTCGCGCAAGGGCGTCGTCATCGTGCCCAAGGAGGGCACCGACGAGGACGCCGTCGTGGAGGCCGTGCTCGACGCGGGTGGCGAGGAGGTCAACGACCTCGGTGAGGCCTTCGAGGTGCTCTCCGAGGCGACCGACCTGGTGCCCGTGCGCACGGCGCTGCAGAACGCCGGCATCGAATACGACTCCGCGGACGTCGTGTTCTGGCCCGCCACGCAGATCGAGGTCGACGCCGAGGGTGCGCGCAAGATCCTGCGCCTCATCGACGCCCTCGAGGACTCCGACGACGTGCAGAACGTCTACGCGAACTTCGACGCCTCGGACGAGGTCATGGCGGAGCTCGAGGAGGACTGAGCCGGAGCGCAGCGGAGGTCGAGGGGCGCGGAGCGTCACTCGGCCGCAGCGAAGCGCAGGCTCGGTCCGACCGCGAACCGGAGGACTGAGCCGGAGCGCAGCGGAGGTCGAGGGGCGCGGAGCGTCACTCGGCCGCAGCGAAGCGCAGGTTCGGTCCGACCGCGAACGAGACGACCGAGCACCACTCTCGGAGGGGCCCGGCCGCGCTGCGGTCGGGCCCCTTCGTCGTCCCGGGCGCGCCCTCCCAGGTTGGTCCCCGATCGGCTGCGACCATGACGGCGTGCGCGTCCTCGGAGTCGACCCCGGCCTGACCAGGTGCGGCCTCGGCGTCGTCGACGGGCTCCCGTCCCGCGGCCTGGCCATGGTCGCGGTCGGCGTGGCGACGTCCGACGCGCTGTGGGACGTGGACCAGCGCCTGCTCTCGATCGAGCGTCAGATCGAGGAGTGGCTCGAGGAGCACGCGCCCGACGCCGTCGCCGTGGAGCGCGTGTTCGCGCAGCACAACCTGCGCACGGTGATGGGCACCGCGCAGGTGGCCGGGATCGCGATGGTCGCCGCCGCGCGGCGCCGGATCCCCGTCGCGCTGCACACGCCCAGCGAGGTCAAGGCCGCCGTCACCGGCAACGGGCGGGCGGACAAGGCCCAGGTGCAGACGATGGTGCAGCGGCTCCTGCGGCTCGAGGAGCTGCCCCGACCTGCCGACGCCGCCGACGCGCTCGCCCTGGCCGTGTGCCACCTCTGGCGACCCGCCGGCGCCCTCGGCGCGCCCCAGCGCGCGCCCGGCTCGCTCACCGCCGCGCAGCGCGCCTGGGCCACCGCCGAGCAGGCGGCGCGTCGTCGCGGCTGACCGCGTGTCTTCGTACACCTGTTCGCCTCGGTGTGCCAGAGTGTTCCCGGCTTCAGTTCTCGACCCAAGGAGGGTGACCGGTGATCGCGTCGGTCCACGGCACGGTGCAGGCGGTCCGGCTCGACGCGGCGGTGGTCGAGGTCGGGGGAGTGGGCCTGCTGGTGCACGCGACTCCCGCGACCCTCGCTGGCCTGCGCGTCGGGTCGACCGCGCAGCTGGCGACGTCGCTGCTCGTCCGCGAGGACGCGCTGACCCTGTTCGGGTTCGCCGACACCGACGAGCGCGAGATCTTCGAGATCGTGCAGACCGTGAGCGGCGTCGGTCCTCGGCTCGCCCTGGCCATGCTGGCCGTGCACACCCCCGACGGGTTGCGCCGCGCGGTGGTCGACGAGGACGTCAAGGCGCTCCAGCGCGTGCCCGGCATCGGGCTCAAGGGCGCGCAGCGCATCGTCCTCGAGCTCAAGGACCGCATCGGCGCCCCCGCCAACGTGTCCGCCCCCGCCGCCGCCGTGTTCGGCGGCGACCGCCGCGACCAGGTGGTGGAGGCGCTCGTCGGACTCGGCTGGAACGCCCGGGCGGCGGGCGACGCCGTGTCGACTGTGCTCGAGGGCACCGAGGGGCCGGTCGCCGCCGACGAGGTCGCGGGCGTCCTGCGGGCTGCGCTGCGGACGCTGGGTGGTGGACGTGGCTGACGAGCGCGAGGAGCTGGTGACCGAGCGGTTCGCCGCGGAGTCCCTGGTCCGGTCCGGCGCCGACGACCTCGAACGTGCGGCCGAGGCCGCGCTGCGACCGCGCAAGCTCGACGAGTTCGTCGGGCAGCGTGTCGTGCGCGACCAGCTGTCGCTCGTGCTCGACGCCGCACGCGGCCGCGGCCGGGCACCCGACCACGTGCTGCTGTCGGGCCCGCCAGGGCTGGGCAAGACGACGCTCGCCATGATCATCGCGGCCGAGATGGGGGCGTCGCTGCGGGTCACGAGCGGGCCGGCCATCCAGCACGCGGGCGACCTCGCGGCCGTCCTGTCCTCGCTCGAGGACGGCGAGGTGCTCTTCCTGGACGAGATCCACCGGATCGCGCGGCCGGCCGAGGAGCTCCTCTACATGGCGATGGAGGACTTCCGGGTCGACGTGATCGTCGGCAAGGGAGCGGGCGCCAGCGCGATCCCGCTGACCCTGCCGCCGTTCACGGTGGTCGGCGCCACCACGCGCGCGGGACTGCTGCCCGCGCCGTTGCGCGACCGGTTCGGCTTCACGGCACACCTGGACTTCTACTCCGCCGACGAGCTCGAGCAGGTGCTCGTCCGCTCCGCCGGGCTGCTCGGCGTGCCGCTCGACCACACCGCCGCCGCGGAGATCGCGTCCCGCTCGCGGGGCACGCCGCGCATCGCGAACCGGCTGCTCCGGCGCGTGCGGGACTGGGCCGAGGTGCGCGGTGACGGCACGCTCAGCCTGGCGGCCGCGCGCGCGGCGCTGGAGGTCTACGAGGTCGACCAGCTCGGTCTGGACCGGTTGGACCGTGCGGTCCTGACCGCGCTGTGCACCCGGTTCGGGGGTGGCCCGGTGGGCCTCACCACGCTCGCCGTCGCCGTCGCCGAGGAGGCGGAGACCGTGGAGACCGTGGCCGAGCCGTTCCTCGTGCGGGAGGGTCTGATCGGGCGGACGGCACGCGGTCGGGTGGCGCTGCCGGCCGCCTGGGCGCACCTCGGTCTCGAGATGCCTCACGGATCGGGCACACTGTTCGGCTGAGCCGGTCCTCACTGCGCAGATCTCGGAACCCTCATCGGGCTCCGTGCGTTGGAGCGGCGAGCCGCTGCGCCTAGACTGCGGCGGACACACCACCCCGATCGGAGCCTTTCAGCCGTGGATCCTTCCTTCCTCGTCATCCTTGCCGTCGCCCTCGGCGCCCTGTGGCTCATGTCGAACCGCACGCGCAAGCAGCAGCGCACGGCTTCGGAGTTCCGCAACAACCTCGTCGCCGGTGACGAGGTCATGACGGCGTCGGGTCTGCTGGGCACCGTCGTGGCCGTCGAGGACGACGTCATCACGCTGGAGTCGGCGCCGGGCACCCAGACGCGCTGGATCCGCGCCGCGATCGCCAAGAAGATCGAACCCGTCATCGACGACGTCCAGGAGATCGACGACGCCGACGACGACAGCGACATCGACGACCAGGTGGACGACGTCGCGGTGTCCGATGCCGACCGCATCAGCCGCGCGGACGACGACGTGATCGACGTCCCGGACGACCTGTCCTCGCTGCCGCCCGCCCGCAAGGACGGGGACCCGGACACCAAGTAGACCGTTTGGTCCGGGTGACGACGCCCGGACCTTGACCCCACCGGCTGCCTTCGCGGTTCGGTGCGCGCACGAGAGAAGAACTCCGTTGGCTCCTCCTACACGCCGCCAGAGGCCTGTCCGCACGCTCATCGTGCTCGGCGTCATCATCCTTGCGCTCTTCGGCGCCATCGCCGCAGGCGTCAAGTGGTCCACCGCGTCGTGGACCCCGAACCTCGCGCTCGACCTCGAGGGTGGCACGCAGATCATCCTCACCCCGGTCGCGGAGAACGGGGAGAAGATCACCTCGGAGACGACCGCGCAGGCGATCGACGTCATCCGTCAGCGCGTCGACTCGTCGGGCGTGGCCGAGGCTGAGATCACCAGCCAGAGCGGCGGCAACATCGTCGTCGCCCTGCCGGGCCACCCGAGCGAGGAGACGCTCAAGCTCGTCCGGACGTCGGCGGTCATGTCGTTCCGGCCCGTGCTCGCCATCGGCAACCCGACGCCCACCGACACGTCGACGGCGACGCCGACCCCGACCGCGTCGGCGGCAGGTACCGACGGGGCGGCTGCGGAGCCCACGCCGACGCCGAGCGCGTCGGCCGAGGCGCCGTCGGACGTGCCCACCAAGGCAGCGCCCGACAGCCCGAGCGACGCGGCGTACTACATCACCCCGGCGGTCCAGGCGGAGTTCGACGCCCTCGACTGCACCGACCCCGACAACCTCACCGGTGGGGTCAACGGGGACCCAGACAAGGCCTTCGTCACGTGCAGCCAGGACGGCAGCGCGAAGTACATCCTTGGTCCGATCGAGATCGCCGGCGCGCGGATCTCCACGGCGAGCTCGGGCCTGAACCAGCTGCCCAGCGGCGGTCAGGGCAACGAGTGGGTCGTGAACATCGTCTTCGACAACGAGGGCACGACGCAGTTCACCGACGTGACCACCCGCCTGCAGGGCCTGGCCTCGACGCCGCCCCAGAACCAGTTCGCGATGGTCCTGGACGGTCTCGTCATCTCGGCCCCCAGCCTCGCCTCCGGCGTCATCATCGCGGACGGCAAGGCCGAGATCTCGGGCACGTTCACGCGCGAGAGCGCGGCGAGCCTGGCCAACCAGCTGAACTTCGGTTCGCTGCCGCTGACGTTCGAGGTGCAGAGCGAGGAGCAGATCTCCGCGACGCTCGGTTCCGAGCAGCTGCAGAAGGGCCTCATCGCCGGTCTCATCGGCCTGGCCCTGGTCGTCCTCTACTCGATGCTCCAGTACCGCGCGCTGGGCCTGGTCACGGTCTCGTCGCTCGTGGTCGCGGGCATCCTCGTCTACGGCGTGATCACGCTGCTCTCCTGGACGCAGGGCTTCCGGCTCTCGCTGCCCGGTGTCGCGGGACTCATCGTGGCGATCGGTATCACCGCGGACTCGTTCATCGTGTACTTCGAGCGCATCCGTGACGAGCTGCGCGAGGGCCGCACCCTCGTCGCGGCCGTCGACCGAGGCTGGGAGCGTGCGCGCCGCACCATCCTGGCGTCCGACGCCGTGAACTTCCTCGCGGCGATCGTGCTCTACCTGCTCGCCGTCGGTGGCGTGCGTGGTTTCGCGTTCACCCTCGGGCTCACCACGCTCATCGACGTGCTCGTGGTCTTCATGTTCACGCACCCGGTGATGCAGCTGCTCGCGCGCACCAAGTTCTTCGGTCAGGGTCACCGGCTGTCCGGCCTCGACCCACGCCGGCTCGGTGTCGAGGGCTCGCGCTACGTCGGCCGTGGCCGCGTCGTCACGGGCCCCCGGACCTCCGAGGATGCAGACGTCGCGGACGCCGGCGTCGAGGACGCACCGGTCGACGCCGAGCCCACGCCTCGCGTGCCGGTCGCCGTCGGCGGCGGCGCGGGCGGGCAGACGATCGCCGAGCGCCGTGCAGCGGCGAAGGCGGCTGAGCAGAAGGCCGCCGTGGTCGACGCTCCCGCCGACGCACCGGTCACCGAGTCCGAGCCCGAGTCCGGGCGCACCGAGGGGAACGATCACTGATGGCCGCCGGATTCGCCCAGTGGGGCAACGACCTGTACACGGGCCGGCGGTCGTACGACATCGTCGGTCGACGCAAGATCTGGTTCACGATCTCGACCGTCCTCGTGATCCTGTCGGCGATCTTCCTCATCAAGCCGGGCCTCAACCCCGGCATCGAGTTCCGGGGCGGGTCCGAGTTCGTCGTCTCCGGCGTGGCCGACGACAGCCAGCAGCTCGCGATCGACACCGTCCTGGTGATCGCGCCGGACGAGCAGCCGAAGGTCACCACGATCGGCGCCGACGGGCTGCGCATCCAGACCTCGACGCTCACCAACGACCAGGTCGAGAAGGTCAAGGCGTCGCTCGCGACGGCCTTCGACGTGCCGGAGGGCACCAACGTCACCAGCTCGTTCATCGGGCCGTCGTGGGGCAAGGATATCTCGCAGAAGGCCATCACCGGCATCCTGGTGTTCCTCGTCTTCGTGACCATCGTGATGACGATCTACTTCCGCAACTGGCGGATGGCCGTGGCCGCGCTGATCGCGCTCTTCCACGACCTCATCATCACGGTGGGCGTGTACGCGGCGGTGGGCTGGGAGGTCACGCCGGCGACGGTCATCGGCTTCCTGACGATCCTCGGGTACTCGATCTACGACACCGTCGTGGTGTTCGACAAGGTGCGCGAGAACACCGCGGACACGCTGGACCAGTCTCGGTTCACGTACGCCGAGAAGGCCAACCTCGCGATCAACCAGACGCTCGTGCGGTCGATCAACACCTCGGTGGTCGCCCTGCTGCCCGTGAGCGCGATCCTGTTCGTCGGCACGTTCGTCCTCGGCCCGGGGACGCTGCGCGACATCGCGCTGGCGCTCTTCGTCGGCATGCTGATCGGCACCTTCTCGTCGATCTTCCTCGCCACGCCGTTCGAGGTCGTGCTCCGCAACCGCGAGCCCGCGCTGCGCGACCACACCCGCAAGGTCCTGGCTGCCCGGGCCGCACGCGTCGCCGGCGGCGAGGTCGAGCCCCAGGACGTCGGCCCCGTGCACGTGACGGTGGGCGCCCTCAAGCCGGGTTCGCACCAGGGCGTCGCGGCGCAGCCGAAGCGCAAGCGATGACCGATCCGTTCGGCGCGGCGGGGACTCCCACGGGGGTCCCCGCCGCGCGTGCGGACGTGCTCCGCCGCATCGACCAGCTGGTGCGTCTGGTCCCCGACTACCCGCAGCCCGGCGTGCTCTTCCGCGACATCACCCCGCTGCTCGCCGACGCCGCGGCCTTCGCCGACGTGATCGCCGAGATCGCCGGCCGCGTCGACGGGCCCGTCGACCTCGTCGCCGGCATGGAGGCCCGCGGGTTCCTGCTGGCCGCCCCCGTGGCGGTCGCGCTCGGCGCCGGGGTTCTCCCCGTGCGCAAGGCGGGCAAGCTCCCGGGGCCGACGGCCGCGCAGTCCTACGAGCTCGAGTACGGCACGGCGACGATCGAGATCCACCCGGACACCGTCCCGGCGGGCTCGCGCGTGCTCGTGATCGACGACGTGCTGGCCACCGGCGGGACGGCGGCGGCCACGGTCGCGCTGCTGCAGCGCTGCGGTGCCGAGGTCGTCGGGCTGTCGTTCCTGGTCGAGCTCGAGGCGCTCCGCGGCCGCGACCAGCTGGCGGGCCACCCGATCGACGTCCTCGTCGCGGTGCCCTGACCAGGGCCGCCGCCGCGGCACTGTGACCGTCCCACCGCCTGCGCGGTCGTAGACTGTCGCCTCGACCGTGGGAGGGGGTGTGATGAGCGAAGACGTCCGCACGCCCGAGACCGGTGCCCCGGCGACGCAGAGCGACTCACCGTCGAGCCGCATGCGTTCGCGTCTGGGCAGGTTCGGCGCGCGCAGCGGTGCCGCGTTCCCGGCGATCGAGCCGGTGCTGCAGGCGGCGCGCACCAACCACCCGAAGGCCGACCTGGCCGTCGTCGAGCAGGCGTACGTCGTCGCCGAGAAGGCGCACCGCGGCCAGCTGCGCAAGAGCGGCGACCCGTACATCACGCACCCGGTCGCGGTCGCCACGATCCTCGCCGAGCTGGGCATGACGCCGTCCACCCTGGCGGCCGCGCTCCTCCACGACACCGTCGAGGACACCGACTACTCGCTCGACCAGCTGCGCCGCGAGTTCGGCCCCGAGATCGCGATGCTCGTCGACGGCGTCACCAAGCTGGACAAGGTGACCTACGGCGACGCGGCCCAGGCCGAGACCGTGCGCAAGATGGTCGTCGCGATGTCCCGCGACATCCGCGTCCTGGTGATCAAGCTCGCGGACCGGCTGCACAACGCCCGGACCTGGAAGTTCGTCGCCGCGGCGTCGGCCGAGAAGAAGGCCCGCGAGACGCTCGAGATCTACGCCCCGCTGGCCCACCGCCTCGGCATGAACACGATCAAGTGGGAGCTCGAGGACCTCTCGTTCGCGACGCTCTACCCCAAGGTCTACGACGAGATCGTGCACCTGGTGGCCGAGCGTGCACCGGCGCGCGAGGAGTACCTGGCGACCGTGCGCGAGCAGGTCGGCACCGACCTCGGCAAGGCCAAGATCCGGGCGACCGTGACCGGCCGGCCGAAGCACTACTACTCGATCTACCAGAAGATGATCGTGCGCGGCCGCGACTTCGCGGACATCTACGACCTCGTCGGGGTGCGCGTCCTGGTCGACTCGGTGCGGGACTGCTATGCGGCGCTGGGTGCGCTGCACGCGCGGTGGAACCCGGTGCCGGGCCGGTTCAAGGACTACATCGCGATGCCCAAGTTCAACCTCTATCAGTCGCTGCACACCACCGTGATCGGCCCCGGCGGCAAGCCCGTCGAGATCCAGATCCGCACCCACGACATGCACCGTCGGGCGGAGTACGGCGTCGCCGCGCACTGGAAGTACAAGGAGAGCGCGAAGAACGGCAGCTCGGCCGACCCGGACACTGCCGGCAACGACATGCAGTGGCTCCGGCAGCTGGTCGACTGGCAGAAGGAGACGGCCGACCCGAGCGAGTTCCTGGACTCCCTGCGGTTCGAGATCGCCGGCTCCGAGGTGTACGTGTTCACGCCGAAGGGCGACGTGATCGGGCTGCCGTCGGGTTCCACCCCGGTCGACTTCGCGTACGCCGTGCACACCGAGGTCGGGCACCGGACCATGGGCGCCCGCGTCAACGGCCGGCTCGTGCCCCTCGACTCGTCGCTGGAGAACGGCGACGTGGTCGACGTCTTCACGTCCAAGTCCGAGACCGCGGGCCCGTCGCGCGACTGGCTGGGCTTCGTCAAGAGCCCGCGCGCGCGGAACAAGATCCGCCAGTGGTTCTCCAAGGAGCGCCGCGAAGAGGCGATCGAGCACGGCAAGGACGCCATCGCCAAGGCGATGCGCAAGCAGAACCTGCCGATCCAGCGCCTGCTGTCCCACGAGTCCCTGGTAGCCCTGGCCAACGAGATGCGGTACGCGGACGTCTCCGCGCTCTACGCCGCGATCGGCGAGGGCCAGGTCTCCGCGGCGACGGTCGTGCAGCGGCTCGTGCAGTCGATGGGCGGCGAGCCGGCGGCCGAGGAGGACCTCGCCGAGGTCGCCCGACCCGGTCAGACCCAGCGCCGGGTGCGCACGGGCGACCCGGGCGTCGTGGTCAAGGGCGTGGACGACATCTGGGTCAAGCTCGCGAAGTGCTGCACGCCGGTGCCGGGCGACGACATCGTCGGCTTCGTGACCCGCGGCGCCGGCGTGAGCGTGCACCGCAGCGACTGCATCAACGTCCAGAGCCTGCGTTCGGAGCCCGAGCGCATGGTGGACGTCTCCTGGAGCCACAACAGCACCTCGCTGTTCCTCGTCCAGATCCAGGTCGAGGCGCTGGACCGCAGCCGCCTCCTTTCCGACGTCACGCGCGTGCTGTCCGACTCGCACGTCAACATCCTCTCGGCGTCGGTCTCCACGTCTCGGGACCGCGTCGCGTTGTCGCGGTTCGTGTTCGAGATGGCCGAGCCGAACCACCTCGCGTCCGTGCTCGCGGCGGTCCGCAAGGTGGAGGGCGTGTTCGACGTCTACCGGATCACGGGGGCGAAGGCCGCCGAGGAACCGGTCATCCGCGCCTGAGCTCCAGGGACCGCAGGGTGGCGTCCGCCTGACGGATCCCGCGGTACCCCCGCAGGCTGGCGAGGTGCTCCCGCGCCCGCTCGGGGTCGAGCCCGACGTCCTGCAGCGCGCGCAACAGAGGCAGGGCGTCGTCGGGCGGGAGCATCCGGGCGACGTCGATCCCGGTGCGCTGGACCGACGTCGCGCGCAGCCCGCCGACCCGCACCACGTCGACCGGGGCGAGCACGGCCTCGGCGGCGATCCGGGCCGGGTGTGGGTCCGTCCGCCGGCCGCCCGCGCGGACGAGCACCTCGACCCGGTCCGGCGGGAAGCACCCGGTGTGCACCCAGGTGGCGGTCCGCCGGCCGAGCACGCCGCGCGCGGGCACCAGGGACGCCACCGCGAGGGCGCGCAGCTCCGGGGTGTCGACGAGGTCGGCAGCGATGGCGACCTCGCCCCAGACGATGCGCACCACGCCGTCGCGCAGCAGGCCGAACCACGCGGCCGCGCCGACGTCGTCGCGACTCACGGTCCGGGGGAGCGCCGGCGTGGTGGCGTGATAGGCGTCCAGACCGGTGCTCACTTGGCCAGCATGGACGGCGGCGCTGTCGGCGGGTCGGCGTCGTGCCGATCTGTGGACGACGCAGGCCCCCGCCCCGAGGGGCGAGGGCCTGGACGAGCCGGACGGAACCGGTCAGCCGCGGGCGTCCTGCGCGGCGCGCTGCACCTGCTCGAGCCACGCGCGGCGGGCGTCGAGCGCCGCCTGGGCGTCGGCGATCCGGCGCGTGTCGCCCGCCGACTTGGCGCGGTCGAGGTCCGCCTCGAGCCCCGCGATCGCCTGCTCGAGCTGGGCTGCGGCACCCTCGGCGCGCGCACGCGTCTCGGGGTTGCTGCGGCGCCACTGGGCCTGGTCGGAGTCACGCACGGCGGTCTCCACCGCCCGCAGACGTCCCTCGACGCGCTGGACGTCGCCGCGAGGCACCTTGCCGGCTGCCTCCCACCGGTCCTGGATCTTGTGCAGCGCCGCCTTGGCCGCGGCCAGGTCCGTCACGGGGACGAGCGCCTCGGCCTCGACCAGCAGGGCCTCCTTGACCTCGAGGTTCGCCCGGAACTCCTCGTCGGTCGCGGCCGACTGCGCGTCGCGGGCCGCGAAGAACGCGTCCTGCGCGGCGCGGAACCGGACCCACAGGGCGTCGTCGTCAGCCCGGCTGGCGCGTCCGGCGGCCTTCCACTGCGCCATGAGGTCGCGGAAGACACCCGCGGTCGCACCCCAGTCGGTGCTGGACTGCAGTCGCTCGGCCTCGGCGACGAGGCTCTCCTTGACGCTCTTCGCCGATGCGTTGCGCGTCTCGAGCTCGGCGAAGAAGTGGCGACGCTCGCGGTCGAACGTGGTGCGGGCGTGGCTGAACCGCTTCCAGAGCGACTCCTCCGTCGGCCGGTCGAGGCGCGGCCCCGAGCGCTGCGCCTCCTTCCACTGGTCCAGCAGGGTGCGCAGCTGCTCGCCGGCGGGGCGCCACTGGATGCGGGACGGGTCCGTCGCCGCGATCTTCTCGGCCTGCTCGACGATCTGGGTCCGCGCCGCCACCGCGGCCTCGCGGGCCGCCGCACGCTCGACCTCGGCGG
>NZ_JBFUMP010000015.1:0-96925 GCF_054049315.1 Cellulomonas sp. P5_E12 | reverse complement strand
CGCCAGGGGCGGGGCGTGCCGCGGCGGGCATCGAGCGGGACCACGGGCGCGAGCGGCTCCGTCGCCGAGGCGACGGGCCGCGTCGGCGCGGCTTCGGTGGCCAGCGCCTGGGCGCCGGGCGAGAGGCCGAGCTCCCCGGCGATGCGGTCCCACACGGCGGGCGCGGGCGCGACGAGCGCGTCGTCGGGGCCGCCGGAGCGCGCCAGCCCGACCACCTCGCGCAGCGACTCGAGCTCGTCGGTGCAGCGCTCGCACTCCTCGATGTGCGCGAGGTCCGACGTCGATCCCGCCTGCTCGCCGAGGGCGAGGAGCGCCAGCAGGTCGTCGTCCACGTGCGACTCATCGAACGGCACCGTCCACCTCCCATCGGGTCCGCAGCCGGGCGAGACTACGCCGGACGTGGCTCTTCACCGTGCCGAGCGGCAGGTCCAGTCTGCTGGCGATCTGGTCGTGCGTGAGGTCGTCGTAGAACGCGAGCCGCAGGATGGTGCGCTGCGGGTCGCCCAGCCGGTCGAGCTCGTCGGCGACCAGCACCCGGTCGACCACACGGCCGTCCACCGAGGGCACCGGCGTCTCGAGGACGCCGGCCACCGACTTGTCCTGCAGTCGCCGGTCCCGTGCGCGCTTCTCGTGCGTGTCCGCGACGACGTGCCGCGTGATGCCCAGTAGCCAGGCCGGGAGCCGTGACTGCGACGGGTCGAACCTCTGCCGGCTGCGCCAGGCCTGGACGAACACCTGCTGGGTGACGTCCTCGGCGTCCGTCAGGCTGCCCAGCGAGCGCAGCGCCACCGTGTGCACGAGCGAGGACCAGCGCCGGTACGCCTCGGCGATCGCAGCCTCGTCGCCCTCCGCGAACGCGGCGCCGAGCTCCTCGACGCCCTCGCCGTCCGGGTCGGACCGGTGCGCCGGGCGCGACGAGCCCGCGGACCCGGTCCCGGGTGCGCTCACCGACAGCTCCTCACTCGCCTGAAGCAGTGTCACGGCTACCCACCTAGCGGCTCGGCCGTGACAACGACGTTGTCCGTATAGTGCCCGATGTCGCGGCGGAACGTGCCCCCGCAGGTCACCAGCACCAGGCGTGGCGCACCCGACCGGTCGAACCACTGGTCGACCGGCGCCCCCTCCTTCGGGACCTTGTCGACGCCCACGACGCGATAGGCGTGCTCGCTGCCGTCGGCGGTCGTCACCGTGAGCGTGGCGCCGACGCCCACGTCCCGCAGCTTCGCGAACTGCCCGATCCCCGTCTGTCGACTGTCGACGTGCGCGGCCATGACGGTCGCCCCCGCGGGGTCGGCGGGTGCGGGACCGAACTCGTACCAGCCGGCGCGGTCGGCGTCCTCGGGGATCTGCATCTCGCCGTCGTCCTGCACCCCGACCGGGTCGACGGGCATGTCGATCCCGACGTCGGGCACGACGAGCCGCACGGGCGCCGGTGTCGCGGCGGCCGGCCCCTGGGGCCGTGGGGGACGGCGACGCCGCGACCACCGGCTCGGAGGTGGGTTCCGGGCCGGTGCACGCGGTCAGCGGGCCGAGCGTCGCGCCCAGGACGACGACGGTCGCGAGCACGCGCGCCGAGGCCCGGGAAGGCGCGAGCGCCGTCCCGGGCCACGACGTCCTGGTCATCGGAAGGATCAGATCCGCTGCGCCGCGGTGCGACGGGCGAACCCGAGCCCGACCAGGCCGGCGACGGCGAGCGCTCCGAGCGCGAACGGCCAGGCGGGGGTCCCGCCGTCGGACACGAGCCCGACCTCGCCGGCGTTCACGCCGGACGGGTTGCCGTGCAGGCCGCTGATGGTCTGTACCGCGAGGGCGAGCGTCGCGGGCGAGGCGGTGGCGCTGCCCCACGCGTAGACGATCGTGTTGGTGCCCTCGGTGATCGGCACGTCGGCCGGGCCGAGCAGCGCGGGCGTCGTCGTGCCGGTGGCCGTCACGCTGGCGGACACCGTGCCGGCGGGGAGGTTGAGGACCTTCTCGTTCGGGCTGGTGAGGTTGGTGATGACCGGGCTGCCGCCGGCCAGGATGTCCACCCCCGGGGCGGCGGCGACGTGCCGGACGGTCAGCCGACCCTGGCCGGCCGCGGTGGTCGAGATGTCGTTGGTGAACAGCGTCGCGGTCGGCGCGCCGGCGGCGTCGAGGTGCGCGACGGCCGTGTAGTTCTGGCCGGCCGCGAGCTGCAGGTCGACCGGGCCGATGGCGGGGGCGCTGGCGTCGGCCGCGTCGGCCGCGGTGATGGCGACCGTGTAGGTGCCGGCCGGGAGGGGGAGCGGGCCGGCCATGGCGCCGGGGGCGAAGTTGTCGAGCGTGAGCTTGTTGTTGACGTAGACGTCGACCGTGAGGCCGGGGACGCCGTGGAAGACGGACAGCTGAGCGTCGCCGTCGGCCGCCGTGGCGGGGACTGCGGCGGCTGTCAGGAGGGCGAGCGTGCCGGCGGCGATGCCGGCGAGGAGTCGAGCGCGCATGGTGCGTCCTTCGAGGACAGGGCCCGGCGGGTTAAGGCCGGGCAGCCGATGTGCTGACACCCCCTCTTCGGCGCTCGGCACGTCCTCGGATGCACTAATCGCGAGCAGCCTCAGCGATCGCCGCCGCCAGGTCGGCGGGCCGGGAGAACATCGGCCAGTGACCGGTGGGCAAGTCGACGTAGGTGAGGTCGGCGCTGTCGCCCAGCTCGGTGTGGAACGGCGGGCCGCCGTGCGCCATCGTCTTGAGCACCTCGGACGGCAGGCTCGTGCAGATCGCCGTGACCGGCACGGTGAACCGGCGCGGGTCGCTCACGTGCACCGCGCCGCGGGCGACGTTCGCCGGGTGGGGCACCGCGCGTCGCCGGAACTCGGCGAGGTGGTCGTCGTCGATCCCCGCGAGGCTCGAGCCCTGGGCCTCGAGCTCCTCCCAGGTGGGCAGCGGCACCTCGACCTCCTCGGTCGTGCCGGCGTCGATGGCCGCGCCCTCCTCCAGGGGTCCCGAGTCGACGTAGATCGCGCGTCGCACACGGTCGGGCCGCCTGTCGACGACCTCGCCGACGACCGCGCCGCCGCCGCTGTGCCCGACGAGGACGACGTCGCCCGAGAGGCCGTCGACGAGGTCGACGACGGCCTGCACGTGGTCGGCGCGCGTGATGTCGCCGCGCGCCGCGCCGTGCTCGAGGCCGGGCAGCGTCACGGGGTGGGCGTCGAACCCGTCCGGCAGGGCCGCCACGACGTCGTCCCATGCCCAGCCGCCGAGCCAGAAACCGGGGATCAGAACCAGGGAAGTTGTCATGGATCCATCGTCGACCCGGTCCGGTGACACCGGGATGTCACCTTTGTGTCACCATGCTGGAACCGTGAACCGCACCGACCGCCTCTACGCCCTCGCCGAGGAGCTCCGCCGCGTCGGCCCCGCCGGCACCACGAGCACCCGGCTGGCGCGGCTGTTCGAGGTGTCCCCTCGGACGGTCAAGCGCGACATCTCGTCGCTGCAGCAGACCGGCCTCCCCGTGGTCGCGCAGGCGGGCCTCGGCGGCGGCTACGTCCTCGCCGCGTCCGTCGCGCTCCCGCCCGTGAACTTCACGCCCGCCCAGGCCGTGGCGCTCGCGCTCGCGGTCCGCGCGCTGCCGCCGGGCAGCCCGTTCGGCGCGGACGCCGACGCCGCGCGCGCCAAGGTCCTCGATGCGCTGGCCCCGGCCGACCGGGCGCGGGCCGACGAGCTGGCCGGCCGGGTGTGGTCGCGGCCCGACGTGCCCGAGGACGTCGCGCCCGCCCGGGTGCTCCGCGCCGTCGAGGAGTCGCTGGGCGGGCGGCGCGTGCTGGCGATCGAGTACCGGAGCTCGTCCGGGGTGGTGAGTCGCCGAAGGATCGAGCCCGTGGTGCTCGCGCGCACGGGTGGCACCTGGTACCTGATCGCGTGGTGCCAGACCCGTGTGGGGCTGCGTTGGTTCCGGCTCGGCCGGATCCTTCGCGCGGACCTCACGCCGGAGCAGTACGAGCCGCGCTCGGTGGCGGACGTCGGAGAGGCGCCGCCCGACGCGCGCCCGGTCTCGGCGCGCGCGTCGGACTGATCGAGCGATAACGGCTGGATGCGGGACGAACCACCCACTACGTTGAGAGCGCTCTCACCTGGTCGAAGGAGTCCGCGTGCGTCTCGTGCTGCCCACCGTCGCGTCCCGCAGGGGTGCCGCATGATCCGGTCCTGGTACCGCTCCGCGGTGCTTCCCCGTCGAGACATCGCCCGGCTGCTGCCGTCCGCCGGCACCGGCCTGGTGGTCGGGCTCGTGGTGCTCGACGTCGTGCTCGGGCTGCTGCCGGTCGCGTTCGTGCTGGCCACGAGCGTGGTGGTCGGGCAGGTGCCGGCGGCGGTCGACGGCGGCACGGGATCGGCAGCCTGGAGCGACCTGGTGCGGACGTTCGTGCTGGCCGCCGTGCTGTTCCTCGCGCGGCAGGTGCTGGCGCCGGTGCAGACCGCGCTCGGCGTGCGGATGCAGCGGCGGATCGACGGGGCCCTGCGGGACCGGGCGCTGCGGATCGCTCTGCGCTCGACGAGCATCGCGCCGATGGAGGACCAGGCGACCCTCGAGGCGCTGACCGAGGCGACCCGCGAGTTCGAGGCCGAGTTCCGCAGCCCGGGATCGTCGGCGGCGGGGCTGCTCGCGCTGGTCGCGCGGTACGTGCAGCTGGTGGGTTTCGCCGTCGTCGTCGGGCTGGTCACGTCCTGGGCCGCGGCGATCGCGATCCTGGCCGCCACGCTGGTGTTCCGGTACGGGCAGCGCGGCGGGCTGCGCAGGTACTCGCAGGTGTGGAAGCACGTGATCGGGTTCCGGCGCCGGTCCGTCTACCTGCGCGAGGTGGCGATGGGGCCGGCCGCGGCCAAGGAGATGCGCGTCTTCGGGCTCGCGGGCTGGTTCACCGACGAGTACGTCGACGCGACCGAGGCGATGCTCGGGCCGGTCGCCGCGCGTCGTCGGCAGCTCTACCTCGTGCCGTACCTCGTCTACACGGCGATCGGCCTGGTGGTCTGCGCGGCCGTGCTGGTGTCGATCGCCCGGTCCGCGTCGGCCGGCGACATCACGCTGACCGCCCTGGCGCTCGGCATCCAGTCCGTCGTCGCGGCGATCGCGCTCGGTGAGTACTACCCGGAGTCCGACGTGCAGACGCAGTACGGGATGCAGGCCGTCGCGGCGCTGGCGGAGTTCGAGGCGAGGATGGCCGACGCCGAGTCCCGCGTCCCGCACGGCGGCGACGCGCTGCCCGTGCCCGCGGACGCGCCATCGACCGTCCTGCGGTTCGAGGACGTGCACTTCTCCTACCCGGGCAGCAGCCGCGCCGTCCTCGACGGCCTCGACCTCGAGCTGCCCGCCGGCCTGTGCACCGCGATCGTCGGTGTCAACGGCGCGGGCAAGACCACGCTGGTCAAGCTGCTGACCCGCCTGCACGAACCGACGGCCGGCCGCCTCACGGTCGACGGGACCGACCTTGCGGACCTCGACGTCGCGGGCTGGCGCCGGCACGTCAGCGTGGTCTTCCAGGACTTCGTGCGGTACGAGCTGTCGGCGTCGGACAACATCCTGGTCGGCGCCGTGCACGCCCCGCGGGACCCGGCGGTCGTCCGGCACGCGGCAGAGCGCGCGGGCATCGCCGACGCCGTCGACGCCCTGCCGGCCGGGTTCGACACCACCCTGTCGCGCGCCTACGAGGGCGGCGCCGACCTCTCGGGGGGCAGTGGCAGCGCATCGCGATCGCCCGGTCGCTCTACGCCCTCGAGGCGGGCGCCCGGGTGCTCGTGCTCGACGAGCCGACCTCCGCGCTCGACGTCCGGGCCGAGGCCGCGTTCTTCGACAGCTTCGTCGAGCTCACGCGCGGGGTGACGTCGGTGCTCATCTCGCACCGGTTCTCGAGCGTCCGGCGCGCGGACCGGATCGTCGTCATCGACGCCGGGCGGGTGGTCGAGCAGGGCACGCACGACGAACTCGTGGCATCCGACGGGCACTACGCGCGGCTGTTCCGGCTTCAGGCGGAGCGGTTCGCGGCGGGGCTCGACGCCGACGGCAACGAGGTGGAGCTGTGATCCAGACAGTGCGAGGAAGCTGGGCGCTGCTGCGCCTGGCGGGGCGGATCAGCCCCGGCAAGCTGGCGCTCTCGGCGGTGCTCATGGTGCTGCAGTCGGTCGCGATGCCGCTCGCGGCCCCCGCGCTGGCGGCCCTGACCGACGCGGCTATCGCCGGGGACGCGCGCCGGGCGTCGATCGCCGCGGTGCTGGTCGCCGTGCTGGTGGTGGCCGCCCTCACCGCCGGGCACTTCGCGCACATCTTCTACTTCGAGCTGGGCGACCTCGCGGTGATCCAGCTCGAGCGCGACCTCATCGGACTGTCGCACGACTCGCCGGGCATCGAGCACCACGAGCGGCCCGAGTACGCGGACCGGCTGCAGGTGCTGCGCTCCGAGCTCGACCGGTCCGGCTGGGGGTCGATGCAGGCGCTGCTGTCCGCCATCGGCCTCGGCGTCGCGCTCGTCATCACGGGTGTCCTGCTCGCACGGCTCAACCCGTGGCTGCTCCTGCTGCCGCTCGCCGCGATCCCGCCGCTGGTCCTGGGCCGTCGCGCGGAGGCCGTGCTGGGCGCCGCGCGCACCGCCGCCGCCACCGACAACCGCCGCGCGCGGCACCTGTTCCTCCTGTCGCTGGACGCGGCGGCGGCCAAGGAGCTGCGCACGTGCGGGCTGGGCGAGGAGGTCCGGGGGCGGCTGCGGACCTCGTGGGACGCCGCGACCGCCGTGCTCTGGGCCGGCGAGGTGCGGGCCGACGCCCTGCGCGCGGCCGGGCAGCTCGCGTTCGCCGTCGCGTACGTCGCGGCCACGCTCCTCGTCCTGCGGGACGCCGTCGCCGGTGAGCGGACGGTCGGCGCCGTCGTGCTCGTCATCACGCTCGCGTCGCAGGTGAACCAGCAGGTCACGGCCGCGGTGACCATCCTGCAGCAGCTGCAGCGGGCCGCGCGGACGATGGCGGACCTCGCGTGGATGCGGGCGCTCGTGCGGTCGCAGAACCCACCGCGGACCACCGTGCCCGCGCCGGACACCTTGCGGGACGGCATCCGGTTCGAGGGCGTCTCGTTCACGTATCCCGGTACCGACGCGCCCGTGCTCGAGGGCGTCGACCTGGTCCTGCCGGCCGGCACGAGCGTCGCCATCGTCGGCGAGAACGGCGCCGGCAAGACGACGCTGGTCAAGCTCCTCTGCCGGTTCTACGCGCCCACCACCGGCGCGATCACCGTGGACGGCGTCCCGCTGGACGACCTCGACCCCGTGGCGTGGCGGGACCGGACCGCGGCCGGCTTCCAGGACTTCTGCCGGTTCGAGCTGCTCGCGCGGCAGAACGTCGGGGTGGGCGACCTGCCGCACATCGGGTCGGACGACGCGGTGCTCGGCGCCCTCGACCGCGCCCACTCGTCGGACGTCCTCGCGCGGCTGGAGGATGGGCTGGACACCCAGCTGGGCACCAGCCACGCGGACGGCGCGCAGCTGTCCGGCGGGCAGTGGCAGAAGCTCGCGCTCGGCCGGGCGATGATGCGGGAGTCGCCGCTGCTCGTGGTCCTCGACGAGCCGACGTCGGCCCTGGACGCCCAGGCCGAGCACGACCTCTACGAGAGGTACGCCGCCCACGCCGCCGCGGTCGGCGCGACCACCGGAGCCGTCACCCTGCTGGTCTCGCACCGGTTCTCGACCGTGCGGATGGCCGACCTCATCCTCGTCGTCGCCGACCACCGGATCGTGGAGTCGGGCTCGCACGAGGAGCTCGTGGCCCATGGCGGCCTGTACGCCGAGCTGTTCGGGATCCAGGCGGCGGCCTACCGCTGACCGGCCTGCGCGTGTGGGCGGTGCAGTGCAGACTTGCAGCGCTCCGGGAGGTACCGGGCGAACCGACCACCAGGGGGATGCATGGACCACGGCGAGGCACGCGAGACCAAGGCGCAGGCCGTCGACCTCGCACGGGAGCTCTCCGAGCGCCTCGTGCGACCGTCCGACGTGGCCGCCGGAGGACCGGCGCTGGCCATCGGCCTCGCGCCGCAGCCCGACGGGTCCTACGCGCTCGCGGTCCGCTACCGCCTGGGTCTGCCGTCGGTCCGCAGCATCGCCCGCAAGGTGGTCGCCGAGCTCCCCGACGCCGACGTCCGGCGCACGGGCCGGATCAAGACCTTGGCTGCCGACGACGACCGCCGCGTCCGGCCCCGCCCGCCCGTCATCACCGCCCGCTCGGTGGGGGAGACCGGGCGCGTCCGCCCGCTGCGGCCCGGCATCTCGATCGCCCACGTCGACGTCACCGCCGGGACCCTCGGGGCGTTCGTGCACCTCGACGGCAAGGTCCACGTGCTGTCGAACTACCACGTGCTGTCGGGCACCCCGCAGGCGAAGGTCGGGGACCTCATCGTGCAGCCCGGGCCTGCCGACGGTGGCCGGGCTCCGCGGGACCGGGTCGGCACGCTGGCCGCGCGCGTGGACCTGACGCCGGGCGGGGACGCCACGGTCGACTGCGCCATCGCCCTGCTCGACGACCAGGAGGTCGACCCCGAGTACCCCGTCGGACGGATCACGACGACGGCCGTGGCCGCCGGCGGCGAGCAGGTGGCCAAGATCGGCCGCACCACGGCGATCACCCGCGGGCACGTGACGGCGATCGAGCTCGACAACGTGGTGGTGGGCTACGGCGAGGAGCTCGGCGAGCTGAGCTTCGACAACCAGATCGAGATCGAGTCGACGGGCACCGGACCGTTCTCCCGCGGCGGCGACTCCGG
Source organism: Cellulomonas sp. P5_E12 (assembly GCF_054049315.1). Lineage (NCBI taxonomy): Bacteria > Bacillati > Actinomycetota > Actinomycetes > Micrococcales > Cellulomonadaceae > Cellulomonas > Cellulomonas sp. P5_E12. The sequence goes on along the minus strand of NZ_JBFUMP010000015.1, from coordinate 88,170 downwards.
CTCGCTGGTGTACCGCGAGGACGGCGTCGCGCTCGGGCTGCTCTTTGCGGGCTCGGAGTCGGGGGGAGAGAATGGCACCGGGTTGACGTACATCAACCCGATCGATGCCGTTCTGGACGCGCTCGGGGTCACACTGGTCTGACGATCGTCGGACCGCCGCCCCCGCGGCTCGTCGCGGTCGGCGGGAGGCGGTGCACCCATGGCGGACCTCGAGCAGGCGCGTGCGGCGAAAGAACGCCTGCGCATGGCCTTGAAGGGCCGGTCCGACGTGCGCGGCATCGGGATCGCCCGATCCGGCGACGGCTACCAGATCCAGGTGAACGTCTCCACCAGCACCGGGCCCGACGTGCCCGGCGCGGTCGACGGCGTCGACGTGTACGTCCGCGTGGTCGGCGCCATCCGCGCCAGCGCCTGAGCCCTCAGCCGGCATCGTCGGCCCGGTCGCGAACAAGTTCCTCCACACGGACGCCGAGGGCATGCCCAACCTTTGCGGCTAACGTTCCTGACATCTCGTCACCCTCCGAGGAGTCCCGTGACCGCCACGTCCGTCCTGCCGCAGGCCGTGCCGCTCTCCCTCGCGCTGCGCGAGGGCACGCGGGGCGAGCACGAGGCGGCGGAACGCTCCGGCTTCGTCGAGCTCCTGATGTCGGGCGCGCTCGACCGGTCCGCGTACGCGGACCTGGCTGCCCAGCAGCTGGCCGTCTACACGGCGCTCGAGGCGGCGGGGTCGCGGCTGGCGGGCGACGGCGGGCTGGTCTTCCACGAGCTGGTCCGCGTGCCGGCCATCGAGCAGGACCTCGCGTTCCTGTACGGCGAAGACTGGCGCACCCAGGTGCGCGTCCTCCCGGCGACGCAGGCGTATGTCCGACGGCTCGAGGAGGTCGGCGGCTCGCTCCCGCTGTACGCCGCGCACGCCTACACGCGCTACCTCGGGGACCTGTCCGGCGGCCAGATCATCAAGCGCATGCTGCAGCGGCACTACGGCTTCGAGTCAGCCGGCATCGCGTTCTACGACTTCCCCCAGATTCACAAGCTCAAGCCGTTCAAGGACGTCTACCGCGAGCGGCTGGACGCCCTCGAGCTCGACGCCGGCGCCCGCGCGGTGGTCGTCGAGGAGGCGCGGTACGCCTTCCGGCTCAACACCGCGGTCTTCGGAGAGCTAGGCGCCGTTCACGTCCGCTGAGCCGACTCCGCACGTGCTGCCGCATTTGTGTGATTCAGACGGGTGATCTCACCGTCCACTCATCCATCTGCGTCGCCCGGGACGCGGAACAGGGTCGATGATGGGCGACGTGACGCGTCGCGGGGTGGCCGCTCAAGGTGCGCGCGCGGGCAACAGGTCCGCCGCGGACCTGGTCGGCGTGCGCGCGCTGGCCCTGGCTGCCCACCGCCTGGACCGCTGCCGGTCGATCGACGAGGTCGCCCACGTCGCGGCATCCACGGCGGTCGAGGTGCTCGACGCGCGTCGCGCCGCGTTCTGCCGCATCGACCAGGACACCTGCCGGATCGTGCTGGTCGAGCCGCCGCCCACGGACCCTCGCGTGATCTGGATGGCCCGCGCGTCGTATCGCGCCGACGACCGCCCGGCTCTGCGTGCCCTCATCCGGGACCGTTCCAGCTGGGTGGCCCACGCCCGCACCGTGCACGACGAGCCGACCGTCCCGGACGACCCCGACGCGGGCGACGCCGTCGAGGTCGACACCCTGCGCGAGCTGGACGCGTCCACTGCGCTGTCGTCCCCGATCATCGTCAACGGCAGCGTCTGGGGTCAGCTCTACTCCGTCCGCTCCCGTCCGGGAGCGCCGTTCCAGGTCGACGACGTCGCCCGCTCCGAGGTGCTCGCCGCGCTCGTCGCCGGGGCCGTGGCGCGCGTGGACCTCGAGGCGCAGGTCCGTCACCTGGTGGCCGACGACCCGCTGACCGGCCTCGCCAACCGCCGCGTCGCCGACGCCGAGGCCGAGGCCGCGCTCGAGTCGGGCCACGAGACCTGCATCGTCATGTGCGACGTGGACGGCCTGAAGCGCGTGAACGACGAGCTCGGTCACGACACGGGCGACGACCTGCTCCGCTCGGTCGCGGACGTGTTGCGCCGCGCCGCCGACGCCCTGCCCGGCAGCACGGCCGCGCGCATCGGCGGCGACGAGTTCTGCCTGGTCACGGTCGGGCGCCGGCGGTCCGAGGTCGCCGACGTCATGGCCGCGACCATCGCCGAGTTCCCGCTGCCGCACGGCGCCGCCATCTCCTACGGCATCGCCTCGACGGCCGTCACGGGCTCCGTCTCGGCGCGGCACCTCTTCCGGCAGGCGGACACCGCGCAGTACAAGGCCAAGCGGGCCCGCGCCCGGGCGCTGCGCTCGCTGGTGCCGGCCACGGCCGACCCTGCGGTCACGGCCGAGCGCGTGCTCGTCGCCGGGACCGCGGCGATCGTGGCTGCCCAGTCCGGCGTCGTCCCCCGCCTGTGCGCGTTCGCGGCCGCCGCGACCGAGACCCTGGGCGGGTCGGCGTGGGCGGTGCTGACGCGGCGCAGCCCCGACGAGCCGCCGTCCGCGGTCGCCCGGGGCGGCAGCCCCGCCGAGCTCGGCGTCGAGTCGTCCACCGCGGTGGTCATGCACGACCTCTGGCAGGTCGAGATCGGCATGTCGACGACGGCGGCCACCGGCGAGGTCGTCGCCACCTCGCTCGACGCCCTCGCGGCCGTCGCCATCCTCGGGGCGCGCTGAGTCCAGGCGCGCTGAGCCAGCTCAGCCGTGCAGCGGCAGGGTCAGGGTCGTCGACGCGCCCTCGACCAGCCGGATCGGCACGCCCCAGTCCTGCGCGTTGAGGTGGCACGCCGGGTACTCGATCGCGGGGTCGGCGTCGCAGCTGGCCGCGTGCGCGGTGACGTGCAGGACACCCTCGGTCACCGACGGGTCGAGGCGCAGGAGGCGGTCCAGCGGGACGTCGTCGCCGGCGCCGTCGAGCAGCAGCCCGGGCGGGGTCGACGACACCTGCAGGCGGGTGGACGGGCCGTAGCGGTCGTCGTACTTCTGGCCCGCGGCCGGCGTGAACACGACGTCGAGCCGCACCTCGCCGGGCGCCAGCTCGGTGACCGGGCGCTGGGTGCGGTGCGAGCCCGAGTCCAGGATCTGTCCGACGAGCGTGGCCGGCAGGGCGATCCGCGCGAGGCGGTGGGCCGCGGACTCGACGACGAGCAGCGTCGACCCGCCGTCCAGCGCGACGATGCCGCTCGGCTCGGCCAGCCCGGTGGCCAGGGTGCTGACCTCGCCCGACCCGCCGTCGTAGCGCCGGATCGCGCCGTTGTAGGTGTCGGCCACGACCACGGAGCCGTCCGGCAGGACCGCGGCCCCGAGCGGGTGCTGCAGGCGGGCCTCGCCGGCCGGGCCGTCGCGGTGACCGAAGTCGAAGAGCCCCTCACCGACGACGGTGTGCACGGTCCGCGCCACCGGGTCCACCCAGCGCAGCGCCGAGGTCTCGGCGTCGGCGAGCCAGATCTTGTCGTCGGCACCGACGGCGAGCCCGGACGGCTGCGCGAACCAGGCCTCGTGCAGAGGACCGTCCAGGAGCCCCTCGTTCATGGTGCCGCCGAGCAGCTCGATCGAACCCTGCTTGTCGTCGAACTCCCACAGCGTGTGGTTGCCGGCCATCGCGACCACGAACGCGCCGAGCGGCTGCGACCAGGTGACGTCCCACGGGGAGGAGAGCTTCTGCCGACGAGGGCCGGGAACGAACGGCTCCGGCGGCGCGCTCGCGCCCGGGGTGACCGCGAGGGTCGACGCGAAGGCCGCCGCCTCGTCGCCCGGCACCCCGACGACCGGCATGGACGCGAGCTCCTCGTCCGCCTCGTCCTCCTCCCACGGCAGGAAGTTGTCCGAGGCGCCGACCATGTACTGCTCGCCGGTCCCGGCCACGGTGGTGACGACGCCGTCGGCCAGCCGGACGCCGCGCAGAGCGTGGTTGACGGTGTCGGCGACGAGGACGTCGTAGCCGAGCCTCGCCCGCAGCTCCTCGGGCACCAGGCACAGGCCGTTCGGCTCGCTGAACCGGGCCTCATCGGGACCGCCGTCCACCAGCCCGCGCTCGCCCGACCCGATGCGCCGGACCAGCGTCTCCCCGTCGGCCTCGAGCTCGGCCAGGCTGTGGTGTCCGGCGTCGGCGACCAGCAGGTGCCCGTCCGGCAGGGCGATGGCCTTCGCGGGGAACCGGAGCGTGCCCTCGGTCGGGGCCGGCGGCACGTACGGCCCGTCGCCGCGGTGCAGCGTGCCCTTGGCCTCGTGCTCGGCGATCAGCTCGCGCACCAGGACCTCGACGTTGTGCTTGTGGCCCTCGCCGGACATCTGCGCGACGACGTAGCCCTCGGGGTCGATGACGACCAGCGTCGGCCAGGCGCGCGCGGTGTACGCGGACCACGTGACCAACTGCGGGTCGTCGAGCACGGGGTGGCGGACCTCGTAGCGCTCGACGGCTGCGGCCAGCGCGACCGGGTCGGCCTCGTGCACAAACTTGGGCGAGTGCACGCCGACGATCACCAGGACGTCGCGGTGCTGCTCCTCGAGCTCGCGCAGCTCGTCCAGGACGTGCAGGCAGTTGATGCAGCAGAACGTCCAGAAGTCGAGGAGGACGATCTTGCCGCGCAGGTCGGCCAGGTCCAGGGAGCGCCCGCCGGTGTTCAGCCAGCCCCGACCGACGAGCTCGGACGCACGGACCCGGGGCAGTCGACTCTCACGCACGCACCCATTCTCACCCGAGCACGCCCCGTGAGCGGACCTTGCGTGGTGAGGCTCAGGTGCGGTCGAGGACGTAGATGCGGGGGTGGTGGCCCTTGGCGAACACGCGGGTCTGCGAGCGGACGCGCCAGAGGGCGTCGGCGTCGCGCAGACACTGCTCCATGACCTTGATCTCGTGCGTGAGGACGACGAACCGCGCACCGGGTGCGGCGGCGTCGTAGGCGGCCTGGAGCATGCCGGCGTGGACCTCGGCGTTGGTCGCGTGGGTCCCGTGCAGGGTGCCCCACGGAGGGTCGGCGAGCAGGAGGTCGTAGCCGGTGCCGGCGGCCTCGACCAGGGCCGGGCCGGTGCAGTCGGCGCGGAGCAGGCGGGCGTCGCGGCTGAACGTGGCGGCGGTCAGGTTCTCCGACGAGGCCGTGAGCGCGTCGGCGGAGAGGTCCACGCCGACGGCGTCGGTCACGGGTCCGGCGGAGAGGCGCTCCACCAGCAGCGTGCCGGAGCCACACATGAGGTTGAGCACGCGGTCGCTCGCGTCCACGGAACCGAGCTGCACCATCGCGGCCGCGATCGTCGCGTTGACGGCGCCCGGGTAGTCGGTGACCCGCCAGCGCCGGGCGGACAGCGGCCGCGAGCCGAGCCGGACCAGGACGTCCCACCCGGGGTCGCCGGACGGCCCGGGGCGCACGCCGCGGCGCACGCGGACGACGAGCTCGCCCTCGCGGTCGTCGTAGCGCAGGCCCGTGGCCTCGGACAGGAGCGCCGCCAGCCGCTCGAAGACCGCCGAGTCGCTGCCCGCGGCCTCGAACCGGAAGCTCGACGAGCCGCCGGCGCGCAGCGACACGTAGACGGCGTCGACGATGCGCGCAAGGTGGTCGCCGCTGGTCAGCGACTTGGGGCGGGGGACGTCGAAGTGCAGCACGAGGAACGCCGCGACCGCGGTGCGCAGGGCGAGGGCCTCGGCGGGCGGGCTCCAGACGGAGACCGCGAGGGCGTCGTCGCGACCGGGGACCGGCTCCGGAGAGCCGTCGAGCATGAGCACCGACGCGGCCTCGTCGGCCACGATCGCGCCGAGGCCGGGCAGGAACGTCAGCTCGAGGGCGGTGGACCGCCGGACAGGGGGGCGGGACCCGGGTCGGCGTCCGACGGGATGGCTGCCGTGGTGGGCAGGGGCCGGTCCGCCGCGTGCGCGCTTGGCCACCGGGTCAGGCCGGCACGACGGCAACGGCGCCGACCGCGCGGAGCACGAACGCCTCGGTCTGCCCGATCGCACGCTCGCGCTCGGGGCCGTCGGGGGGCACGCCGCGGCCCGACAGGCAGGCGTTGACCAGCGGCACCGTCACGTCGAGGTCCTGCGGCGGGAACGCGCCGGACTCGATGCCCGCGGCCAGGATGCGGCGCAGGATCTGCTCGACCACGACCACGTGCTCGCGGACGCGCTGCTGGGTGCCGCGGGACAGGACCGAGCGCAGCTCCGGCCCGGGGGCCAGGTGGTACACGCGGGTCAGCGCGGCCTGCTGGCGGACGTAGGTCGACAGCTGCTCGGTCGGGTCGTCGATGTCGTCCAGCGCCCGCTGCAGGGTGGCCGCGTACTGCTCGGTCTCGTGCGTGATGAACCCGAGCAGGAGCGACTCCTTGTCGGGGAAGTGGTTGTAGACCGCCGTGCGGCCGACGCCCGCGGCGGACGCGATCTCGGCGAGCGTGATGGCGTCGAACCCCTGGTCGGCCATGAGGGTCGAGAGCGCCGCGAAGAGCTTCTGGCGGGTCTGCTCACGGTGCTCGTGCAGCGAACCGCCGATGATCTTGGGCATCCTGACATGATCGCACGGTCTGTCACCAAAAGACTGCTCAGGTGACGGGGATCTCCACCAGCACCCGTCCGCCCCCGGCCGCGAACGTCCCGCCCAGCTGTTCCGCGCGCTCCCGCATCGACGCCAGCCCGACCCCGGGCGTCCAGGCGTCGACGCCGGGCCCGTGGTCCTGCACGTCGACGCACAGCTGCCCGCGCACCGCGGCGATGCGCACGTCCGCCACGGGCGACCGGGCGTGCCGGGCGACGTTGGTGAGCGCCTCGGTGACGATCCGGTAGACGGCGACCTCGGTGGCCGCCGTCAGCTCGGGCAGCTCGTCGGCCTCGAGCCGGACCTCCAGCCGCTGGCCGCCCGCGGTGTGCAGGTGGGTGCTGTGCTGGCGGAGCGCGGCCAGGAGGCCGAGCTGGTCGAGGGCGGAGGGGCGCAGGCCGTCGACCAGCCGGCGGACCTCGTCGATGGCGGCCGCGGTGTCGGCCCGCAGCGCGCCGAGCAGGTCCTCCGCGGTCGCCGGATCGGTGCCGACCAGGTTGCGGGCGGCGTCGGCGGCGTACGCGACGCCGGTCAGGGTGGGCCCCAGGCCGTCGTGCAGGTCGTGGCGGAGGCGCCGCCGGTCGTCCTCGACGGCCGTCACCACGCGTTCGCGCGAGTCCTGCAGGTCGGCCGCGAGCGCTCGGGCGTGCATCGCCTGGGCCAGCGCGGGCACGATCATCCGCAGCACGGCACGGTCGCGGTCGGCGGGTCCGAGCTCGCCGGGACGCAGCCCGATCACGAGCGTCCCGGGCACGTGCGTGCCCACCCGCAGGGGGAGCTCGTAGGTGCCGTCGGCCGGCACCGTGCCGGTGCTCACCTCGATCCCCGCCGGCCCGGCGAGGGCCGCGTACGGGAGGGTCAGCACCTCGCGCAGCCCGCGCAGCGCGACCACGGGGTCCGTCGACAGGTCGTCGCCGAACCGGGACACGGCGCGGACAGGGTCGACGGGGTCGCCGAGCAGGAGCCGCTCGACGACGCCGTCGAGCACGCGCCGCAGCGGGGTGAACCCGATGGCGCACGCCACCGCGATCAGACCGAGCTGGCCGACCGGCGGCGTGGTGCCGGTCGCCTGCTGGGCGGTGGCGACGGTCCCGGTGAAGACGGCGAGCACCACCAGCGACGCGATCGTGTACGAGGTCACCCGCAGCAGCACGGTGCGGATGGAGAACGCCCGGGGCCGCAGGATGCCGACGCAGGCGCCGGCCGGCAGCGCCAGGACGACGACGGCGCCCAGGACGATGCGCGTGACGCCGGGCGCGACGAACGCCAATGGCACGACGAGGAGCATGGCCACGCCGCCCGGCACGGCGAGCCACAGCAGCGCGTCCCGATCCGCCGCCGCCGCGCGCTCGAGGCGCCACCAGACGGCCCCGACGACCACCACCGTGGCGACGAGCACGTCGACCTGCCACGCCCACGACATCCCGGGAGAGGAGGCGCTGAGGATCCCGATCAGGCCGAACACGACCAGCACGGGGAGCCCGACCGTGGCGGTCGCGCGACGGAACCCGTCGGGATAGGCGAGCACGGCGCTGGGGAGCACGACGAAGCCGGCGACGCAGGCAAGGGTCGTCGCCGCGACCATGGTCGGCAGCGTCGTCGAGACGGCGAGAAGGATTCCCGCCGCTCCGGCGAGCGCGGCGAAAGGCCGGGCCGCGTGCACCCGGCTGCACAACCACGCCCCCACGGACCAGCCGACGGCCCAGATGACCACGAGGGCCCGGTCCGCGAGGGGCCACGGCGTGACCATGGTCGCCAGGAAGTAGATCGCGACCGCGTGCACCACGGCCGAGGCGATGCCGAGGGCGACCCGCGTCACCGGGGTGCCCGCCCGAGTCCCGACTCCCGCGCGATCACGATCGCCTCGGCCCGCCCGGCGACCGCGAGCTTGGCGAAGATCGAGCCGATGTGGTTGCCGACCGTCTTGGGAGACAGGTGCAGCTCGGTGGCGATGCGGCCGTTGGAGTCGCCGCGGGCGATGTGGTCGAGAACCTCGCGCTCACGCGGCGTGAGCTCCGGGAAGGCGACGCCCTGGGTCGGCGCCGAGAGGTAGCCGAGCACCCGGGCGGCGACGCCGGGACCGAAGATGATCTGCCCGGCCACCACCGACCGCAGCGCGTGCGCGATCGCCTCCTGCTCGGCGCCCTTGAGCAGGTATCCGCGGGCGCCGGCCTGGAGGGCGGCGAAGACGGTGTCGTCGTCGTCGTGCATGGTCAGCACCAGGACCGCGACCCGCGGTGCCGCGGCGGCGATCCGACGGGTGGCCTCGAGCCCGTCGACTCCGGGCATGGAGATGTCCATGATCACCGCGTCGGGAGCCAGCAGCAGGGCCTCGCGGACCGCCTCTGCGCCGTCGGCGACGTCGCCGACCACCTCGAACCCGTCGAGCGAGCCGATGAGCGCGCCCAGCCCCCGACGCACGACCGGGTGGTCGTCGGCGATCAGGACGCGGATGGTCTCCACCTGACCATGATCGGGCCGTGGGCCGGGCCGGGAATAGGGCTCTACCCCCATGACAGCCGGGGAGCCGCCCGGCAGGGTGGGTCGTGCACCGATCCGGCGGGGGGTCGGCGCGCGACACGGTGGTCCGCAGGCGGCCCACCAGCGGTCGCCACGAACTGAGGAGCTCTCATGTCCCAGCAGACCACCACCACCAGCACCGCGCCCCGGCCCGCCCTGCTCGCGCGCAACAAGGTCGGGCTCGTGATCCTCGGCGTGCTCGGCGTCGCGGACCTCACCGCGCTGGCCTTCCCCACGCCCGACGGGGAGGTCGGCCCGCCCGACTCGATCCTGTACCTCGACACCGCCCTCGGTGTCATCACGGTCGTCGCGGTCATCGTCGCGCTGGTCCAGCGCCGCCGGGGTGCCGTGCGGCTCGCCGCCGGCGCCCGCGTGCTCTCGGTCCTCACCGCGATGCCGGCGTTCTTCGCCGGGGTCGAACCGTTCGTCGTCGTCCTGGTCGCCGTCGTGCTCGTGCTGACGGTCGTCGGGATCGTCCTGGCGCTCAGCCCGGGCCGGCGCACGACTCCCGTGACCGACTGACGCGTCTGCAGGACTCGTGCCCGAACGAGGGGGCGGGACGCGTGTCCAGTTCGTACACTTTCGAACAACCGCGTGATCGCGCGGTCGCGACGACGTGCGCGAGGAGGAGCGATGACGGAGCTCGCCGACTCCGCGCGCGTCCGGGCCGCGCACGACCGCTTCGTCACCACCGGCCAGCTGTCCAGCCGTGCGGTCCGCTCGGTCGTCGCGGCCTCGTGGCGCCGCAGCCAGCGCAGCGGCGTCGACCCCGAGGTGCACAACGTGCCGGTCGACATGGGCGGCAACGACCTCGTCGGATACCGCAGCGCGCTGGCACTCGCGGCCGCGATGCCGGTGGTCCGCGAGCTGCTGGTGCGTCCGGGTGCCGATGCGGGGTGGGTGACCGCGCTGACCGACGACGTCGGCCGGATGCTGTGGGTCGAGGGCGACCGGTCGGTGCGCCTGGGCGTCGAGGGCGTGGGGTTCGTCGAGGGCGGGGTCTGGCGCGAGGACTGCGCGGGTACCAACGCCCTCGGCACCGCGCTCGCCACCCACCAGCCGATGCGGGTAGTCGGGACCGAGCACTACGCCCGCAGGGTCCAGCCGTGGAACTGCGCCGCCGTCCCCGTGCACTCGCCCGAGGGGAAGGTGCTGGGGGTGCTCGACGTCACCGGGGGTGAGGTCGTCGCGTCCCCGCTGGTGATGTCGCTGGTCCGGGCCACGGTCGCGGCGATCGAGGCCGAGCTCGCGCGCGTCGCGCCGACCCCCGCCCCGCCGACCTCGCTGCTCGTCCGCACGCCCGGCCCGGCGGCCCGACTGCGGGTGCTCGGACCGCCGATGGTGCACGTCGGCTCGGCGGACGTCCGGCTCAGCCTGCGCCACGCGGAGATCCTGCTGCTGCTCGCCCGGCACCCGGCGGGCCTGAGTGCCGACGAGCTCGCCGTGCAGCTCAGCGAGCACGAGCTGTCCGACGTGACGGTGCGCGCCGAGGTCTCGCGCCTGCGCCGGCTCGTCGGCCCCCTGCTCAGCGAGTCGCGGCCCTACCGGCTCACCTCGCAGCTGCGCACCGACGCCGACATGGTGCACACGCTGCTCGAGGCCGGAGACACCGAGGCCGCGCTGACCGCCTACCCCGCACCGGTCCTTGCCCGCTCCGCCGCGCCCGGGGTCGAGCGGATCCGCGACGAGCTCTCGGCGGACCTGCGGGCGGCGGTGCTCGCGAGCCGGATGCCGGGCGTGGTCAGCCGGTGGCTGGCCTCCGACGCGGGCGCCGACGACTGGCAGGCGTGGGAACGGCTGGCCTGGCTGGCGCCCAAGGGGTCGCCGGTGCACGTCCGCGCGGTCGGCCGGCTGGACCTGCTGGGCCGCCGGCTCGACGTGCCGCGGCGCGGGTAGCGCTGCAACCCACCTGCAACGCGCCGCGCCCTACCGTCCACCTAGCGAGGGCGGCCCCTGCGGGTGCCGGACGTGCGCGCGGCGGCTGGGCGAGGATCGGAGGGGAGCTTCGCCCGGCCGCGACGTGCGACGCCCAGCGAGGCGAAGGGGGCGGGGCATGGCTGCACGACCAGGGGACCCCGGCACGCGCGACGACCAGTGGATCGTCGGCGAGATCGTGGCGCCGGACGCGGCACGGTTCGACACGACTGACGACCGCGTCGTCGTCCGCTGAGCGGTTGGCGGGACATCGACGGCCGCTGGCTGCACGTGCCCGGACGCGTCGTCTAGCGTGCGGTGCATGACGACGAACGAAGAGATCCAGCCGGACACCAAGGACTGGACCTGGGTGCTGTCCCAGCGGTGCCCGGAGTGCGGGTTCACCGCCACGGACGTCGCCGGCCCGGCCATCGGCGGGACCGTGCGCGACCTCGCGCCGCGCTGGGTCTCCGCGCTGAACCGGCCCGACGCTCGCGTGCGACCCGCGCCCACCACGTGGTCGACGCTCGAGTACGGCGCGCACGTGCGGGACGTCTTCCGGATCTTCGGCGGTCGCCTCGAGCTGCTGCTCACGCAGGACGACCCGATGTTCGAGAACTGGGACCAGGACGCCACGGCGCTCGCGGACCGGTACGACCTGCAGGACCCGACCGTGGTGGCCGACGAGCTGGCGGACGCGGCCGACGTCGCCGCCGCGCGCTTCGACTCGGTGGCCGACGACCAGTGGGAGCGGTCCGGGCGCCGGTCGAACGGCTCCGAGTTCACCGTGCTGACCCTCGGGCAGTACTTCCTGCACGACGTGGTCCACCACCTCCACGACGTCCACGGCTGACGGTTGTCCACAGGCGTGTGCAACATCGCTGGAGCTGTGGATAACTGCGTGACCAGGGTGAACTAGCCGGGTGGGCGCCGAACCGTAACATGCACGCCTCACAACCTGTGTACGGTGCGCGGCCATGACCCAGTCGCAGGTGCACCTCCCGGGGGATCTCGACGGGCGGCACGTCCTGGTCGTGCCCCGCGGCACGGACGTGGCCGCGCTCGCTTCAGCCTGGTTCCCGGACGCCGAGTGGACCCGACCGCCGGTGAGCGCGGCCCAGGCGGCGGCTGCTGCCCGGCCGATGACCGGTGCGCGGTTCCGAGGGAACTCGGTCGATGTCACCGTGCCGGTCGCGGGAGTCCTCCAGGTCGCCGCGGCGGTGACGCTCGTAGGTCCGACCCCGCTCGGCGGTTCCGACGCGAGGGCGGCGGGGCTTCCCCCGCACGACGTCGACCTGTACGCGCTGGTGCCCTCCGACGAAGGCGCGCCGCTCGACCTGATCGACGGCTGGATGACTGCGGCGGCCCGGCGCGTCGCCGGTGCCGTCGTGCCGGCGGACCGCACCCGGCTGGTCACTCCGGACCCCGGGTCGGCGGTCGACCTGACCCTCTGGTCGCCGGTGCCGCTGTCGGCGCAGGACGCCCTCCCGCTCGTGCGGCCCGCGTTGACCGGGGCGCGGGTCGGTGTCCCGCAGTCGTCGCAGGCCGAGGGCACCCCCGGGCCGGCGCCGTTCGTCGTGACCGGGACGTTCGAGTACGACGGGTCGATCACCGTGCGGACCGGTCGGTCGCGGGAGGTTCCCGTGGCGCTGTCGCGGCTGGACTGGCGGGAGTTCGGGCCGTGGTCGTACCACGTCACCTGGCAGCCGCCCGAGCCCGAGGAGCTGCGCAGCGAGCACCCCTCGCAGCTGCACCTCATCGCGCGGTCGCGCGTCGAGCCCTCCGTCGCCCGGGTGGTCGCCGCGCTGTGGCGGGCCGTCGGCGGCACGATCGTCGACGCCGGCGGGTTCGTCGTGCCGCCCGACGAGGTGCGGGACCGCGCGGCGGCCCGACGCTAGACGAACGGTGCGCTGCCGCTGGGCACCAGGTCCACCGAGACCTGCAGGCGCGAGCCTGAGCCCTCGGTGAAGATGACGCCGCGCAGGGGCGGGACGTCGTCGTAGTCGCGACCCCAGCCGAGCAGCACGTACCGGTCGTCGACCAGCTGGTCGTTGGTCGGGTCGACCTCCACCCAGCCCGCACCGGGCACCCACGCGGAGACCCAGGCGTGCGACGCGTCCGCGCCACGCAGCTTCTCGCGGCCGGCCGGCGGTCGCGTCTCGATGTAGCCGCTGGAGTACCGGGCGGGCAGCCCGTGCAGCCGCAAGGCCGCGATCATCAGGTGCGCGAAGTCCTGGCAGACGCCTGCCTTCTGGGCGAGCAGCTGGGCCTGCGTGGTGTGCACGGTGGTGGAGCCCGAGCGGTACGCCAGCTCGGTGCGGATGCGGTGCGCCAGCTCGACGAGGACCTCGACCAGGGGTCGGTCGCCCTCGAACGTCGGGGCCGCCCAGTCGCGCACCTCGTCGGCGAACGTGACGTGCGGGGACGGCAGCAGCGCCTCGCGCAGGTCGACGATGCTCGGGTCGAGGCGCCCGATCTCACCGGCCGTAACGCGGCGCGCGACCTCGTGCCAGCCGACCGTCGGCAGCGCCGCGGGGTCGGGCGCGTGGCGGGTGACCTCGATGGTGGACCGCGCCGTGACCACCAGCCGCGTGTGGGGCGTCGTGACCCCGAAGTACGTGGTCCGGTTGCCGTAGTAGTCGACGTGCGCCGCGGTGTCGGCGGGCGGCGGCTCGATCTCGATCGCCGAGGACAGGCACGCCTGGCCCGGCACGTCGCGCGGGGTCATCGTCGTGCGGCCGTACGAGTCCGTGACCGAGTTCGCGTACGTGTACGTGGTGCGGTGCACCAGGTCGTAGGTGCGGGTCACTCCCCACCACCGTCCCGCGCGTCCCACGGGTCCTCGAGCGGGCGGCTCGGGGCGAGGCGGACGAAGTGCACGCGCTCGATCTCGTCGGCGGCCGAGTGCAGGCGCCAGAGCATCGACTCGAGGGTCTCCGCGAGCCGCGCGCGCCGTCCGTCCTCGGTGGTGACCGCGGCGATCGCGACGGGGTCGACCTCCGCCAGCAGGTCGGCGACGTCGGCGAGCAGGTGGTCGCGCTGGTCGGGCGCGCGGCCGGCCAGCGGCACGAGCGCCAGCGACTCCTGCAGCCGGTCCACCTGGTACGCGAGCGAGCGCGGGTTGGTGCCGTCCAGCAGCAGCAGCTCGAGCACCTCCGCCAGACCTGCGCCCGTCTGGTGCCGTCGGCGGTAGGTGATGGCGGACTCGTGCGCCAGCAGCACCGACTCGCGCAGCACCGACTCGACATCGTCGGGTCGCCGCTGGACGACGATGGCCAGCAGGTTCTCGACCAGGTTCTGCGCGCGCTCGATGCGCCGGCCGGCGTCGAGGAAACGCCAGCCGACGTCGCGCACCAGGCCCTCGGCCGTGATGCCGGCGACCGCGAGCAGCCCCTCCAGCACCTTCTCGAGCGCGGGCCGCAGGCCCGCCGTGACGGCGCCGCCGCCGGTGACGCCGAGGTCGAGCGAGTCCGGCCCGTGGGTCCGACCGCGGGTCTTGTTGCGCTCGTCGCGCAGCGCCCGGTCGATGCGGGCGAGCGGGCCGAAGGTGTCGGTCGAGAGCTGGTCGCGGACCGCCGCGGCGGACGCGGCGAGCCGCCGGACCGACCGTGCGACGGTGCCGGACGTGCGGGGGTCGAGCACGAGGTCGCGGAACGCCGGGATCCCCTGCTCGGTGGGCGTCAGCGACGAGAGCAGCACGTCGAGCGCCCGCCCGCCCGCCGACGCCGGCCGCTTGTGGAAGTCGTCCCACCGGTCGATGACCACGCGCAGCACCCGGGTTGAGCCCTCGGCGCGCTCGGCGTAGCGGCCCATCCAATAGAGGTTCTCGGCGGTGCGCGGCGAGATGCCGGTCGCGGGACGGCGCGGCGTCGGAGTCTCCCCGGCGGACGACTCGTCGGACGGCACCCACGGCTCGAGAGGCGCGTCCGGCTGCGTCGAGAGCACCCACACGTCCTTGGCGGCGGCGCCGAGGGCCGACGAGACCACGTGGCCGGGCGCGACGCGCGCGAGCCCGCCGGCCATCACGGTGTACGACGACCGGTGCGCGACCGCGTAGGTCCGCAGCACCGCGGCCCGCGGGCCGAGGTCCGCCGGACCGACACCCTCTGCCGACGGCAGGTCGCTGCCGACGCCGACGGGCGTCCCGTCGATCGTCGGCCCCGCCGGACCGACCGGCTCCTGCCCGACCCACAGCCACGGCTGCGCGGTGATCCGCGCGGCCAGCTGCTCGCGCTCGTGGTGGCTCAGCGTCCAGCCGAGGATCGTGCCGACGTCGGTGCCGCGGACGGTCGGCAGGATCACCAGCTGCTCGAGCCGGCTGACCACGTGCTGCAGCGACCTCGGCTCGCCGCACCACCACGTGGGGGCCGACGGCAGCGCGAGGTCCTGGCCGAGCACGGCGTTGGCCAGCCGCGGCAGGTACGTGAGCATCGCGGGGTTCTCCAGCACCGAGCTGCCCAGGGGGTTCACCACGCTGACCGTGCCGGCCCGCACGGCCCGGACCAGGCCGGGGACCCCGAGCCGCGACCCCTGCCGCAGGTCCAACGGGTCGCACCACTCGGCGTCGACGCGCCGCAGCACCACGTCGACAGGCTCCAGGCCCTCGACGCCGCGCATCCAGACGCGGCCGTCCCGCACCAGCAGGTCCGAGCCCTCCACCAGCGGCAGGCCGAGCATGGACGCGAGGTAGGCCTGGTCGAAGGCGGTCTCGCTGGACGGTCCGGAGGTGAGCAGCACGACCCGGGGCTGCTCGGCGTCCCCGGGGGCGACGTCCCGCAAGGCCAGCCGCAGCGCCCGGAAGAACGGCCCGAGCCGCTGGATCGACGCCTGCCGGTACACGCCGGAGAGCACCTGCGACACGATCCGCCGGTCCTCCATCGCGTACCCGACCCCGGAGGGCGCCTGCGTCCGGTCCGCCACCGCGCACCAGGCCCCTGCGCTGTCGCGCACCAGGTCCGTGGCGGTGAGCACCAGCTCGCGGCCGCCGGGCAGCCGCAGCCCGTCGACCGCGCGGACGAAGCCGGGGTGCCCGAGCACGATCGTCGGCGGCAGAAGCTTGTCGGTGAGCAGGGTGCGGTGGCCGTACGCGTCCTGCAGGATCGCGTCGAGCAGCTCCGCGCGCTGCACCAGGCCGGCGTCGAGGCGGGCCCACTCCGGCTCGTCGACGATGACCGGCAGCGGGTCCAGGTGCCACGGGTGGTCGCCGTCCTCCTGGTCCGCGCCGTACGTGACGCCGTGGTCCGCCAGGAGCCGCTCGGCCTCGTCGCGAGCCCGCGCGAGCTGCGGCGCGGAGGGAACGTCGGAGGGGTCGGGCAGCCACGACCAGTCGGCGCGATGATCGACGACCCCCGACTCGCCCTGCAGGCGGGGGGACGAGAGCAGGTCGGTCACACAGAGGAGTGTGTCCTACGCCGTCGCACTCTGCGCTGGCCGGACCTGCGTGTCCCCACCAGACTCGGGCCATGACCCTGCCCGGAGACCTCGGTCGCGTCCGACTCGACGGCGAGCTGCCGGCGCGCGAGGACCTGCCCCTGGTGTTCGACGCGCTCGACGTCCAGCTGGCCACCCAGGTGTACCTGTGGGCCCTGCCGCTGGTCTCGTGCGCGCAGTGGCAGCACCAGCACCGCACGGTGTTCCTGGCGACCGAGTACGACATCGTCCACTACGTCACGTACGCCGACCGGCTCGGCATGATCACCGCGAACGCCACGACGCCGTACCTCGTCGCGTTCGTCGACCTCGCCCGCACGGGTCCGCTCGTGGTCGAGGTGCCGCCCGGACCGGTGGCCGGCCGGGCGTCGGACTTCTGGCAGCGGGACTTCGCGATCCTCGGGGAGACGGGGCCGGACCAGGGCGGCGGCGGCAAGCACCTGATCCTGCCGCCGGGCGTCGAGGAGCCCCCGCTGGACGAGGAGTTCTATGTCCACCGGGCCACCGGGATGAACGTCATGTTCGGGTTCCGCACCCTGGACCCGGACCCCGTGCGCGCGCAGGGCATCGTCGACGGTCTGCGGATGACCCGGCTCGACCGGCTCGCGTCGCCGGCGACCCGGATCCTCTCGCCCGACGGTCGCCGCTGGGACGGCGACCAGCCCCGCGGGCTCGCCTACTTCGAGATGCTGCACGCGGTCTACCAGGACGAGGTCGTCGACGAGCGCGACCGGTTCTTCCTCGCGATGATGCGGCAGCTCGGGATCGAGAAGGGTGCGCCGTTCGCGCCCGACGAGCGGCTGCAGCGGATCCTGGCCGAGGGTGCGTCGGCGGGCGAGGTCATGGCGCAGGCCAACACGTTCGCCAAGCGGTTCGAGGGCTCGGCGTACTGGCCGGACCGGGCCTGGGACCTCGCCGTGCCGATGAGCAACCCGGCCCAGCGAGGGCCCTGGTACGACGAGCTGTTCGAGCGGGCGTCGTGGTTCTACGAGGCGGTGGGCTGCTCCGCGGACATGACGAGCCAGACGCCCGGCAAGGGTTGGGCCTACCTCGCCGCCTACACCGGGTCCGACGGGCAGTGGCTCGACGGCGGCCGCGACTACACGCTGCACGTGCCCGCCGACGTGCCCGCGGCAGGCTTCTGGTCCGCCACCGTCTACGACGTCCGGACGCGCTGCCTGATCGACAACCCGCAGCAGCGCGGCGACCGCGACTCGCGCGACGAGGACCTGGTCCGCAACGCTGACGGGTCGGTCGACCTCTGGTTCGGCCCGGACGAGCCGGCCGACCGCGAGGCCAACTGGGTGCAGACGATCCCGGGGCAGCACTGGTTCTCGTACTTCCGGTTCAACGGTCCGTCGGAGCCGTACTTCGATCGGACGTGGATGCTCGGCGACATCACGCCACGGTGATCACAGGTGCCGTGCGTCGTCCGTGACGTCGCCGACCGACACGTCCACGCGAACGCGCGCCAGCGGGGGGTCCGTGAGGCCCAGGGTCTCTGCGACGGCGGTCGCGGCCCGGCGGCGGACCTCGTCGGCGAGCGGCAGGAGGGGCGTGCCGTACAGCGCGACGACCTCGACGGTGAGGCGGTCCAGGTCGTCGTCGGGCGTGGTCGTGCAGGTGATCCGCAGGGCGCCGGCCCGCGGGAGGTCGGCGAGCGCGTCCCGCACGCGGGCCACCAGCGCTGTCGACGCCACCGACAGCTCGCCGCCCGGCAGCCGGCCGCGGACGGGCGCCGACGGGCGGAAGGCGCGGACGGCCGCGGCGACGACGTCGTCGCGCAGCGCGACCCAGCCGGAGTCGGTGTGCTCGCGCAGCGTCCGGGCGGCCTGCGCGAGGAGCTGGTCCCCGTTCATCGCCACGCCTCCATCCGCCGGATCAGGTGGGCCCGGGCCCGGTGGAGCTGGCCGCGGACAGTGCTCGTCGTCGTGCCGGCGACCTCGGCGATCTGGTCGTAGGACATGCCCTCGACCTCCCTCAGCAGCCACGTCGAGCGCGGACCCGGCGGGAGCTCGCGGAGCGCGATGTCGAGCGCCTCGCGCAGCTGCGCCGCCTCGGCCGACCGCTCGGGGTCGACCGCGTGACGATCCACCTCGTCGTCCGGGGCGAACGGCAGGGGCATCGCGGTGCGGGGGCGGAGACGCTGCAGGGACCGCACCTTGTGCGCCGTGATGGCGAACAGCCAGGTGCGCAGCGTGGACCGGCCCTCGAAGTGCGGCAACGAGGTCCACGCGGCGGAGAAAGCCTCCTGCACGCAGTCCTCGGTGTCGCGAGGATCATCGAGCATGCGACGGGCATAGCGATAGAGCGCGGGACCATGTCGGTCGACGACGACCGCGAACGCCCGGCGGTCGCCGAGCCCGGCTCGCCGGGCGAGCACCTCGTCGGGAACCTCGTGCTCGTCCATCCCGAGCACTGTCTGCCCGGCTGCCGACGAGCGCATCCCGACAGGTGTGACGCACGTCACACCCGGCCCGGTGTGACGAATCGGGCGGAACGCCGACCAACCAGGGGCAGGCGCCGATCCAGCGCCCGCAATCGTCGAGAGAAGGACACCATGAGCGAGTCCACAACCGTCGCGGCCCCAGCTACCCGCACGCGCCAGAGCGCGCTCGTCACCCCCGAAGGCAGCACGACGATCGCCGACACCGTGGTCAGCAAGATCGCCGGCATCGCGGCGAGCGAGGTGACCGGCGTCCACTCCCTCGGCGGTGGCGCCGCCCGGGCGATGGGCACCCTGCGTGAGCGCATCCCCGGCGCGCGCACCAACCACTCCCAGGGCGTGTCCGTCGAGGTGGGGGAGACCGAGGCCGCGGTCGACCTCGACCTGGTCGCCGAGTACGGCGTCTCGATCGCCGACCTGGCCAACGGCATCCGCCGCAACGTCATCAGCGCCGTCGAGCAGATGACCGGCCTGCACGTGGTCGAGGTCAACGTGTCCGTCAACGACGTGCACCTGCCGCAGGACGACGCGCAGCCGGCCGCCCCGCAGGAGCAGCGGGTCCAGTGACCGACCCCGACGGGCCGGCGCAGGACGTGCCGACGCCGCTGGAGATCGCTCCGGACGTCGCGCGGCTCGACGTGGTCGAGCCCGGAGTCGCCGTCATCGCCGACGACGCCCCGGACCCGATCACCCCGGCCGAGGCCGTGGCCGCCGCGGTGCTCGCGGTCCCCGGCGTGGTCCGGCTGCACGGCGGACGGTTCGGCGAGCTGGGCACCTACCTGCCCGGACGCCGGGTGACCGGGGTCCGTCTCGACGACGAGGGCACCGAGGTGCACATCGTCGTCTCCGACCTCGTCCCCGTGCCCGACACCGCGGCCCGCGTCCGGCGCGCGGTCTCCGCGATCGCCCCGATGCCCGTCCGCGTCCACGTCGAGGACATCGACACCATCGTCTGAGGAGTCACCATGTCAGCTGTCGCCATCGGGCTGTTCGCCGGCCTGCTGCTCGCGCTCGTCGCCGCCGTGGGCGGGTTCAGCATGTTCGTGCTCGCCCTCGTGCTCGCGGCGGTCGGGGTGCTCGTCGGCCTCGTCGTCGAGGGTCGCCTCGACGTCTCCGGGCTCGTCGCCGGCCGCCGCCGTGGCTGACGTCCGCGGCACGCTCACCATCGCGGACCGCGCGCTGACCCGGATCGCCCGCCAGGTGACGCTCGAGGTGCCAGGCGTCGCTCCGGAGGAGTCCGCGGGGACGATCGAGCGCCGGCTCGGGCGCGGCTACCCCCGGGTGCACTGGCAGCGTGCCGGCACCCACGCGCGGGTCGAGGTCGAGGTCGCGATCGCCTGGCCCGCCTCCGCCGCGCGGGTCACCACCGAGGTGCAGGAAGCCGTGCGTCGCGAGCTCGAGCGGCAGGCGGGCCAGGACGTCACCTACGTGGGTGTCGCCGTGCGCGAGGTCGTGCGCGCCACGGCCGACTCCCGACCGGTCGCGAGGGTCCGATGACCCACGTCGAGACCCCGCGCGGCTTCGCACCCGCGGCCGCGGCGACCCGCGCCGGCCGGGTCGGCTGGTGGAGCATCGCGCTCGCGGTGCTGCTGGTCGCGCTCGGCGTGATCGTGGTCCGCGACGCCCTCGTGGCGGCCGGGACCATCGACGGCGAGCCGTGGATCGCCCCCGCCGTGGACCGCCTCGACGGCGTCGGACCGTCGACGCTGGTCGCCGTGGTCGGCGTCCTGCTCGCGCTGCTGGGCCTGTGGTTCGTGACGGTCGCGCTCGGCCGCCGCGTCCGCACGCGCCTGGCCGTGACGTCGTCGGCGGGCACCACCATCGGGATCGGCGATGCCGCCCGCCTCGCGGCCGCGGCCGCCGACGACGTCGACCGGGTGCTGTCCGCCCGTGCCTCGGCCACCCGCCGCTCCGTCACGGTCACCGTGACCACCTTGGAGGGAGACGACGTCACCGACGCCGTTCGGGGGGCGGTCACGGCGCGGCTGGCGCCCCTGGTGCAGCCGCTGTCCGTCCGCGTGACCAGCACGGTGACCGCGGGTCTGCACGCGGGGGGTGACCGACGATGAGGCGCTCGGTCCTCGCGTTCGACCGCGTGGTCCTCCTGCTCCTCGGGCTCGTCCTCCTGGTGGTCGGCGTCGCCGCGGTCGGGTGGCAGGTCGGCTTCCTGGGCGACGTGTGGCCGGGTGTCCCGTCGTCCGTGGAGGTCGACACGAGCCAGGTGACCGAGGCGTCCAGCTACGCCGTGCTCGCGGGCGTCGTGGGCGTCGTGCTCGTGCTCCTCGGCCTGTGGTGGCTCCTGGCCCACCTGCCGCGCCGCTCCGTCGGGTCGCTGCGGCTGCCGGCCGGGCAACAGGCCGGCCGGCTGGTGGTCGACCCCGGTCCGGCCGCGGCCACCGCCGCCGAGGTGCTGGCCGACGACCCCCTGGTCCGGTCCGCGCGCGGCGCCGTGCTGGCTGATCGCGGCGAGCTCGTGGTGCGGCTGCGCGCCACCGTCGACCCGGACTCGGACCTCGACGCCGTCGTCTCGGCCTGCGATCGCGTGCTCGCCGACCTCGCGCACGTCCTGCCCGCCGAGCAGCTGCGCTCACGCGTCGAGCTGTCCGTGCTGCGGCGCGGGGAGGCCGCACCGCGCGTGCAGTGACGATGTCGGACGCCCGGTGCAGACTCGACGCACCGACATCCGTCGAGTTCGAGGAGCACGCCATGGGCAAGGACGCGGTCACCGGCTGGGTCGAGCGGTACGAGCACGCCTGGCGGGCCCAGGACGTGGACGGGCTGGACCGGCTCTTCCACGAGGACGCCCGCTACCTGCGCTCCCCGTACGACCCCGAGCCGCTGGAGGGTATCGACGCCATCCGCGGCTTCTGGAAGGACGACACCCCGTTCGAGATGACCGCGACCGTGATCGCGGCCGACGGGCCCGACGCCGTGGTCCGGGTCGAGGTGCGGTACGGCGGCGAGAAGCCGCAGGAGTACCGCGACCTGTGGGTGCTCCGGTTCGGTCCGGACGGGCGCGCCGAGCTCTTCGAGGAGTGGGCCTACTGGCCCGAGAAGACGTACACGACGTCGGGCGACGCCTGACCCGTGCAGCCGTTCACGGTGCACGTGCCCGACGAGGTCCTCGACGACCTCCGGGACCGCCTGCGCCGCACGCGCTGGCCGGCCACGCTGACGTCCGTGGGCTGGTCGCGCGGCGTGCCGGTCGACTACCTGCAGGGGCTCGTCGGTCATTGGCTGTCCGGGTACGACTGGTGGCGGGCCGAGGCGCGGCTGAACGCCGTCCAGCAGGTCCGGACGCAGCTCGATGGCCAGACCTTCCACGTCCTGCACGCACGCTCGGCCGATCCCGCCGCGCTGCCGCTGGTGCTCACGCACGGGTGGCCGGGGTCGGTGCTCGAGTACCTGGACCTGCTGGCACCGCTGACCGCACCCGGACCGGATGCCTTCCACGTCGTGGTCCCGTCGCTGCCGGGCGTGGGCTTCTCGACGCCGCTCGCCGACGAGGGCTGGGACCACCGCCGGATCGCCCGGGCCTGGGCGGACCTCATGGCGTCGCTCGGCTACGGGCGGTACGGCGCGGCGGGCGGGGACACGGGGTCGGTGGTGTCGCCCGAGCTCGGGCGCGTGGCACCCGGCAGCGTGGTCGGGGTCCACGTCCACGGCAACCTCGACGTGCCGTCGGACCACGAGGCGCGCACCGACGCCGAGCGCGAGCGGCTGGCGTGGGCCGCCCGTCGTCGCGAGACCGACCGTGGCTACTCGACGCTGCAGTCAACCCGGCCGCACACGCTCGGGTACGCGCTGGCGGACTCGCCGGTCGCGCAGCTCGCGTGGATCGTCGACAAGGTCCACGACTGGACCGATCCGGCCGTCGACGACCCGGCCGAGGCCGTCGGCCGCGACCACCTGCTCGACCTGGCGACGCTCCTGTGGGTCACCGGCACCGGCGCGACGTCGACCCACCTCTACTACGAGAACCGGGTCGCGCCGGCCCGGCCGGTCGTCGCCGACGACGTCCCGTTCGGCCACGCCCTGTTTCCGACCGACCCGGCGATCCGGCACGTCGACGCCCGCGCGCACCGGCTCGTGCACTGGACCGAGCACGTGCGCGGCGGCCACTTCGCGGCTCTGGAGGCGCCGGACCTGCTGGTGGGCGACCTGCGCACGTTCTTCCGCCCGCTGCGCTGACGAACTCGTCACCTACCCGCCGCGGTTGGGCGGCTCGAAGTGGATCCCGTCGTGCCCGGTCGCCTCCTCGGCGCGGATGACGTGCATGACCGCGTTGATGAGCGCCAGGTGCGTGAACGCCTGGGGGAAGTTGCCCAGGTGGCGGCCGGAGCGCGTGTCGATCTCCTCGGCGTACAGGTTGAGGGTGCTGGCGAACGACAGCAGGCGCTCGCACAGGGCCCGTCCTCGGTCGAGCTCCCCGATCTCGACGAGGGCCGAGACCAGCCAGAACGAGCAGATGGTGAAGGTGCCCTCCTCGCCGGACAGGCCGTCGTCGGTCTCCTCGACGCGGTAGCGCAGCACGAGGCCGTCGGTGGTCAGCTCGTCGGCGATCGCGAGGACGGTCGCGCGCACCCGGGGGTCCTCGGCCGGCAGGAAGCGCAGCAGCGGGACCAGCAGGAGCGAGGCGTCGAGGGCGTCGGACCCGTAGCGCTGGACGAACACGCCACGCTCGTCGACCCCGTTCGTGCAGATGTCGGCGTGGATCTCGGCCGCGAGCTTGCTCCACTGGGCGGCGAAGTCGTGCTCGTCGTGCATCCGCGCCAGCCGGGCGCCGCGGTCGAGGGCCACCCAGCACATGAGCTTGCTCGACGTGAAGTGCTGGGGCTCGCCGCGGACCTCCCAGATGCCGCGGTCAGGCTCGTGCCAGTGCCGGATCGCCGCCTCGACCTGTCGCTTGAGCACCGGCCAGAGCGCCTCGGGCAGCTGTTCGCGCGAGCGGGTGTGCAGGTAGACCGAGTCGAGCACCGCACCCCACACGTCGTGCTGTTGCTGGTCGTAGGCCGCGTTGCCGATGCGCACAGGCTGCGCGCCCTCGTAGCCGGACAGGTGACCCAGCTCGAACTCCTCGAGCCTCTCCTCGCCGCCGACGCCGTACATGATCTGCAGGTCCTTGTTGTCGAGGCAGACGTCGTGGATGAACGCGAAGAAGTCGTTGGCCTCGCGGTCCAGGCCGAGCGTGTACAGACCCCACAGGGCGAACGTCGAGTCGCGGATCCACGCGTAGCGGTAGTCCCAGTTGCGCTCGCCGCCGGGCGTCTCGGGCAGCGAGGTGGTGGCCGCCGCGAGCAGGGCGCCCGTCGGAGCGTAGGTGAGGCCCTTGAGGGTCAACGCGCTGCGCTGCAGGTAGGTGCGCCACGGGTGGTCGGGGAAGACGCCCTGCGTGATCCACTCGCGCCAGAACTCCTGCGTCCGCCACAGCTGGTCGGCGGCGGCCTCCCACGTGGCGGGCGCCGGGAGGGGCGACCAGGACAGTGCGATGTAGGCCTTGTCGCCGTTGACCATGCGGGTGCGGGCCGACGCGGTGCGTCCGTCGATGCCCATCCGCAGGCTGGACGTGAGCCGCAGCGTCGGGCAGCGGGAGCCCTCCGGCGGTGTCGCGCGGACGGCGTTGTAGCCGTTGCCGTCGTACTCCCACTGCACCTCGCCACGGCCGTAGTCCGGCGACGGGTCGCACTCCACCTGCAGGTCCACCGTGCCGCTCACGCAGGTGACGGTGCGCAGCAGGATGTGCTCGGCGTCGTCGTCGGTGGGCGTGCGGCGGTGCGTCGCCGACCGTTCGTCCTGGTTGTGCCACGGGCCCATGACCATGGCGTCGCGCACGATCAGCCAGCCGGTGGGCGTCTGCCAGGTGGTCTCCAGGACGAGGGTGCCGGGCAGGTACCGGCGGGCCGTCGGGACCCGGATGCCGTGCGGGCCCACCCGGAACGAGCCGGCGCCACGGTCGAGGATCGCCGCGAAGATGCTGGGTGAGTCGGGCCGGGGGACGCACATCCACTCGACGGCGCCGGTCGGGGAGATCAGGCAGTTCGACTCGCAGTCGGACAGGAACGCGTAGCTCGCGATGGGCGGGAAGGGCGAGCGGTGGGCGCCGTCGGAGTCCGAGGTGGCGCGGGCGACGGCGGTGCTGGGCGAGGGCGTGGGGGCCGGCGTCATGGTTCAGCGTGACCGATCCGCCCGAGAATGTCAGTACAGGAGGCTGACGATCTCGTACGTCTCGGGCCGTGCCTGCGCCTCGACGCGCTCGTGGGCGAGCGCCAACGCCTCGGCCGGCGTCGCGACGACGCCGCTCGCGTGCAGCTCGGGCGCGCAGCTCAGCACGCCGTACAGCGGGCCCAGCGGGTTTCCGTCGTCGTCGCACTTGCCGACGGCGACGACGAACACCCGGTGCAGGACGTCGGGGGTGGTGTCGGTGAGGAGCGTCACTCCTGAGACATCGGCACGTCGGGACCGGTCCTGGAACGAAAGCGTCGGGCATGCCGTGAACGACCCGTGAGAAGGTCGTGCTCATGCCCGCTGTCATCCGGCCGTTCCACCCCTCCGACCTGCCGTCGCTCTACCGCATCTGCTTGCTGACGGGCGAGGTCGGAGGCGACGCGACCACGCTGTACAGCGACCCTGACCTGCTCGCGCACGTGTACGCCGGCCCGTACCCGGTCGCGGACCCAGGGCTCACGTTCGTCGTCGTCGACGAGCTCGGGATCGTCGGCTACATCGTGGCGACCGCCGACACCGCCCGGTTCGAGCAGTGGCTGGAGCAGGCCTGGTGGCCGGCCTTGCGCGCGCGGTACCCGCTGCGGGAGGACCCGCGCGACGGCACCGAGGACCACGTGCTGGTGCAGCGGATCCATGACTGGCCGCGTGCCGACGAAGCCCTGGTCGAGCGGTTCCCCGCGCACATGCACATCGACCTGCTGCCCCGCGCGCAGGGCCAGGGGCTCGGGCGCCGGCTGGTCGAGACGCTGGCGGAGACCCTGCGAGGTCGCGGCGTGCCTGGCCTCTACCTGGGCGTCGACGACCGGAACGAGGGCGCGATCGCGTTCTACCACCGGGTCGGGTTCGAGCTGGCCGACAAGCACGACTGGGGACGGACGCTGACGCTCGACCTCACGTGACGGGGGGTTCGTCTCCCGGGGGAGCGTCCCGCTGCAGACCGAGGACCCGGTCGACGTCCGTGAGCGTCGCGCCGGGCAGCGCCATGACCGCGCGCAGGCGCTCCAGCGGGTCCTCGGGCGAGCCGGCCGGCCGTGCGGCAGCCTTGCGGGGCGTCAGGAAGATGTTGGCCAGGTAGCCGGTGAACGTCCCGAAGATGCCGACGCCGACGACGATGATCATCGATCCGATCACCCGACCCGCATTGGTCACCGGGTAGCGGTCGCCGTAGCCGACGGTCGAGATCGTCGCGATCGTGTACCAGAGCGCGTCGGACGCGTCGGTGATGTTGGCGCCGGGAGCGTCGATCTCGACGCGCAGGACCGCCATGCTGCCGAACTGGAGCACGAGGATGCCCGTGAACAGCAGGGTGTAGAGCGCGCTGCCTGCGCGGTCGCGCACCAGCCTCCGCAGGACGGTCCGGCCGCCGACCTGGCGCAGCAGTCGGAACACGCGCACGAGGCGGAAGATCCGCAGGAACTTGAGCTGCGCGAACGGCAGGCTCGCCAGCAGGTCGGCCCAGCCGAAGTGCCGGAAGAAGTAGGCGCTGCGCGAGGGTGCGGTCGCGAGCCGGTAGCTGAAGTCGATGAGGAAGATGCCGCTGAAGATCGCGTTCATCACCAGCATCACCTCGTCCAGGGCGCCGCCCCGCGGGGCGAAGGCGATGAGGACCAGGTTGAAGATCGACAGCAGCGAGAGCGCGCCGATGAAGATCTCGTAGCCGATGTTCTTCAGCTCAGTGCGCTTCGCGCTCACGATCGGAGTGTCTCAGCCGGGGCGCGGCGTGGCGCTGACCGACGCGGGCGAGGACGGGGCAATGTCCCGTCATGACGGCGGTCAATGACTGCTTGACTCTGGTGCAGTCGGAGGCGCACTCTTGGGGAGACGTCGCAGGGCCGGATCCCCAGGAGGGTGGGGATCCGGCCCTGCGCGGACGTTCGGGGGTGGGACGGAGTCGTCGCGACCACGTGGTGCTGGGAGCGGGTGACGAGAATCGAACTCGCGCTATCAGCTTGGGAAGCTGAAGTTCTGCCACTGAACTACACCCGCGCGACCGACAGGATCGGTCCGGCAGAGAGCATACCCGGATGGGTCGCCGCCGCCGAACTCAACCCCGCAGGGTCATGGTGAACGCGCCGCAGCGCTCCTCGCCCGGGTCGAGGACGAAGACGCCGGTCCCCGGCACTCCGGCGGCGTGCAGCGAGAAGCCGTTGTTCACGTTGGTCACCGGCTCGACCGCGAAGTAGGACCGGCGCCGGGGGGCGTAGACGACGAGGTGCGCGTACACGGGGTCGGCGTGCACGTCGACCGAGACGCCCAGGTCCTCGTACGTGATCCGGGCGGGCGCGCCCGGCTCCCAGTCGGTGAGGACGTCGTCGACGAACCCGGAGCCCAGGCGCCGGGCCACGCGGAAGTCGGCGCGCGCCGGCACGTCGCCTGCGGGGCCCTGCGCGAGCGCGTTGACCAGCGAGTAGCCCTTGCGGGTGGGGACCTCGAGCACGGGCTGGCCGGGGGTCGGCGGGGCCGGCGTGCCCACGGGCTCGAGCGTGCGCTGCAGGTACGGGTGGTGCCCGAAGCCCGCCGGGAACGGCTCGACGTCGATGTTGCGCACGGAGGTGCCGACCGTGAGCCGGTCGCCGGTCAGCGCGTAGGTGATCTGCGCGCGGAACTGCCAGGGGAAGTTCACGCCGACGAGCCCGGTGGTGTCGAGCTCGAGCACGACCCGCGACTGCGACCGCTCGGTGACCGACCAGGCCGAGTACGCGACGGCGCCGTGGATCGCGGTCCCGTCGGCGCCGTTGCGCTGGAGCTGCCACGAGCGGCCGCCGAACGTCAGCAGACCGTCGCTGATCCGGTTGGACCACGGCACCATCGGGAAGCTCGAGCACTTCTCGGGCTGGCCCAGTGCGGTCGGCCGGGTCGGCCGCAGGAGGTCGCGCCAGACCCCGTCGGACGTGCGGATCCGGCCGCCCGCGAGCGACGCGCCAGTCGCCGGGAGCACGTCGACCTCCCACGACGCGCTCCGCAGGGTGACCACCCGCGACGTCTCGAGTGCGGGTGGCGCAAGCGCTTCGATCTCCTGGACAGCCGTCATCGCAGCATCCCGTCGGCCCCCGGCGGGGTCAGACGGTGACCTCGACCTGGACGACCTGACCCGCGGCGGCGTACGGGACGAGGTTGCCCTCGACCGAAGTGCCGTCGACCGTCAGGCGCCCGCGGGCGCCCTCGGTCCCGGAGTTGGTCACGCGGATCTCGTACGTGGCGCCGCGGGCGACGCGGGTCACGGTGAACGACGGGACGTCGGGGCCGATCTGCGGGTCGACGACGAGGCCGTCGTAGTCCGGGCGCACGCCGAGCAGGTACTGCGACACCGCGACGAAGTTCCACGCCGCCGTGCCGGTCAGCCACGAGTTCTTGGCCTCACCGGCGCGCGACGCCTCCTTGCCGGCGATCATCTGCGCGTACACGTACGGCTCGAGCTTGTGCGTGTCCGAGATCTCCTCGCGGTACGCCGGCGTGATCCGCTTGTAGTAGTCGAACGCCTTCGCGCCGCGGCCCACCACGGTCTCGCCGATGATCACCCACGGGTTGTTGTGGCAGAAGATGCCGCCGTTCTCCTTGTACCCGGGCGGGTAGGTGGAGACCTCGCCGAGCTCGATCTGGTACGTCGTGTACGCCGGGTACTGCAGCACCAGGCCGTGCGGGGTGCCCAGCATCTCGCCGACCGAGTCGAGCGCCTTGATGGCGGGCGACTCCGTGGACGTCCCGTCCACGCCGATGCCCGCCATGACCGCGAAGCCCTGCGGCTCGATCCAGATCTTGCCCTCGGGCTTGGCGTCCGTGCCGATCGGGTTGCCGTAGAAGTCGTACGCGCGCAGGAACCACTCGCCGTCCCAGCCGTGCTCGAGCACCGCGGCGCGGACCTCGTCGACGACCTTGCGGGCCTGCGAGGCGACCTCGGTCAGGCCGCGGCGCGACGCCAGCTCCGCGAACTGCGCGCCGTAGAGCACGAACTGCGCGGCGATGAACACGGACTCGGCGTGCCCGCCGGCCTGGTTCTCCGTCGTCTGGAACGACTCGCCCGGCGTGGTCGAGAAGCAGTTGAGGTTGAGGCAGTCGTTCCAGTCCGCGCGGCCGATGAGCGGCAGGCCGTGCGGGCCGCGGTTGTCCACCGTGAACTGGAACGAGCGGACCAGGTGCTCGAAGAGCGGCACCTCGGAGCCGGGCGCGTTGTCGAACGGCACGGGCTCGTCGAGGATCGCGTCGTCGCCGGTCTCCTTGATGTACGCGGCCACGCCGGCGATGAGCCACAGCGGGTCGTCGTTGAAGCCCGAGCCGATGTCGTTGTTCCCGCGCTTGGTCAGCGGCTGGTACTGGTGGTAGGCCGAGCCGTCCTCGAACTGCGTCGAGGCGATGTCGATGATGCGCTCGCGCGCACGCTCGGGGATGAGGTGCACGAAGCCCAGCAGGTCCTGGTTGGAGTCGCGGAAGCCCATGCCGCGGCCGATGCCGGTCTCGAAGAACGACGCCGAGCGCGACATGTTGAACGTGACCATGCACTGGTACTGGTTCCAGATGTTGACCATCCGGTCCAGCTTCTCGTCGTCGCTCTTCACCGAGTACGTCGACAGCAGGCCGGTCCAGTGCGCGCGCAGCTGCTCGAACGCGGCGTCGGTCTGCTCGGTCGTCGCGAAGCGGCCCAGCAGCGCGTGCGCGGGCTCCTTGTTGATGACCTGGTGGGCGTCGTCGGCCCACTTGGCCTCGTCCGGGTTCTCGATGTAGCCGAGCACGTAGGTCAGCGCGCGGGACTCGCCCGGCTCCAGCGTGAGCTCGACGGAGTGCGAGCCGATCGGGTACCAGCCGGACGCGACGGAGTCGGCGGACTTGCCGCTGCGCGGGACGGTCGCCTCGCCGAGGCCGTTGTAGGCGCCGACGAACGTGTCGCGGTCGGTGTCGAAGCCCGTGGCGTGGGTGTTCACGCCGTAGACGGCGTAGTGGTCGCGGCGCTCGCGGTACTCGGTCTTGTGGAAGACGGCCGACCCGTAGGGGCCGTCCTGCTCGACCTCGACCTCACCGATCGACAGGTTGCGCTGGTAGTTCGTCTGGTCGTCCTGCGCGTTCCAGAGGCAGAACTCGACGAACGAGAAGAGCGAGATCGTCTTCGCCTCGTCGGAGGTGTTGGTGACCGTGACCTTCTGGATCTCGGCCGTCTCCCCGATGGGCACGAAGAACAGCGTCTCGACGGAGATCCCGCGGCGCTCGCCCGTGATGCGCGTGTAGCCCAGGCCGTGGCGCGTCTCGAAGTGGTCGAGGTCGGCCTTGACCGGCAGCCACGACGGGGTCCACACGTCGCCGCCGTCGTTCACGTAGAAGTACCGGCCGCCCGCGTCGGCGGGGATGTTGTTGTAGCGGTACCGCGTCAGGCGCCGCATCTTGGCGTCGCGGTAGAACGAGTACCCGCCGGACTGGTGCGAGATGAGCGAGAAGAACTGCTCGGAGCCCAGGTAGTTGATCCACGGATAGGGCGTGTGAGGCGTCTCGATGACGTACTCGCGTGCCTCGTCGTCAAAATGGCCGTACCGCATGGACATGCCCCTCGAGTGCTCGGCAGTGGCGCCCGCTGCTCCCGACCTCCCCCCGCAGCAGCGCGGGTGGTGCGTCGTGGCTTCCGGCGCGATATCAGTGTGCGAGAGCGCTCCCACGCATCTCTCGGACGGAAGCATAGCCGCCCGGCTCGGCTGGTGGAACGGGCTCGGGGGCCGACGAGGAGAAAACCCTCATCGGCCCCCATCCCGCTCAGGCGGCGAGGACCTGCGCCCTGACCCGGACGCGGCGCGGGTCCAGGCCGACGGCGATGACCGTGCCGACCACCAAGTGGAGCGTGAGCAGGGTGCCCCGCGCCGCTGGCGTCGTCGCGCCGAGGGGGCCGAGCAACGACACGAGCAGGACGATTCCGCAGGTCAGCCACCAGGCGACCGGTGTGCGGTTCTTCAGCCACGTGCGTACGGCCCAGCCGCCGAGCGTCGCGACGAGAGCGACGACGACGACGGACGCGGGGCCGACGGTCAGTGGGGGCTGGCCCGCCTCCAGGTCGACGCCGGCGACCGGGACCGCGAGGACCCAGATGGCGACGGCGAGCGCGGTGGCGGTGACGGCGACGAGCCAGACGGGGATCGGACGGGACATGAGGTTCTCCTGACGTCGAGGTGGACGCCATCGACCCTCGTCGGCGTCGTCGTGCGCGTCGTCGGCCGGAGGTGCCCGTCGGCCCCCTCCTTTGGTCGGTGGTGGGCCGCGCCGTGGCGTTCCTACGCTCGGCGCCATGAGCTGCTCCCCGTCCCGTCGCGACCTTCCCGGTGTCCCCGTGCTGCTCGGCCTGCTGGCGGGGATGGCCGCGCTCACTTTCTTCGCCGCGTGGGCCGCCCGGGGCGACGGCGTGCCGCTCGCGGTTGACCTGCTGCTCGGGGTCGCTGCCATGGCGGTCCTGCCGCTCCTGCGCACCCGACCGCTGCTGGGTGGCGCCCTGCTCGGGGTCCTCTCCGCGCTGAGCCCGGCCGCGACCCCGTCCGCCACGGCCGGCACGTACGTCGTCGCGCGGCGCGAGCGGCTGAGGATCGCCATCCCCGTGGCGGGTGCGAGCATCGTCGGGCACGCGGTCCAGGCGCTGTGGCGGTCGGTGGGGCTGCCGCTCGGGTGGTGGCTGCTGTGCGACGTCGCCGTGCACGCGGCACTGCTGGGCTGGGGCGCCTACGGCCGGACGCGGGACGCGCTGGTCGAGGAGTGGCGGGCGCGGGCGCGGCGCGCCGAGCAGGAGCAGAGCCGCAAGGTGGCCGAGGCGCGCAACGCCGAGCGCACGCGGATCGCGCGGGAGATGCACGACACGCTGGCGCACCGGCTGACGCTGCTGGCGACGACCGCGGGCGCGCTGGAGTATCGGTCGGACCTGTCGCCGGAGCAGGTGCAGGCGGCCGCGGGCGTCGTGCGGACTGCCGCGGGTGAGGCGCTGGACGAGCTGCGGGCCGTGATCGGCGTGCTGCGGGAGTCGCCGGAGGAGCTGCGGCCGACGCCGGGCATCGCGGACGTGGTCGCGCTGGTGGAGCAGGAGCGCAGGGCGGGAGCGCGGGTCTCGCTGGAGGTGGCCGAGCTCGTCGTGCCCGCCGCGGTCGGCCTGGCCGTCTACCGGACGTGCCAGGAGGGCCTGACGAACGCGCGGAGGCACGCCCCGGGTTCGGCCGTCGACGTCGTCGTGCGCAGAGACGACGGGCTCCGGGTGCGCGTGGTGAACGGGCCGGGCGGCCGCGGCCTCGGACCGGGGACCGGGACCGGCCTGATCGGGCTGACCGAGCGGATCGAGCTGCTGGGGGGGACGGTGTCGGCGGCGTCGACGGCGGACGGCTTCGCGCTGGAGGTGTGGCTACCGTGGGAGGCGTGACCGTCCGGGTGCTCGTGGTCGACGACGACGCGCTCGTGCGCTCCGGGTTGACGCTCATGCTCGACGGCGCGCGCGGGATCTCGGTGGTCGCGCAGGCGGCGGACGGCGGCGCGGTGCCCGCGGCGCTCGACGCGCACCCCGTCGACGTCGTCCTCATGGACCTGCGCATGCCCGGCGTGGACGGCATCGCGGCGACCCGGGCGGTGCGGCGGCGGCAGGACCCGCCGGCGGTCGTCGTCCTCACCACGTTCGACACCGCCGACGAGGTCGAGGCCGCGATGCACGCCGGCGCGAGCGGTTACCTGCTCAAGGACACCGACCCCGAGCGCATCGTCGAGGCCGTGCTCGCGGCCGCCGCGGGCGAGCCGGTGCTGTCGCCGCGGGTGGCCCGTCGGCTCATGGACGCGACCGCCCGGGCGGGTGGCTCCCGGGCGGCGGCGCGGGCGTCGCTGGGCCTCCTGACCGACCGCGAGCGGGACGTCGTCGCGGCGATCGGGCGCGGGGCGAGCAACGCCGACATCTGCCGCGAGCTGTTCGTCTCGCTGGCCACGGTCAAGGCGCACGTCTCCAGCGTCCTGCTCAAGCTGGGGCTGGAGAACCGCACGCAGGTGGCGCTGCTGGCCCGGGATGCGGACCTGCCCTGACCGCACGGCCAACCGGACTACCGTGGCCCCGTGCTGCTCTCCGACCGTGACATCAAGGCCGAGCTCGAGTCGGGCCGCGTGGCCCTCGACCCCTACGAGCCGGCCATGCTCCAGCCCTCCAGCATCGACGTGCGGCTCGACCGGTACTTCCGGCTGTTCGACAACCACAAGTACCCGTTCATCGACCCCGCGGCCGACCAGCCGGAGCTGACGCGGCTGGTCGAGGTCTCCGCGGGCGAGTCGTTCGTGCTGCACCCCGGCGAGTTCGTGCTCGGGTCGACGTACGAGGCCGTGACGCTTCCCGACGACATCGCCGCACGCCTCGAGGGCAAGTCCTCGCTCGGTCGGCTCGGCCTGCTCACGCACTCGACCGCGGGCTTCATCGACCCCGGCTTCTCCGGTCACGTGACCCTCGAGCTGTCCAACGTGGCGACGCTGCCGATCCTGCTGTGGCCCGGCATGAAGATCGGGCAGATGTGCTTCTTCCGGCTGTCGTCGGCCTCCGAGCACCCCTACGGGTCGTCCCAGTACGGCTCGCGGTACCAGGGCCAGCGCGGCCCGACGGCGTCGCGGTCGTGGCAGAACTTCCACCGGACGGACGTCTGAGCCATGGCGAGCCTGCCTCGTCTCAGGGCTGAGGACCCCGCGCTGCGGACCCGGCACATCCTCGCGCTGCCCGACGACGTGGGGGTCGACGAGGTCGAGGTGCTGGCCATCAGCCGGTTCGCGCAGGCGCGCTGGGAGGACGGCGAGCTCCCGCAGCCCCGCGGGATCATGGGGCCGATGACGGCGGCGCTCGGCATCCGCGCCGTCGGCTCGTCGACCACGCCGGCCCGCGCGCTGCGGCTGGCCCGGCTCTCGACGCTCACGGGTCCGTACCGGGTCGAGCCCGACGACGCCGTGAGCCTGGGCCTGCCGACGACGTCGGCCCTCGCCTACGTGCTGGCCTGCCCGCGCGAGCGCGGCGAGCCGCCGTATCCCGGCGGGGACCGTGACGGACTCAAGCGGGCGTTCCCGGAGGCGATGCCGATCCGCGAGGAGGAGCGGGTGCTGCAGTGGCTCGTCGCCGCCGCGCGCCGGCTCGGCGGCACGGTGCGCACGGGTGAGCACGGCATCGTGCTCACGCCCGACGTGGACAGCGCGATCGACCTCACGGTGCTGTCCGACTCGTGGCTCGAGCCCGCCGAGGCCCTCGCGGTCGTGCAGTCGGTGCTGCCGCGCGCGCGGCTCAGCGAGGTGACCGTCACCTGGACGGGACCGCAGCCCGGGGTCGGCCGCGACTCCGGCGACCGCCCGGAGTGGGTCGCCGAGGCCGGCGGGCGCGGGCTGTCGGCCGCGCTGGAGGAGCACGGGGTCACCGACGAGGTCGAGCGCAAGCGGCTGCTCGACGAGGCGGCCGCCTACGACGAGATCATGATCGCCGTGCCGCCGGCGCCCGAGGCCTACGGGGTGCTCGTCGACCTCGGCCACGACGGGACCCTGTCCGTCGAGGCGGGCGCCGAGACCACGCTGCCGCCCCTGATGCGCGGCCTGCCGTGGACCGTTGGGGGCGTCGTCGCGTACCGAGTGCACTGGGAGCCGCCGTTCATCGAGGAGCTCGAGGCGGAGCGACCGTCGTTCGAGCACCGTGTCGCCCGGTCCCGCGCCGCCCCGCTGGTGCAGGCCGTCGCCCGCGCCGTGCACGGGGCGATCGGCGGGGAGATCGCCGACGAGGCGGACTTCCTCGTCGACCCCGAGGACGTCTGACCGTGCCCGGTTCGGTGGTCCTGATCACCGGGGTCATGGCGGCCGGAAAGTCGACCGTCGCGCAGCTGCTGGCCGAGCGGCTGCCACGGGCCGTGCACGTGCGCGGGGACGTGTTCCGGCGGATGGTCGTGTCGGGACGCGCCGAGATGGTGCCGGAGGGCTCCGACGAGGCCGTCGCCCAGCTGCGGCTGCGGTACCGGCTGGCCGCGCTCGTCGCCGACGAGTACGCCGATGCCGGGTTCACCGCCGTCGTGCAGGACATCGCGCTCGGCGACGACCTGCCGGCGTGGGTGGCGATGTTCCGGCACCGACCGCGGGTGGTCGTCCTGGCGCCGTCGGCGGCTGCCCTGCACGCGCGCGAGGCCGGACGGACCAAGACCGGCTACGGGACGTGGACCGTCGAGGAGCTCGACCGCGGGCTGCGCGACGGCACCCCGCGGATCGGGCTGTGGCTCGACACCTCCGACCAGACGGCGTCCGAGACCGTCGACGCGATCCTCGCGGGGCTGGCGCGGTGACCGCGCGGACGAGTGCCGGGATCCTGCTGTTCCGGCGGACGGCGGGTCTCGAGGTGCTGCTCGGGCACATGGGCGGACCGTTCTGGGCGCGCAAGGACGCGGGCGCGTGGACGATCCCGAAGGGGGAGCCGTCGCCCGGCGAGGACCCCTGGGTCACCGCCACCCGCGAGTTCGCCGAGGAGCTCGGGGTGCCCGCGCCCGACGGTCAGCCCATCCCCCTCGGGGACGTGAAGCAGGGCGGCGGCAAGGTCGTGACGGCGTGGGCGCTGGAGGGCGATCTCGACGCGTCGTCGATCGTGAGCAACCTGGTCGAGATCGCGTGGCCGCCGCGGTCGGGGCGGACGCTCCTGGTGCCGGAGCTGGACCGGGCGGGCTGGTTCGCGCCCGACGAGGCGCGGCGGCTCCTCGTGACCGCGCAGGCCGCGTTCGTGGACCGGCTGGAGGACGCGCTCAGGTGAGGTGATCGAAGGCCCCGTCGACCCAGCCGATGTGGCGGTCGGCCGAGCGGCGGACGACGTCCTTGGCGTCCGAGGCGATGACGTTGGTGAAGTTGCCGTAGAGCCGGTCGAACTCGAAGCGGTCGACGTGGTCCGCGACGCGGCGGGCGACCGCGCCGGACAGCGGCAGGTGGTTCGGGTAGCTGCGCATGAACGCCACGGACGAGCGGTCGGGGTTGGCGAAGACCGTGTCGCCCGTGAGGAGGACGCCCCTGCCCTCGGCGCCGGCCGACCAGTGCGCGATCGCACTGCCGGGGAAGTGGCCGCCGGGCTGGGACAGGGTCACGCCCGGCAGGATCTGTTCCTCGCCGGACCAGGTGCGGATGACCGGGTCGGGGCGGTTGACCCACCCGGCGTCGGCCTCCGCGACCAGCACCTCGGCGCCGCCGAGCGCGCGGCTCCACTCGACCTGCGCGCCGAACATGTGCGGGTGGCTCGCGGCGATGAACCGGACCGTGCCCGTCGCCGCGATCGCGTCGACCACGTCGTCGTCGAGGAAGCCGATCGGGTCCCACAGCAGGCTGCCCTCGGGCGTGACCAGCAGCTTCGACTGCTGGCCGATGCCGGCGGACGGGGTGCTCGTCACGGCGAACAGGTCGGGTTCGAGAGGGGCGATCGACGCCTTGTAGCCCTCCGCCCGGAGCTCGTCCAGCGTGGTCCAGCGCTGACCGGTGGCGGGCACCCACTGGCGTTCGTCGGCGCAGATCGCGCAGACGTCGAACTGCTCGGCGCTCTCGACGGCACACGTGGCGCAGATCCAGAAGGACATGTGCGTCACGCTAGCCGGAGGTAGAGGTCCCTGAGGAGGGCGATCTCCGCGCCGTGGTGGACGACCTCCTGGTTCATCCACCAGACGGTGTCGAGGAACAGGTCCTCCGGGTCGGAGCCGTTGGGATAGGTGCTGTAGCCGACGGTGTCGAGGGCGGCATCGTCTGCCCCGAGGAGCGTCGAACGCCACGCGTCGAGTGCCGCGGCGAGGTGGGCGATCGCGCCGGCGGCGGTGCCCTGCGGCTCGTCGGCCGCCTCGGTGTGCGTGTGGGAGCCGTCGGTGTGGTCCGCGCGCCCGGCCAGCGTCTTGGTCAGGTGGTTGATCCGCCAGCCGATGCTCGTGACCGGCGGCGGCCACGGGTGCGGGCGGCCGCCGTCGTGACCCCACTCGCCGGACCCGACGAGCCTCGTCGCGCCGAGCCCCCCCGGTCCGTCCACCTGCCGGCGGATCGTCCAGGCGCCCGGGACCGGCTCCCACAGGAGCTCGGCGTCGGTCAGGGGCGGGACCTCGACCTGCTCGCCGTCGCCGCTGTCCACGGTCGGGCCGGTGAGGCGGTGCAGGAGGCGCTCGCTGGCGAAGTCGTACTCGGCCAGCAGGGGGGCGAGGCGTGGGGGGACGGTCATGCCCTGACCGTTCACCCTGGGCTCGTCCGCCGCAACAGGATTCAGGACAGGCCCAGGGTCTTGAGGGTCGCAGGGTCGAGGGGCACCGAGTTGTCCGGGGTGGCGACGGCGCGGCCGTCCTCGACCGCGTAGAAGCCTTGGGCGATGTTCACCGGGGTCGGGGGCGCGTCGTCCCCGGGGTCGTCCAGCAGGATCACGTACTCGTCGCCGACCTCCAGCCCCAGCTGCACGACGTCGTCGCAGCGGGTGTAGGCGATCTCGAGGGACGAGCCGGGGGTCGCGTCGCCCTTCGAGGTCGCCGCGACGTCGACGGTCGCGGCGGTACTCGGGAAGCCCTGGGAGTCGTCGTCGGCCATCGCGGTGAACGTGCCCCGCACGATGAGGTCGGCGCTGGCCTCGAGCTCCGCGGTCGTGGCGTAGGAGGGGTAGTCGGCGGCGCACGACGCCCCGGACCCGCCCGGCACGCATGCCGAGACACTCAGGACGAGAACCACGGGGACGAGCAGGGCGGCGGTGCGCCTCACGCCGGCTTCACCACGCACCACTCGTTGCCCTCGGGGTCGAGCAGGACCTGGAACGAGCCGGCGGTGTCCACGTGGATCTCGCCGACCCGCGTCGCGCCCAGGGCCTCGGCCTGGGCGGTCGCCGCGGCGATGTCCGCGACCTCGACGTCCAGGTGGACCCGGTTCTTCACGACCTTGCCCTCGGGGACCTTCTGGAACGCGACGCGGGTCCAGCCGGGGGGGTCGACGTAGTGCCAGTCGTCGTCGCGACCTGCGGGTTCGCCACCCAGGACGTCGGCCCAGAACCGCGCGAGCGCCGGCGGGTTCGCGCAGTCGAAGACGACCTCGTCGATGCGTCCGATCATGCGGCGACCGTAGCGGTCCCCTCGAACTGCGTCCGGTAGAGCTCCGCGTACACGCCGCCGCGCGCGAGCAGCTCGGCGTGCGTGCCCTGGTCGATCACCCTGCCGGCCTCGACCACGACGATCGAGTCGGCCTGGCGGATGGTCGACAGGCGGTGGGCGATGACGATGCTCGTGCGGCCGACGAGGGCCTCGTCCAGCGCGGCCTGGACCGCGGCCTCGGACTCGGAGTCGAGGTGGGCGGTGGCCTCGTCGAGCACGACCACGTCGGGGGCCTTGAGCAGCAGGCGGGCGATCGCCAGGCGCTGCCGCTCGCCGCCGGAGAGGCGGTAGCCCCGGTCGCCGACGACGGTGTGGATGCCGTCGGGCAGGCTGGCGACGAGGTCCGCGATGTGCGCCTGCCGGAGCGCGCGCTCGATGTCGTCGTCGGTGGCCTCGGGCCGGGCGTAGCGCAGGTTCTCCGCGATGGTGTCGTGGAAGAGGTGCGCCTCCTGGCTGACGACGCCGACCGTGGCGCGCAGCGACGCGTGCGTGACGTCGCGCAGGTCGGTGCCGGCGACCCTGACCGAGCCGCGCGTGGGGTCGTACATGCGCGTGACCAGCTGCGAGATGGTCGTCTTGCCCGCGCCCGAGTGGCCGACGAGCGCGACCATGTGGCCGGCAGGCACGGAGAAGCTGATGTCGCGCAGCGTGTCGTCGATCGGCTCGTGGCGCAGGGTCGCGACGGACTCGAGGCTGGCCAGCGAGACCTCGTCGGCACCCGGGTAGCGGAAGCCCACGGCGTCGAGCTCGACGCTCGCGCCGCGCTCCTGCACCTGCGGCCGCAGGTCGACGGCGTCCGGCTTCTCCGCGACGGTCGGCTCCAGGTCGAGCACCTCGAGGACGCGCTCGAAGCTGACCAGCGCGGTCATCACGTCGACCTGGACGTTGGACATCGCGGTGAGCGGGCCGTACAGCCGTCCGAGGTAGGCGGTGAGAGCGACGACGACGCCGACGGTGAGCTGCCCGCGGATCGCCATGACGCCGCCGAGACCGTAGACGATCGCGACGGCGACGGACGCGAGAGTGGTGAGGCCGACGCGGAACCAGGTCGAGTACAGCGCGCGCGTGACGCCGATGTCGCGGACGCGGCCGACGTGGGCGGCGTAGTTCGCCGACTCCCGCTCCGGGTCCCCGAAGATCTTCACCAGGTGCGCCCCGGCCACGTTGAAGCGCTCGTTCATGATCTGCGCGGCGTCGGCGTTGAGCTCGTAGCTCTCGCGCGTGATCTTCGCGATCTTCTTGCCGAACCAGCGGGCGGGAAAGACGAAGGCGGGCAGCAGGACCAGGCTCAGCAGCGTCAGCTGCCACGACATGCTCAGCATCGCCGCGAGCACGAAGACGATGGTCAGCGAGTTGCTCACGACGTTCTGCAGG
Organism: Cellulomonas sp. P5_E12; assembly: GCF_054049315.1. NCBI lineage: Bacteria > Bacillati > Actinomycetota > Actinomycetes > Micrococcales > Cellulomonadaceae > Cellulomonas > Cellulomonas sp. P5_E12. Next base: position 48,626 of record NZ_JBFUMP010000015.1, on the reverse strand, counting down.
GTGCTGGTGAACGCCTGCTGCGCGCCGAGGACGTCGCCGTTGAGCCGCTGCACGAGCGCGCCGGTCTTGGCGCGGCTGAAGAACGCGAGCGGCATGCGCTGCACGTGGTCGAACACCGCGGTGCGCAGGTCGAGGATCAGGCCCTCGCCCACCTGCGACGACACCCAGCGGTCGGCGACGGACAGGCCGGCGCCGATGATCGCGAGGGCGGCGACGGCCGCCGCGATGCCCAGCACGAGGGCCGTATTGCCCTTGGCGATGCCGTCGTCGATGAGGTTCTTGAACAGCAGCGGGGTCACGGCGCCTGCGGCGGCCTCGAGGGCGATGAGGACGACGAAGACCGCGAGCTTGGCGCGGTACGGGCGCGCGAACTCGAGGATGCGCGTGAGGGTCTCGCGCGTGAGCTTGTGGTCCGAGACCGTGCGGTCCTTGGCGAAGCTGCGCATGTTGGGGCTTCCGGTGGCCATCGACACGGGCCCACCTCCTTCGTGGTGCCGCGCTGTGGGGTCTCCGCGCGGCCGATGCTGAGGTTAACTCACTATGTGCCTGGTTCACAACATGCGGTAACCTCACCGCCGTGGACGATTCGGGGGAGCTGCTCGAGCTGCTCTACGGCGTGCTCCGGGGCGTGCGGCGCGATGCCGCCGACCGGCTGGAGCTCCAGGGCACCACGCCCGGGCAGCTGCGCCTGCTACGGACGCTCGAGAAGTGCGACGGGCCGCGGCGGCTCGGGGAGCTCGCGGCGGCGTTGGACGTCGCGCCGCGGTCGGTGACCTCGAAGGTCGATCTCGCCGAGGAGGACGGCCTGGTCCGCCGGCTGCCCGATCCGACCGATCGGCGGGCGACCCTGCTGGAGCTGACCCCGTCCGGGCGTGCCCTGCTGACGGCGATCTCCGCGCAGCGGCACGAGGGCGCGGCGGAGCGGCTGGCGCGGTTGTCGCCCGACGAGCAGGCGGAGCTGCTGCGGATGCTCCGGGTGGTCGCGGGCCCATAGCGGGACGATCGGCCCGGTGGGCGGGCGGCGCACACGCCATCATGGGGTCGTGCCCAGGACGCCGGACGACGACGAGCTCGAGCTGATCCGTCGTTCCGGCGTGGTGCTGAAGGTCGGGCGGCTGAGCCTGTCGGCGGGCACCGGCGCGTACCGGGTCAAGGCGTCGATGGCGCGGGTCGCCCGTGCGCTCGGGATCCAGCGGCACGAGGCACACGTGACGCTCACCGAGATCACGACCACCTCGCACCGCGGCGCGAGCTTCCGCACCGAGGTGACCGAGGTGCGCAGCATCGGCGTCGACGTCGATCGGCTCGCGGGCCTGGAGCGCCTGGCCGGTCGGCTCGACACCGCCGGGACTGCCACGGTCGAGAACGTCACCGCCGAGCTGGACCGGATCGCCAGCAAGCCGCCGCTCTACCCGGTACCGCTCAACGCGTTGTGGGCAGCCATCGCCTGCGCGGCGTTCTCGTTCCTCAACAACGGGGGCGTCGTCGAGATCGCCGGCGTCTTCGTCGGGGCGTACCTGGGACAGGCGCTGCGGCGCACGATGCTGCACCGCAGGTTCAACCAGTTCGGCGTCACCATGCTCGCCGCGACCGTGGCGTGCCTCGGCTACCTCGGGTTCGTCACGCTGCTGCAGGCGGTGGGGGTCACGGGCGGCCGGCACGAGGTCGGGTACGTGTCGGCGGTGCTGTTCCTCATCCCGGGGTTCCCGTTGGTGACCGGCTTCCTCGACCTGGCCAAGCTGGACTTCTCGGCGGCGGTCGCCCGGTTGACCTACGCGCTGATGATCCTCACGTCGGCCGGGCTCGCCGTCTGGGCGCTGTCGCTCGTCGTCGGGCTCACGCCCGACCCGCCCAGCCCGGCGGCACTCAGCGGAGGGCCGTTGATCGCGCTGCAGCTCGTCGCCAGCTTCCTCGGGGTGCTCGGCTTCGCGCTCATGTTCAACAGCCCGTGGCGGATCGCGCTGGCGGCGGCGAGCGTGGGGATGGTCGCCAACGTGCCGCGCATCCACCTGGTCGAGGCGACGGTCCCGCCCCAGGCGGCGGCCGCCATCGCCGCGCTCGTGGTCGGGCTGCTCACCGCCGTCATCGCGCCGCGGCTCGACGTCCCGCGCATCACGGTGTACGTCCCGGCGGTCACGATCATGGTGCCCGGCGTGCTCGTCTACCGGGCGGTGTTCCACCTCTCCAACGGCGAGACCGTCGAGGCGCTCGACTACGGGGTGCAGGCCGCGCTCGTCGTCGCCGCGCTCGCCATCGGGCTGGCCGTCGCCCGGATGCTCACCGACCGCACGTGGGCGTTCGAGCGCTGATCAGACCTGCTGGGCGCGCTGCAGGCGGGCGTAGCGGCCGTCGGCGGCGAGCAGGTCGTCGTGGGTGCCGACCTCGACCACGCGGGCGTCGTCGAGGACGACGATGCGGTCGGCGGAGCGGATGGTCGACAGGCGGTGCGCGACGACGAGCGTCGTGCGGCCGCGCATGAGCCGGGCGAGGGCCTCCTTGACCGCGGCCTCCGACTCGGGGTCGAGCGCGGACGTGGCCTCGTCGAGGAGCAGGATCCGGGGGTCGCGGACCAGGGCGCGGGCGATGGCGATGCGCTGGCGCTGGCCGCCCGAGAGCCGGGCGCCGCGCTCGCCGACGACCGTGTCCCAGCCGTCGGGGAGGGCGTCGACGATCTCGGCGGCGTTGGCGTCGACGAGGGCCGCGCGCACGCGCTCGTCGGACACCTTGGGCATGCCGTAGGCGACGTTGTCGCGGATGGACCCCTCGAACAGCACCGACTCCTGCGGCACCACCGACACGTGTGTGCGGACCGAGCGCAGGTCGAGGTGAGCGGTGTCGACGCCGTCGAGGAGCAGGCGTCCGCCGGTGGGCCGAAGGAAGCCGAGCGCGAGGTTGAGCACGGTCGACTTGCCCGAGCCGGAGGGGCCGACGAACGCGACGGTCTGGCCGGCCTCGATGGTCAGCTCGATGCCGTCGAGGGCGTCGGCGGTGGCGTCGGGGTACCGGAAGTGCACGTTCTCGAGCGTGAGCCGACCCTCGACGTGCTCGACGCGACGCTTGCCCGAGTTCTCCTCGAGGTCGGGCTCCTGCATGACCTCGGCGATGGACCGGACCGACTCGAGACCCTTGGCGCCGATGGGCAGGAGCATGAGCAGGTTGGTCACCGAGCCGGTGATGAGCGCGAAGTACGAGCTGAGCAGCACCACCTGCCCGGCGGTGATGGTGATGAACCCCGTGATCGACACCCAGGCGGCGAGCACCAGGCACAGGACGCCGAGCAGCTGCAGGCTTACCCAGCTGAGCGACGCGAACCGGCCGTTGAGGACGTCGAGCCGGTAGCCGGCGGACCGGACGCCCTCGGCGCCGACCGCGACGCGCTCCTCGGCGGTGGCCTCCAGGCCGTGCGCGCGCGTGATCGGCATGAGGGTCGCCATCTCGCCGACGCGCGCGGAGAAGTGCTCGACCTCCCGGCGGAACGACTCGTTGCGCTCGCGCGACCGCTGCGCGAGCACGGCGCGCAGCAGCACGGCGAGCGGGATGGTCAGCGCGTAGACGGGCAGGAACTCGGGGACGGCCAGCGCCGTCATGACGATCGCGCCGAGCATCACCATGGTCGCGCTCAGCAGAGGATGCGCGATCTGCTGGAGCATCACCTCGACGTTCTCGACATCGCGGACCACCTTGGTCTGCACGATCGAGGCGCTGACCCGGGAGTGGAAGCCGATCGACAGGCTCTGCAGCCGGGCGGTCAGCCCGTTGCGCAGGTCGGCGCCGATCTGCCGGACCGCGCCCATGAAGAGCTTGGTCCACTGCACGTGGTTGGGGTAGTTCTGCAGCAGCGCCGCGACCGCGATCGCGGCCCACAGCCAGAGCTCGCTGGTCGGTCCCCCGGCGACCACGACGTCGATGACCTTGCCGGTGATCACGGGCATGAGCCAGAGCGGGATGTCCTTCAAGGTGAAGAACGCCACGGCGCTGAGGACCCGGCGGCGGTGGGCTCCGAGGAGCCGGAACACCGAGCGCACCGGGTGGGCGCCATCGATGTCGATCACGGCGAGGTGAGGGTGGGGGCCGTCGGTCACGGGTTCCATCGTGACATCCGCACCGGGCGGTGGATAGCGCCTTCCCGGTGGAAGAACGGATCGATTCGACACGGTGGTCGCGGGGGCGCGGTGGTGGGCTCCGTCGCGGTCGACGGATGTCCGGATCGCGCTACGTTGGCGTTGCCGAGGATCGCCTGGGTACCGCCCACCGCCGAGAAAGGGCTCTCCGCGTGCACGAGCCGCCCGGGAACCCGACCGCATGACCGTCTACCGCGACGCCCTCGGCGTGCCCCATGTCCGCGAGTCGGACCACCTGACGCTGGCGTACGAGCAGGGACTGGTCACGGCGCGCGACCGCGGGTGGCAGATCGAGGTCGGGCGGTGGCGGGCCGAGGGGCGGCTGGCCGAGCGGGTCGGGGCCGACGGGGTCGAGTGGGACCGGTTCGCGCGGCGCGCGCGGCTGGCCGACACGGCGCAGCGCGCCTACGCGGCGCTCGTCGACGGGGACCGCGCGTTCGTCGACGCGTACGTGGCGGGCGTGAACGCAGAACTCGTTCGACCCGTCGCCGAGCGGGCCGCGCTCGACGCGCAGTTCGGGACCGTGACGCCGCACGAGCCGTGGCCGGCCTGGGCTCCCCTCGGGATCATGCTCGTCAACCACGCCCTCTTCTCGATGTTCCCGCGGCTGCTGTGGAACGAGCACGTGCGCCTGACGCTCGGCGAGCCCGCGATCGACCTGTTCGAGGCGGGTGAGACCGCCTCGTCGGGCTCCAACGCGTGGGCGCTGCACGGGTCGCGGACGGCGTCCGGGAAGCCGCTGCTGGCGGGCGACCCGCACCGGATGATCGAGCTGCCGGGCGTGTATCAGCAGGTCAGGCTCGCGTGCGACGAGTTCGACGTGCTCGGCCTGGCGTTCCCGGGGGTGCCGGGCGTCCAGCACTTCGGGCACACCGGGACGGCCGCGTGGGGGATCACGAACGCGATCGCGCACCACGTCGAGGTCTTCCGCGAGCGGCTCTCCGACGACGGTCTGTCCGCGCTCGGGCCCGACGGCTGGGCGCCCGTGGCCCGGCGCACCGAGACGATCCGGGTCCGCGGTGGGGCGGCGCAAGCCGTCGAGCTGGTCGAGACCGACCGCGGGCCACTGGTGCTCGACGGCCTGAGCGTCCGGTTCCCGGCGCGCGTGGCCTCCGACGTCGGGTTCTCCTGCCTGCTGCCGCTGCTCCGGGCCCGGTCGGCGGGCGACGTCGCCGATGCGCTGCGGGGCTGGGTCGATCCGGTCAACCGCGTCCTGGCCGCCGACGTGGACGGGGCGGTGCTGAGCTTCGACGCGGGCCTCGTCGTGACGCGGTCTCCGCAGGATCGCCGGCTGCCGCACGACGCCTGGTCCGACGCCGCGCGACCGGCGCCGTGGCACCGGCCGGCCGATCCCGCGCCCGTGCTCGACGTGGCTGTGGACGCGAACGAGAAGCCCGCCGCCGCGGAGCGGGACCTCGGCCGCGCGTACGTCGCGCCGCACCGGGCGCGACGGATCCGGGCGCTGCTGTCCGAGACCCGCGCGTGGACGGCCGCCGACATGGCCGTGGTCCACGGCGACACCCTCCTGGGCAGCGCCGACGAGCTGCTCGGGTGGGTGCGTCGCGCCGAGGACCTCTCCCCGCCGGCCGCGGCGCTGCGCGACCGGCTGCTCGCCTGGGACCGGCACATGGCTGCCGATAGCGCCGACGCCGGAGCGTTCGCGGCGTGGCGGACCGAGGTCGCCGGTGTGCTCGCCGCACACCCGGCCCTCGCACCACTCCACCGGGCGCACGGGCGCGGCGTGCTCTTCGACCCCTCGCTCGCGGTGGCGGCTCGTATCGCCGACGCGCTGCCGCAGCTCCTGGCGGCGGAGACCTTCGGGATCGACGGGGTCGCGGTGGCGCGGGAGGCCCTGGATCGAGTCGCGACCTCAGCGGACGAATCCTGGGGCGACCGGCACCGCCTCCAGCCGGTCCCCGTGCTGTTCGGGTACCCCGGACCCGTGGTCGAGCCGGTCCCGCTGTCCGGTGACACCGACTGCGTGCGCTGCACCGCGAGCGTGCCTGGGGTGAGCGATCGGTCGTGGCGCGGGTCGGTGGCGCGGTGGGTGTGGGACCTCGAGGACCGCCGCCGCAGCCGCTGGGGTGTGCCGTTCGGCGCCTCGGGCGACCCCGACAGCCCGCACGCCACCGACCAGCTGGACACCTGGATGGCGGCGGGGTCGGTCGAGATCGTCACCGACTGGGACCAGCTCGAGGAGGAGCTCGGAGGTGACGCCGTACGTGAATGAAGACGTCGTCGCGCGGGCTGCAACGACGTCTTCGCGCACGTCCGTGGTCAGGGCAGCCAGGATCCGTCGCGCATCAGCCAGCGGCCGGCCAGCTCGTCCTCCTCGCGCCAGACCTGGATGGTCCGCGGGGTGAGCCGGAAGTACGGGTACGGGGCCGACAGCGCGCGCGGGTCGAACCCGGCCTTCGCGGCGAACTCGTCGCCGAGCTCGTCGGAGACCTCGGTCAGCACCTCCACCGTCGCCTGCACCAGCACGACGTCCCTGGTCAGGCCGATGCCCGCCTGCACCGACGGGTTGGCGGCGAGGTTCCGGGCGGTCGGGCTGGTGGCCGTCGTGGAGAGGATCAGCCCCTCGTCGTGCCACAGGAACGAGAGCGGCGTCAGGCGCGGCGCGCCCGTGTCGGTGTCGGTCGTCGCGACCCACGCGTCGACGTCGTGGCCGAGGCGGTAGAGGGCGTCCTGCCGGCGCTGCTCGCGGTTGCGGGTCACGGTGCCTCCTTCACGCGTTCCAGCAGGAGCAGGGCGATGTCGGTGACCTCGGGGACGCCGACGGTGTGGGACGCGGCGACGCCGTCGGAGAGCATCACCGTGCAGAACGGGCAGGCGGTCGCGACGACGTCGGCGCCCGTCGCGATCGCTTCCTCGGCCCGGACCGTGCCGATCCGGGTGCCGATCGACTCCTCCATCCACACGCGCGCACCGCCCGCGCCGCAGCAGAACGACTGCTCCCGGTTCCTCGGCATCTCGGCCAGCGCCAGGCCGGGGATCGCGCCGAGCAGCTCGCGCGGCGGGGCGTAGACCTGGTTGTGCCGGCCCAGGTAGCAGGGGTCGTGGTAAGTGACGGTTCGCTCGTCGGTCGAGGCCAGCGGGGTCAGGCGGCCGTCCGCGACCAGCGTGTTGAGCAGCTCGGTGTGGTGGACCACCTCGTAGCGGCCGCCCAGCTGGGGGTACTCGCGGGCGATGGTGTTGAAGCAGTGCGCGCAGGTCACGACGATCCGCTGCGCGCCGACCTCGTTCAGCATCTCGACGTTGGCGCTCGCCAGCATCTGGAACAGCAGCTCGTTGCCCGCCCGTCGCGCGGGGTCGCCCGTGCAGGACTCCCCGTCGCCGAGCACCGCGAAGCTCACGCCTGCCGTGTGCAGCAGCTCCGCGACGGCCTTCGTCGTGCGGATGGCCCGGTCCTCGTACGCGCCCGCGCAGCCGACCCAGAAGAGGTACTCGATCTCGGCCGCCGACTCCACGTCGACGCCGACCACCGGCACCTCGAAGTCCAGCCTCTTGGCCCAGTTCAGCCGGTTCCGCGCGGGCAGCCCCCACGGGTTGCCCTGCCGCTCGAGCTTGGTGAACGTGCCGCCCAGCTCCTTGGGGAACGCCGACTCCATGAGCACCTGGTAGCGCCGCATGTCGACGATGGCGTCCACGTGCTCGATGTCGACCGGGCACTGCTGCACGCACGCGCCGCACGTGGTGCAGGCCCACAGGGCGTCCGGGTCGATGACGCCCGAGCCCAGCAGGTCGAGGCCCTGGTGGGTCTCCGCCTGCAGGTACGGCGCCGTGGCGGCCGCGTGGTCCCGCAGCGCCAGCGTGACGAGCTTCGGCGAGAGCGGCTTGCCGGTCGCCCACGCCGGGCACTGGTCCTGGCAGCGGCCGCACTCGGTGCAGGTCGAGAAGTCGAGCAGGCCCTTCCAGGTGAAGTCCTCGATGGCGCCGACGCCCAGGCGGGCGTCGTCGGGCAGGTCCTCGAGCGCCTCCAGGTCGACGGGCTTGCCGGCGAGCTGCATGGGCTGCAGGGGTCCGAGCGCGACGCCCCCGCCGGGCTCGCGGCGCGCGTACACGTTGACGATCGCGAGGAACCGGTGCCAGGCGACCCCCATGGTGGGCTGCAGCCCGATGACGACGAACCACGACATCGACACGACGATCTTCACGGTCGCGACGACGACGATGGCGGCCTCCAGCGTCGTCGTCGCCACCCCGCTCCACGACGACCCGTACCAGGCGGTCAAGGGGAAGTGCCACGCGTCCTGCGTGCCCAGCGCGTACTCCAGGCCGCGGAGCACCAGCACGCACAGCACGACGACGAGCACGGTCGCCTCGACGAAGAAGGCCTGCGCCTGGTTCGACCCGAAGAACCGCGACCCGCGCTCGGTGGACCCGAGCCGGATCCGCAGGGTGATCAGGACCAGGATGCCGACGAGGGACGCCCACGCGATGGCCTCGATCGCCCACTCCAGCGGCAGGAAGTCGCCGATGAGCGGCAGCGTGAAGGACGGGTCCACCACCTGCCCGTACCCGGTGAGCAACGTGAGGAACAGCACCGCGAAGGAGACCATCACGACCCAGTGCGCGACCTTGACCACCGGTCGGTGCTGGAACCGCCCGTGCCCGAACACCTCGCGCGCCAGCGTCGCCAGGCGCGGGCCCACCGGGGCCCACCGGCCTGGGGAAGGCCGCCCGATGCGGACCGTCCGCACGATGGCGCCCGCGCCGCGCGCGAAGATCGCGACCCCGACGACGGTCGCGACGATCACGATGACCAGGCACACCACCTGCAGCGCATCCACGCCGCCACGGTAGCGGCGCGACGCCCCGCAGCCCGGGACTCTCGTCGGCGGCGCCCCGTGGGAGGAGCCGTGGGAAATCCGTTGGTAGAGTCTTGACCAAATCTTCAGTGCATCTCGGGGGCGCTTTCTCCAGGTTCTCGACGCGTGCCCGCACCTGCGCCTGACCATCGAGAACGACCGACCGACCCGACCGACCACCCGCCCTACAGGACGGAGCCGGACGTGCTGCTGCTGCTCGCCGTCAACCTGGCCGCAGCCGTCGTCGCGCCCCTGCTCGTCCGGTGGATGGGCCGCAAGGCGTTCTGGGTGCTGGCCCTCGCACCTGCCTCTGCGGCCGTCTGGGCGCTCAGCTGGACGTCGCAGGTGCAGGCCGGGAACGGGCCCGTCGAGCAGGTCGAGTGGATCCCCGTGCTGGGGCTGGAGCTCACGTTCCGGCTGGACACCCTGTCGTGGCTGATGACCCTCATCGTCGGCGGCGTCGGCGCCCTCGTGCTCGTCTACTGCTCGGCGTACTTCAAGACGAGCGCGTCGGGCCTCGGACGGTTCGGCGGCGTGTTCGTCGGGTTCTCCGGGGCGATGCTCGGCCTGGTCACGGCCGACGACATGCTGCTCATGTTCGTGTTCTGGGAGCTGACGACGGTGACGTCGTACCTGCTCATCGGCCACTACAACGAGCGCAAGGCGAGCAGGCGCGCGGCCATGCAGGCCATCGTCATCACGACCGCGGGCGGGCTGGCCATGCTGGTCGGACTCGTGCTGCTGGGCGAGGCGGCGGGCACGTACCGGCTGTCCGAGGTGATCGCGAACCCACCGCAGGGCACCCCGGCGGTGACCGTCGCGATCGTCTGCCTGCTCGCCGGCGCGATCACCAAGTCGGCGTTGATCCCGTTCCACTTCTGGCTGCCCGCGGCGATGGCCGCGCCCACGCCGGTGAGCGCGTACCTGCACGCGGCGGCGATGGTGAAGGCCGGCGTGTACCTGGTCGCGCGGTTCGCGCCGGCGTACTCCCTCGACCCGACGTGGCACTGGATCATCGTCGTGCTCGGCTGCGGGACCATGCTGCTCGGCGGGTACCGGGCGCTGCGGCAGCACGACCTCAAGCTCATCCTGGCGTTCGGCACGGTCAGCCAGCTGGGCCTGATCATCCTGCTGGTCGGGCTGGGCACGCGGGCGACGGCGCTGGCCGGGCTGGCGATGCTCGGCGCGCACGCGATGTTCAAGGCGGCGCTGTTCCTCGTCGTCGGCGTCGTGGATGCCGCCACCGGGACGCGCGACCTGCGTCGGCTCTCGGGCGTCGGCCGCGAGCTCAAGCTCACCGCGCTCGCGGGCGCGCTGGCCACGGCGTCGATGATCGGGCTCCCCCCGTTCGCGGGGTACGTGGCCAAGGAGGCGGGCCTCGAGGCGCTCGGCGACGACACCCTGATCCTGGTCGCCGTCTCCGTCGGCTCCGTGCTGACCGTCGCGTACGGTCTGCGGCTGTGGTGGGGCGCCTTCGCGACGAAGCCCGCCGTGGTGCCCGAGTCCCTCGAGGAGTCGACCGAGCCCGGGACGTCCCTCGGCGAGGCCGCGCACGACGACGCCCACCCGGCCGCCATCACCCACCCGTCGCTGCTGCTGGTGTGGCCGGCCATGATCCTCGCGGTGCTCGGGCTGGCCGTCGCGCTGCTGCCGCAGCTGGGCGAGCACCTGCTGCGGCCGTACGCCGACACGTACCCCGAAGGTCCGCCCGGGCACCTGGTCATCTGGGCAGGGTTCACGCCGACGTTCGTCCTCACGCTCGCGATCCTGCTGGCCGGCGCGCTGCTGTTCGTCGTCCGGGACCGCGTCGAGCGGTGGCAGTCCGGGGGCTACCGCGGGCCGGAGGCGGACGTGGTCTACCGGCGGTTCATGCGGCGGCTCGACGACGTCGCGGCCGACGTCACCGCGGTCACGCAGCGCGGTTCCCTGCCGCTCTACCTGGGCATGATCCTCGTCGTGTTCGTGCTCGCGGTCGGCACGACGACGCTGGTCAGCACCACGTTCCCGACCAGCTTCACGGTCTGGGACAACCCGGCGCAGCTGGTGTTCGCCGCCGGCACGATCGTCTCCGCGCTGCTGGTCGTCCGCGCGCGACGGCGGCTCAAGGCCGTCATCCTGCTGGGCATCGGCGGCTACTCGGTCGCCGGCCTGTACCTGCTGCACGGGGCCCCCGACCTCGCGCTCACGCAGGTGCTGGTGGAGACCGTCACGCTCGTCGTGTTCGTGCTCGTGCTGCGGCGGCTGCCCCCGTACTTCTCCGACCGGCCGCTCGCCGCCAGCCGCTGGGTCCGGCTGGCGCTCGGGCTCGCGGTCGGGCTGACCGTGGCCGGCGTCGCGCTCGTCGCGCCCGGCGCCCGGATGCACCTTCCCGTGTCCACGGACTTCGCCGAGGAGGCGGTCCTGTTCGGCGGGGGCAAGAACATCGTCAACGTGACGCTGGTCGACATCCGCGCCTGGGACACCATGGGCGAGATCTCGGTGCTGCTGGTGGCGGCGACCGGCGTCGCGTCGCTGGTCTTCCTGTCCCGACGAGCCGGCGCGATCTACCGGGCGCAGGACGCGCGCAAGGACCGTGCGGTGTGGGGCGGCACCGAGGACCCGATGGCCGAGCTGCGCCGGCCGGGCGGCGACGAGGCGCTGGTGGACGCCGGCGGGATCGTGGCCGACCGCGACGAGTCCGCCGTGCCGTCGAGCGCCGCCCGCGGGCAGGAGTGGCTGCAGGCTGGCCGGACGCTCGCGCCGCAGCGGCGGTCGGTCATCTTCGAGGTCGTCGTCCGCCTGCTCTTCCACACGATGATCGTCTACTCGGTCTTCCTGCTGTTCAGCGGCCACAACGCGCCCGGCGGAGGGTTCGCGGCGGGCCTGGTCACCGGGATCGCGCTCATCGTCCGGTACCTCGCGGGCGGTCGGTACGAGCTGGGCGAGGCCGCCCCGGTGCAGCCGGGTCTGCTGCTCGGGCTCGGGCTGTTCCTGTCGGCGGGCGTCGGGCTGCTCGCGCTGCTGGCCGGGGGCGAGGTCCTGCAGTCGTGGATCATCGACATCCACCTGCCCGTGATCGGGGACCTGCACCTGGTGACGTCGCTGTTCTTCGACATCGGTGTGTACCTGGTGGTCGTCGGCCTGGTGCTCGACATCCTGCGCAGCCTCGGGGCCGAGATCGACCGGCGCGCGGAGACCGGCGAGGACCCCGTGGCCGTCGACGCCGCCGGCGGTGCGATCGACAGCGACCGGGACGTGCCGTCGCAGGTCGAGGCGGGCGCCAAGCCCGCCAGCTGGGGCGGGGGCGTGCCGTGATCGACATGAGCCCCAACATCGTCCTCGTCGTCACCATCGGCGTGCTCTTCGCCGCGGGCGTGTACCTGCTGCTCGAGCGCAGCCTGTCCCGCGTGCTCATCGGCGTCATCCTCATCGGCAACGGCGCGAACCTGCTGTTCCTCGTGGCCGGCGGTGCGGCGGGCCGGCCGCCGATCGTCGGCGCGACGCCCGAGGGACAGATGAGCGACCCCCTGCCGCAGGCCATGGTGCTCACCGCCATCGTCATCACGCTCGGCATGACAGCGTTCCTGCTGGCGCTGGCGTACCGGTCGTGGCAGCTGCACCGGCACGACGAGGTGCAGGACGACGTCGAGGACCGCCGCATCGCCCGGCTCGCCGCGCTCGACGAGCTGGCGGTGACGGACTCCGACATGGCGTTCGGGGTCGAGACGCTGGACGAAGAGGCGGCGGAGGCTCGCGACGAGACGGACGAGGGCGCGCCCGCTCGCGCGCACGGGGGGACGTCATGAGCGACCTCACCTGGATCGTCCCGCTGCCGGTCGTCATCCCGCTGTCCGCGGCCGGCCTGGCGCTGGCGCTCTACCGCCGCCCGAACGTCCAGCGACTCGTGTCCGTGGTCGCCCTCAGCCTGGTGCTGGTGGCCAGCGTGACGCTGCTGATCCTTGCCGACGACGGCCCGCTGGTGGTCGACGTCGGCGGGTGGGCCGCGCCCGTGGGCATCGACCTGGTGGCCGACCGGCTGTCGGCCCTCATGCTCACCATCTCGAGCGCGGTCACCCTCTGCGTCCTGCTGTACTCGCTGGCACAGGGCGGCGAGGACGACGAGGAGTCCGCGCCCGTCTCGATCTACCACCCGACCTACCTCGTGCTGACCGCCGGCGTGGCCAACGCGTTCCTGTCCGGCGACCTGTTCAACATCTACGTCGGGTTCGAGATCCTGCTGGCCGCCAGCTACGTGCTCATCACCCTCGGCGGCACCGGCGAGCGCATCCGCGCGGGGACCATCTACATCGTCGTCGCGCTGCTGAGCTCGGTGCTGTTCCTGGTCGCCATCGCGATGATCTACGCCGCCTGCGGCACGGTGAACCTGGCGCAGCTGGCCCTCCGGCTGCCCGAGATCGACCCCGGCGTGCGGCTGGTCCTGCAGGTGCTGCTGCTGCTCGCGTTCGCCATCAAGGCGGCCATCTTCCCGCTGTCCGCCTGGCTGCCCGACTCCTACCCGACCGCCCCCGCGCCGGTCACGGCGGTGTTCGCGGGCCTGCTGACCAAGGTCGGCGTGTACGCGATCATCCGCACGCAGACCCTGCTGTTCCCCGACGGGCGCTTGGACGACGCCCTGCTGTGGGCCGCTCTCGCCACGATGGTGGTGGGCATCCTCGGCGCGGTCGCGCAGGACGACATCAAGCGACTGCTCTCGTTCACGCTGGTCAGCCACATCGGCTTCATGGTGTTCGGCGTCGCGCTGGCCACCGACCTGGGGTACACGTCCGCCATCTACTACGTCGCCCACCACATCACCGTGCAGACCGCGTTGTTCCTGGTGGTGGGCCTGGTGGAGCGTGCCGGCGGATCGACGTCGCTGACCAAGCTGGGCGGGCTTGCCAAGCTCACCCCGGTGCTCGCGATCCTCTTCTTCGTCCCCGCCATGAACCTGGCCGGCATCCCGCCCCTGTCCGGGTTCCTGGGCAAGGTCGGGCTGCTGGAAGCCGGTGTACAAGTGGGCACTCCGCTGGCGTACGTCCTGGTCATCGGCAGCGTGCTCACGTCCTTGCTCACGCTCTACGCGCTGGTGAAGGCGTGGAACAAGGCGTTCTGGCAGGTGCCGGAGACGCCGCGCCCGCCCGTGCGACTGCCGTTCGGCATGGTCGCCCCGACCGCCGCGCTGGTCGCCGTCGGCCTGCTGCTCACGGTCGCCGCCGGTCCCCTGTACGCCTACACCGAGCGCGCGGCCGTCTCGCTCACCGAGCAGACCCCGTACGTCGACGCCGTGCTGCCCGACGGCGAGCGCGGGCAGGGCGTGTCCGACGACGTAGCGGAGGACCACCCGTGAGCCTGCACCCGCGCCGACGAGCCTGGCGCACCCAGTGGGCGACGGTCGCCTGGTTGACCGTGGTCTGGGTGTTCCTGTGGGGCGACCTGTCCGTCGGCAACGTGCTGGCCGGCCTGCTCATCGCGCTGGCCGTGACCACCGGGCTGCGCATGGCACCCATCGAGTTCCACGGCCGGATCCGGCCGGTCGGGCTGGTCCGGCTGCTCGTGCGGTTCGCGGCGGACCTGGTCCGGGCGTCGTTCGAGGTGAGCCTCATCGCGCTGCGCCCTCGGTACGTGCCGCGCGGCGCGGTCATCGGCGTGCAGCTGCGCAGCCACTCGGACCTCTACCTGACCATGACCGGGGAGCTGGCCTCGCTGGTGCCCGGCTCGCTCGTCGTCGAGGCGCACCGGCTCACCGGGATGCTGTACCTGCACGTGCTCGACGTGCGGAGCAGCGGCGGGATCGAGGCGGCGCGGCAGGCCGTGCTCGACCAGGAGGAACGGGTGCTGCGGGCGTTCGCGTCCGACGAGGAGCTGGCCGCGGCCGGGCTGGGGGTGCGCGCATGACCGTCGTCGTCGCGATCTGCGCGGTGCTGCTCACCATCGGTTTCGGGCTGGCCGTGGTCCGGGCGGAGAAGGGTCCGTCGATGCTCGACAGGACCGTCGCGCTCGACATCGTGGTGACCACGATGATCGCGGCGGTGGCGATCTACGCGGCGGTCAACCGCCGCGTCGACGTGGTGCCCGTCCTCGTGGTGCTCTCGCTCGTCGGCTTCGTCGGGTCGGTGACCATCGCACGCTTCGCGTCCGTGGAGCCCGAGGGCGAGGGCCGCGTGCGGACGCGCGAGGAGATCGCCGCGCAGGAGGCCGAGCGGATGGACGCCGAGGACGATGCGGAGGAGAGTCGCCGCTCGGGGCGCCGCGAGGGTCCCGACGAGCACCATGGCGGCGGAGCCGAGGGAGAGGTCCGATGACGCAGGACCAGTGGACGACGGTCGCCGACGTGGCCTCCGCGGTCTGCCTGCTGGGCGGCGCGTTCCTCGCGTTCGCCGCCGGCGTGGGCGTGCTGCGGTTCCCCGACCTGCTGGCCCGCATGCACGCGGGCACCAAGCCGCAGGTGCTGGGCCTGATCCTCGTGCTCATCGGCCTCGCGCTGCGGCTGCGGTCCGGCGGGGCCGTCTGGGCGCTGGTGCTCGTGGCCGTGTTCCAGATGCTCACGGCACCCGTCGCGGCGCACATGGTGGGCCGGGCCGGGTACCGCACCGGGAAGGTCCGGCGGGACCTGCTGGTGGTCGACGAGCTCACCGACGACGTGGAGCGCGCGCAGGGTGGCGCCCGGACTGAGCGCCCCGGGTCATGATCACGCGCGACGTCGTCGTCGTCGGCTCGGGCCCCAACGGCCTGGCCGCGGCGGTCACGCTCGCCCGCGCGGGCCTGGCGGTCGAGGTCCTCGAGGCGCAGCCGACCGTCGGCGGCGGCGCCCGGACGCTCGACCTGGGACTGGCCGACGGGATCGTGCACGACGTCTGCTCGGCCGTGCACCCGATGGCCTGGGCGTCGCCCTTCTTCCGCGCGTTCGACCTGCCGGCGCGCGGCGTCGAGCTGCTGGTGCCCGAGGCGTCCTACGCGCAGCCGCTGCCCGGCGGTCGGGCGGGGATCGCGTACCGGGACCTGGAGCGGACGGTGGGCGCGCTCGGCGTGGACGGTCCGGCGTGGCGGTCGCTGGTCGGCACGCTCGACGCGGACTCCGCCGTGCGGGTCGCGCTGGGTGACAAGAGGTCGGTGCCCCTGGTGCACCCGTGGGCCGCGGCGAGGTTCGGGCTCGGGGTGCTCGAGCAGGGGACGCGCGCCTGGGACCGACGGTTCGTCGACGACGTCGCACCCGCCCTGCTCACGGGCGTCGCGGCCCACGCGATCGGCCTCCTGCCGTCGTTCGCCGCGGCGGGTACGGCGCTCCTGCTGGCCACCCTCGGGCACGGCGACGGCGGCTGGCCCGTCCCGCGCGGCGGCTCCGGGGCGATCACCGCGGCGCTCGTGGAGGACCTCGAGGCCCACGGCGGCACGGTCCGCACCGACCACCGGGTCCGCCGGTACGAGGACCTGCCGCTCGCGCACTGCTACGTCTTCGACACGACGCCCCGGGCGCTCGTGGAGGTGCTCGGCGACCGGCTGCCGCCGCGGACCCGGTCCGCGCTGGGGGCGTTCCGGTACGGCGACGCCGCGGCCAAGGTCGACTTCGTGCTCGACGGTCCGGTGCCGTGGGCGGTGCCCGACGTGGGGCTCGCCGGAACGGTGCACGTCGGCGGCACCCGCACGGAGATGGTCCGGGCCGAGGACTCGGTGGCGCGCGGCGAGCACGCGGAGCTGCCGATGACGCTGGTCAGCGACCCGACCGTCGTCGACGGTTCGCGGGCGGCGCACGGCCGTCGTCCGCTGTGGACCTACGCGCACGTGCCGAAGGGCTCGACCGTCGACGTCACCGAGGCCGTCACCCAGCACATCGAGCGGTACGCGCCGGGCTTCCGGGACGTGGTCGTGACGTCCCGCTGCACGCCGGCCGCGCACCTGAGCGACCACAACGAGAACTACGTCGACGGCGACATCTCCGCGGGCGCCGCCAGCATCGGCCAGCTGTTCGCACGCCCGACGCGTCGGCTGGACCCGTACTTCTCCGGCCGTGCCGGCGTCTACCTGTGCTCGGCGTCGACGCCGCCCGGCCCCGGCGTGCACGGACTGGGCGGCTGGTACGCGGCCAGACGCGTGCTGCGCGAGTTCGGCATCACCTCGATGCCGAACCTCAGCTGGTCAGGCTCAGGTCCGGCTTCTCGTCGACCTTCGCGGTGAACCGCGCGGTCCCGCGGGTGGCCAGCACCCGGGCCATCGCGACGAGCGCCCCGGCGACCCCGGCCGCGATGACGACCTCGGTCAGCGCGGCGTCGCCCTGGTCGTCGGCCTTCGGCGGCTTGTGACCGGTCCCCGCCTTCCACGCCAGGTTGAGCACCTGCTGGACGGCGAAGGCGGCTGCGATCGCCGCGACGGTACCGACGAGCTTGGCGATGAACGACTGCGTCTGCTTGGCGTCCGACATCTGATCCTCCGTGGGTGCGAGACGGGTCTGCGACGACCGTAGCCCGGCGCGCAGGTCCGTGCTGCTCAACAGCGGCGTAGGATCACCCGCGAACGACAGGGGAGCGTCGGACCCACGGGTCTGGACGCTGAGAGTGCGGACCACCGCAGACCCTCGAACCTGATCCGGTTGATACCGGCGTAGGGAGTCGGGCTTCTCAGTCCTCGCCGTCGGCCTTCGGTCGGCGCGCGCGGGCCCCCTCCTTTCTGACTGAGGAGGAGCATCACCCATGGCGAGGATCCACTCGCTCGTCGCAGCCGCCGCCGTTCTCGCGCTGGCAGGCTGCTCGGCCATCGGTTCCGGCGACCCGGGCCCCAGCTCGTCGGCCGGCACCGTCACGCTGGTCACGCACGACTCGTTCGTGCTGTCGGACGGAATCCTGGCCGACTTCGAGAAGCAGAGCGGCCTGAAGGTCGAGGTCGTGCAGCCCGGTGACGGCGGCACGCTGGCCAACCAGCTGGTGCTGACCAAGGACGCGCCGCTGGGCGACCTCACGTTCGGCGTCGACAACACGTTCGCGTCGCGCGTGGTGGACGAGGGCGTCGTCGCGAAGTCGTCGAACCCTGACGCCTTCGACGGCGCCCTGGTCCCGATCGACTACGGCGACGTCTGCATCAACGTCGACCACACGTGGTTCGCGTCGCACGGCCTCGCGGAGCCCGTGACCCTCGAGGACCTCACCAAGCCCGAGTACAAGGACCTGCTCGTCGTCCCCAACGCGGTCACCTCGTCGCCGGGCCTGGCCTTCCTGCTGGCCACGATCGGAGCGTTCGGCGACGACGGCTGGCAGGCCTACTGGACCGCCCTGAAGGCCAACGGCCTCAAGGTGGCGGAGGGCTGGTCCGACGCCTACTTCACGGACTTCTCGGGCGGCGGCGCCGACGGCCCGCGCCCGATCGTCCTGTCCTACGCGTCCTCCCCGCCGGAGACCGTGCCCGAGGGCGGCACCGAGCCGACCACCGGCGCGCTGCTGGACACCTGCTTCCGGCAGACGGAGTACGCGGGCGTGCTGGCCGGTGCCGCGAACCCGGAGGGCGCCCAGAAGCTGCTGGACTTCCTGCTCTCCGACGAGGTCCAGGACGACATCCCCGGGTCCATGTACATGTACCCGGTGAGCTCGACGGCGACGCTGCCCGACAACTGGGCGGCGTTCGCCCCGCTGGCGACGAACCCGTTCGAGGTCGCTCCCGACGACATCACGAAGAACCGCGAGGCGTGGCTGACCCAGTGGTCGGACACGGTGATCGGCTGACCATGGCCCTCTCGACGCTCGCCCGACCGGACGCCGCCCCCGCGGTGGCGTCCGGTCGAGCGCGCGTTGTCGCGTTCTGGTCGCTGGCGGTCGCCGTCCCGCTGCTGTTCCTCGGGCTGTTCTTCGCGTGGCCCGTCGCGGTGATGATCTCGAAGGGGTTCGTCGTCGACGGGCACCTGGACCTCAGCGGCTTCGCGGACGTGTTCTCCCGCCCGCGGACGTGGCGGATCGTCGGGCTGACGATCGCCCAGGCCACGCTCGGCACCGTGATCTCCGTGGGGCTCGGCGTGCCCGGGGCCTACGTGCTGTACCGGCACTCGTTCCGGGGCCGGGCCGCGGTGCGAGCCCTGGTCACGGTGCCGTTCGTGCTGCCGACCGTCGTCGTGGGCGTCGCGTTCCGGTCGCTGCTGGTCAGCGGCGGGCCGCTCGGGTTCCTGCACCTCGACGGCACGTTCGCCGCGATCGTCGCCGCCCTGGTGTTCTTCAACTACGCGGTCGTCGTGCGGGCCGTCGGGGGGCTGTGGGAGCGGCTCGACCCGCGCGCGGAGCAGGCGGCGCGCGCTCTCGGTGCCTCCCCGTGGCGCGCGTTCCGGACCGTGACGCTCCCGGCGCTGACGCCGGCGATCGCGTCCGCCGCCTCGCTGACGTTCCTGTACTGCGCGACCGCGTTCGGCACCGTCCTGGTGCTCGGCGGGCTGCGGTTCGGCACCATCGAGACCGAGATCTGGGTGCAGACGACCCAGTTCCTCGACCTGAAGGCGGCGGCCGTGCTGTCCGTGGTGCAGCTCGTCGTCGTCGCGGTGGTGCTGACCGTGGCCGGGCGGGCGCGCTCGCGGCGGGAGCGGGCGCTCTCGTTGAGCACCGCCGTGGAGACTGTCCGTCCCCTGCGCATGCGTCGGCCGGCCGGCATGCCCCCCGGCGACGGGCACGCGTTGACCCTCGTCGCCACGCTGGTGACCGCGGCCGTCGTGGCGCTGCTGGCGCTGCCGCTGGTCAATCTCGTGGTCCGCTCGCTGCAGACGCGGGACGGCGTCGGGCTGGACAACTACACGGCCCTCGGCACCACCGGTGGCGCGCTGACCGTGACCGTCTGGCAGGCCACCCTCAACTCCCTGCGGGTCGCGCTCGACGCCACCGTGCTCGCGCTGGTCGTCGGCGGGCTGGTGGCCCTCGTGGTGTCCCGACGACCCCGGCGGCCGGTCGGGCGGCGCGCGGTGGTCGGGCTCGACGCCCTGTTCATGCTGCCGCTCGGGGTGTCCGCCGTCACCGTCGGGTTCGGGTTCCTGCTCTCGATGCACCACCCGTTCGGGCTGCCGGTCGACCTGCGGACCAGCCCGGTGCTGGTGCCGATCGCGCAGGCGGTCGTCGCCGTCCCGCTGGTCGTGCGGACCGTGCTGCCGGTGCTGCGGGCCATCGACCCACGCCTGCGGGAGGCCGCCGCGACGCTGGGCGCCGGTCCCGGTCGGGTGCTTCGCACGGTCGACCTCTCCATCGCGACGCGGTCGCTGGGCCTCGCGGTCGGGTTCGCGTTCGCCGCGTCGCTGGGGGAGTTCGGCGCCACGTCCTTCCTCGCCCGGCCCGACCGGCCCACCCTGCCGGTCGTGATCTTCCGGCTCATCGGGCGCCCGGGCGCGGAGTCCTACGGCATGGCGCTCGCCGCGTCGGTGGTGCTCGCGGTGCTCACCGCGGGGATCGTCGCGGCCTGCGAACGACTGCGCGCCCCCGGCGCGGGAGGTGAGTGGTGAAGGGTCTGTCGCTCCGCGACGTCGTCGTCCGGTACTCCTCGGGCACCGCCGTCGACGGCGTCTCGCTGGACGTGGCGCCGGGATCCGTCGTCGCGCTGCTCGGCCCGTCCGGGTGCGGGAAGTCGTCGCTGCTGCGCGCGGTCGCCGGCCTCGAGCCGCTCGCCGGCGGCTCGGTCTCCTGGGACGGCGTCTCCCTGGCGGGCGTGCCCGTGCACCGGCGCGGGTTCGGGCTGATGTTCCAGGACGGGCAGCTGTTCGCCCACCGGTCCGTCGCGGGGAACGTCGGGTACGGCCTGCCGCGGGGGGCCTCGGTCTCCGCCCTGCTCGAGCTCGTCGGCCTGACCGGCTACGAGGACCGCGCGGTCGCGACGCTGTCCGGCGGCGAGCGCCAGCGGGTCGCCCTGGCCCGGGCGCTCGCACCGGAACCCCGGCTGCTCCTTCTCGACGAGCCCCTCTCCGCCCTCGACCGCGCCCTGCGCGAGCGCCTCGCCGTCGACCTGCGTGCCGCCCTCGTCGCCACCGGCACCACCGCCGTGTTCGTCACGCACGACCAGGACGAGGCCTTCGCCGTCGCCGACCTCGTCGCGGTGATGGCCGCCGGGCGGCTGCTGCAGGTCGACGAGCCCGCGTCGTTGTGGACCCGGCCGGCGACCCGCGAGGTCGCGTCGTTCCTCGGCTACGAGGCGTTCGTGCCGCTCGACAGCCCGGCGGCGGCCCCGCTGCGCGACGCGCTCGACGTCGCCCCGTCGTCGGCGACGCTGGCGCTGGCCGAGGGCGCGTTCGTCGTCGACCGTGCCGGCGTCGCGAAGGGCACGGTCCGGGGGATCTCGTCGCGGCGCGGGCGGTCCGAGGTCAGGGTCGAGGTCGACGGGATCGGCGTCGTCACCGCGCTCGGGCCCGTAGGCGGGCGGTGGTCCGTCGGCGACGTCGTGGTCCTCGGGGTCGAGCCCGACGCGCTCGCGGTGCTGCCGCTCGACTGATCGCGCGCGCGGCCCGCCCGGGCTACGGTCAGAAGATCCGCTGGGCTGGTCGAGTACCGAGGTGATGGCGATGACGCTGGAGCTCCGACAGATCGTGTCGATCGACATCGCGGCCCCGCTGGGCACCGTCTGGAAGCACCTGCGCGAGCCCGACCTGGTGCACCGCTGGTTCGGCTGGGACTACGACGGGCTGAACGCCGAGATCAAGCAGATCTTCGTCGACGGACCCACCGAGCGGCAGGACGTCGTCGGCGACGAGAGCATCCACGAGCTCCACTGGCCCCACCACGACACGCTCACCCTGCGCTCCGCCGTGCACGAGCCGCACCACACGCACCTGACCATCACCCGGCGCAGCCACCAGGGGACGTCGTCGTTCGACGGCATCCGCGACGAGATCGACGAGGGCTGGATCGCGTTCGCCCACCAGCTGCGGTTCGCGGTCACCGTGCACCCCGACCAGGAGCGCCGCACGCTCAGCAGCTTCGGGCTGCCCGCGGGCGAGCGCGACGACCGGCTGCTCGACCGTGCCGGGCTCGTCGGTGTGCGTGGTGTGCCCGTCGGTGGCCACGTGCAGGCTCGCCGGCCCGACGGCACGCTGCTGGGCGGCACCCTCGACTACGTGACGCCGCTGCAGATCGGGCTGCGGCTGCACGGGATCTCCGAGATGTACCTCGTGCTCATGGAGACGCCCGCCGCGCACACCCCGCCGCACGGCACCGTCGACGCGATCCTGTCGACGTACGGCCTGGACGACGTCACGTTCGGGCAGGTGCAGGAGCGCTGGGGCCGGTGGTGGTCGCAGGCGATCCCGCACGGCGTGCACGTCAGCTCAGCTTGAGCTGCCACTCCCCGGCGCCGCCCGCGGGCCGGAACCCGAGGGCCACGTTGATCGCGAGCATGTAGGAGTTCTCCTCGGCGTTCCACGTGCCGATGCGTCGCACGCTCGGCCGCTCGGCGGCGAGCCGCTGCAGGTTCGCCGTCTTGACCAGCATCCCGAGCCGCTTGCCGCGGTGCTCCTTGAGCACGAGCGTGTCGTGCTGGTGCACGAACTCGTCGAGGCTGGACACCGCCATGAAGGCCGTGAACGCGGCGAGCGTGTGCGTGGGCAGGTGCTCAGCCGCCAGCACCAGCAGCTCGAGTCCCCGTTCCTCGAACTGCTTCTCGGTCGTGCGGACCCGCTCCGCGTCCCAGACGTCCTCCTCGAGGTCCAGGCCGCCCAGCGGGACGTCGGTGCTCATCCGCGTGTTGAGCACGGCGAACTCGTCGACCCACTCCTCCGGCGCCGCGCCGCGCCAGCTCACGATGCCGTAGTCCGGGCCGGCCTTCGCCTCGGCCCGCGCGCGGTGCTCGGCGACGAACGCCGGGTCGAACGGCAGGTCGAACTGCGAGTACCGCGCGACCTGCTCGAGCGCGAAGCCGTGCTCCAGAGCGAACCGGGTGCCGGCGTCCGTCGTCGAGACGCGCCCGGAGCCCGTCGTGGCGGGCAGGGTGTCCGGACCGTCCGGCGGCTCGACCCGCTGGTCCGTCGACATCGTCAGGTTGGTCCGGCCGTCCGCGCGGACCGTCGCCACCGCCGCGTCGAAGAGGCTCGTGCCGATGCCCTCACCGCGATGTCCGGGCCGGACGCCGAAGTCGACGTGCGCGGTGTGGGTGTTGTCCTGCAGCGGCATGTTCACCAGGGCGAACCCGAGAACTCGGTCGGGGTCCGGCGTGTCGGCATCGTCGTCGCGCACGGCCACCCAGCGCGGCTTGCGGTCGTAGCGCTGGTCGTGCATCGACCCGAGGATCTCCCGGGCGGTGCGTTCGAAGTCCCGGTTGCCCCAAGCGTCGAGCAGGACCTCGTTCATCGCTGCCGTGTAGCCGTGCAGCAACCACGCCTCGGGTGCGTCGACGGTCTCGGAGACCGGCACCTCACGGATCGACCACGTCGTCATGGTCTCCACCATCCGCCGGTCTCGCGCGCGGCGCGAGCGCTTTTCGTCCCTCGCTACCCTCGCAGGATGGTGTGGCTCGAGATCGTCGGCTGGGCCGGCTCGCTGCTGGTCATCGTCTCGCTCATGCAGGCCAGGGTGCTGCGCTTCCGCGTGCTGAACCTGGCCGGGGCCCTGATAGCCACGGTCTACAACACCATCCTCGGCATCTGGCCGTTCGCCGTCATGAACGGCGTCATCGCCGTGATCGACGTCTACTGGCTGGCCCGGCTGCAGCGCGAGCGGCACGACGAGCAGGTCTACGGCGTCCTCGAGGTGCCGGCCGACGACGCCGTCCTGCGCCACCTCCTCGACGAGCACGCCACCGACATCGCCCGCTTCCACCCGACCTTCGCCGCCACCGACGCCGCCCCGTCGGCCGCGTTCGTCGTCGTGCGCGGCGACGAGCTCGTCGGCGCCGTCGTCGTCCGGTCCGCCGGCTCCGGCGTCGGCCGGGTGGACCTCGACTACGTGACCCCGCGGTACCGGGACTTCACGCCCGGGGAGTTCGTGTACCGGGACAGCGGCGTGTTCGCGGCGCACGGATTCCGCCGGCTCGTGATCGGCGGCCAGGGCGCTGTCGAGTCGCGCGCGTACCTGACCCGGGTCGGCTTCCACGAGACCGCCGACGGCTGGGAGCGCGAGGTCGCCACGGCGGCGTGACGCTCCTGGCGATGGCGGTGCGGGATGTCCGGGTCGGGGACGCGCCCGGTGACCTCCGCCGTGCGGCCGAGCGCAGCACCAGCCGCACCCCGGATCTCCACCGTTGCCGTCGGCACGCCCTCGACCTCCCGCGTCAGCGACCGCCGCACCGCGTGCCTCTCGCGCGGCGGTGCCTTGCCTTCGCTCCGGCCCGTTCTGGCGGGCGCGCCCGCGCCCTGTCGCGTTCCCTCGTGCACCCGCGCCCTGTCGCGTTCCCTCGTGCACCCGCGCCCGCTGCGGCCCGTTCCCGCGTGCTCGCCCGCGCCCCGGTGTCTTCCTGCCCGTCGGCTCCAGCCGGCTCTTCGCGTGCTCGCCCCCGCTCCGCTGCCCACCGGTCCCATCTGTGGCGGGTACTGTCCCCCGCGTCAGATCCGTATGGCCGGTAGCATGAGTTCGGACGCCCGAACTTTGCGAGGTGAGCATGCACGACAGCGCGACCGACAGCGCGGTCCTCCCGGCGCCCGCGCCGAGCCCGCCTCGCATCCGTCGTGCCCCCCTGCTCCTCGGCCCCGCGTTCGTGGCGGCCATCGCGTACGTCGACCCCGGCAACGTCGCCGCCAACCTCACCGCCGGCGCCCGCTACGGATACCTGCTGCTCTGGGTGCTCGTCGTCGCCAACGCCATGGCCGTCCTGGTCCAATACCAGTCGGCCAAGCTCGGGCTGGTCACGGGCGAGTCGCTGCCGGGCGTGCTCGGGAGGCGGATGAGCCGCGGTCCGCGGATCGCGTTCTGGGCGCAGGCGGAGCTCGTCGCGGCGGCCACCGACATCGCGGAGGTCGTCGGCGGGGCCATCGCGCTGCAGCTGCTGTTCGGCGTGCCGCTGCCGATCGGCGGGCTCATCGTCGGCGTCGTCTCGATCCTGCTGCTGGCCACGCAGAACCGGTACGGGCAGCGCCGGTTCGAGTACGTCATCGTCGGCCTGCTCGCGATCATCAGCGTCGGGTTCCTGGCCGGCCTGTTCGTCTCCCCTCCGTCGGCGGCCGGCATCCTGTCGGGCCTGGTCCCCCGCTTCGAGGGCACCGACTCCGTGCTGCTCGCGGCCTCGATGCTCGGCGCGACCGTCATGCCACACGCGATCTACGTGCACTCGGCGCTGGTCCGGGACCGACACGGCCGGGCGTCGGGCGCCTCGCTCACCAAGCTGCTGCGCGCGACCCGCTGGGACGTCGGTTCGGCGCTCGCGGTCGCGGGCGTCGTCAACATCGGCCTGCTGCTGCTGGCGGCGTCGGGCCTGCGCGGCGTGCCGGGCACCGACTCGATCCCCGGCGCGTACGACGCGATCGTCGCCGCGCTTGGCATCGGCATCGGCATCGCCTTCGCCGTCGGGCTGCTGGCGTCGGGCCTCGCGTCCACGTCCGTCGGCGCGTACGCGGGCGCCACGATCATGGAGGGCCTGATCCATCGTCGGATCCCCCTGCTCGTCCGCCGGGTGGTGACGCTGATCCCCGCGATCGTCCTGCTGGCCGTCGGCGCCGACGCCACCTGGACCCTCGTGCTCTCGCAGGTGGTACTGAGCTTCGGCATCCCGTTCGCGGTCATCCCCCTGGTCACCCTCACCCGCTCCCGGTCGGTCATGGGCCCCCACCGCAACGGCCCCTGGCTCCACGCGACGCTCCTGCTGGTGGTCACGCTGGTGATCGCCCTGAACGTCACCCTGCTGACCCTCCTGCTCTTGGGCTGACGGCCCCGAGCGGTCGAACTCGTGACTCCCAGTCGAACTCGCCGGTTCAAACTGGCGAGCTCGACGCGGAGTCACGAGTTCGACTGCTTAGCCACGCAGGTCGCGGCGTGGGCGGAGGGCTGACGCGACCGCTCGGGGGATCAGCGGCAGCAGGCGGCGGGTCAGCGTGCGGCCGGCCAGATCCTCTTTGGTCACCCTGATGGCTCGCCAATCGGCCTCGAGCAGGGCGTCGTGACGGCGCTTCTCTTTGATGAACGCCTCGGTAGCTTGGCCTTGGTACTTCGGCCGCCCGTCGTACTCCAGAAGTAGTCGCCACTCCTCCCAGCCCATGTCGGACCAGAACGTCCCGAGCCGGGTCGTCACCGGGACCTGAGTCAATGGCGCGGGGAAGCCGTCGCGGAGGACGACGAAGCGAGCGGCCGACTCACCCGGCGACTCCGCGCCATCATCGGCCAGCGCGATGAGTGCCCGCGCGCGGGTCACGCCGCGTCGCCCGGTGTGCGCGACGAGGAGCTCGTCGATCACGGCACGGTTCGCTCCTGCTCGCAGGGCTGCGTCGGCGACGACGAGTCCATGTAAAGGGGGCAGGGACGATGCGCAGTCGACGACGGTGCGCTCGAGCGAGGTGACCGGCAGTCCCATCGTGATGGTGCGCTCGGCATCGGTCAGCACGCCCGAGTGGTACGCGACGTGCGGGTCCCGACCCGCACCGGCTGTGTGAAGCCGCGTGACGTGGGTCCTGCTCGGCGTGATCCAAAGAGGCAGACCCCAGACGAGCGCGGCCGATTCGTGGCTGAACCAGTGGGGTGCCGTAAGGCGCTGGTGGATGCCGATCACCCGTCCAAGAGCAATCTCTCGACTCCGTGAGGGGCCGGCCGCTGGGTCGCTCGGCAGATAGATGCCTCGGCTCACGTTCTCCCACTCCCCTGAGCTGCTCCGCGCGCGGACGACGCTCGGCGGGTGGTCGCGCGCCAGCTGGACGGGTGGGAGTGTCGGGAGAAGGGGTCGTGGTCGGTCGTGCGCACGCCGGCTCATGCCCAGGAGACTCCCGACACGAGCGCGCACGTGACCGCGCTCTGCACGATCTGTGCACGGGCAACTGCGGGTCGCCCACCTGTGGGCGGCTCGATGTGCAAGCGCCGAACTCGTGACGCCGAGTCGATCTCGCCAGTTCAAACCGGCGAGACCGACTCGAACTCACGAGTTCGACGGAGTCTCTTCCAGCGCTGCGAGGCGGGATTCCAGGTGGGTGCGTTCCGTCGGGTTCGTCACCAGCGTGAGGGCGGCGCGGTACGCCACGGCGGCCGCGTCGCGGTGGCCCGCGCGGGCCAGGAGCTCGGCGCGGACCGCGGGCACGCGGTGGTGGTGGGGGAGGGCGTCGTCGAGGCCGTCGAGCAGCGCCAGGCCGGCCTCCGGGCCCGAGGCCTCCGCGACGGCGACCGCGCGCGCCAGGCGGACGACCGGGGAGCGGGTCAGCGCCTCGAGCTGCGCGTACAGGGCGGCGATCACGGTCCAGCGGGTGTCGGCGGCCGTCGGGGCGGTCGCATGCTCGGCGGCGATGAGTGCCTGGAGGCGGTACTCCTGCGCGAGCCGGGTCTGGTGGCCAGGGGCGGACGCGGGAGCGGGTGCCCCCGCGGCGGCGGCGGACGTGGGGGCGGTGGACCCGGAAGCAGGGGCGGACCTGGCAGCGGGGGCGGAAGCAGCGGACCTGGACGCAGGGGCGGACGTGGCAGCGGGGCCGGCGGCGGTGGACCCGGAAGCAGGGGCGGACGCGGCATCGGGGGCTGGAGCGGGGGTCGAGAGGGACGAGAGGAGGGCGACGCCCTCGGCGATCTCGTCGCGGTGCCAGCGGCTGCGGTCCTGGTCGGGCAGCAGGACGAGGGCGCCGGTGGCGTCGAGGCGGGTGTCGCGGCGGGAGTGCTGCAGGAGCAGGAGGGCCAGCAGAGAGCGGACGACCGCGCGGCCCGGCAACAAGCCGTCGAGGACGCGGAGCAGCCGGATGGCCTCGTCGCCGAGGTCGACGCGCAACGGAGAGTCGCCGACGCCCGGGTGGTAGCCGGACGTGAAGGCCAGGTAGACGACGGTCGCGACGACGTCCAGCCGCTCGTCCAGGTGGGCAGGGGCGGGCGTCGCGAAGGGGATGCCGGAGGAGGCCAGGCGCTTCTTCGCGCGAGTCAGGCGGGCGGCCATGGTCGACTCCTGCACCAGCAGCAGGCGGGCGATCTCGGTGGTCGTGAGGCCGACGACGAACCGCAGGGTCAGCGCGACGCGGTCGTCGGGGGCGATCGCCGGGTGGCAGCAGGCGAAGATCAGGCGCAGCTGCTCGTCGGCCACGTGGGCGCCGGGGTCGACGACGGCCGCGGCGGCGGCGCGCATCTCGTCGTCGACCACCATCAACGGTTCCTTTCGTCGGACCACCGCCTCGGACCGGAGGCGGTCGAGCACGCGCCGGCGCGCGGCGGTGAGCAGCCACGCGCCGGTGTTCGTCGGCACCCCGTCCACCGGCCAGTGCCGGGCGGCCGCCTCGAAGGCGTCGGAGACCGCGTCCTCGGCGAGGTCGGGTCGGGCGTACTGCCCGATGAGCAGGCCGATCAGCCGCGACCAGTGCGACCGCCAGGCGTCGGCGAGGGCGTCGTCGGAGTCGGACGAGAGGGAGATGCTCACCAAGCCGGCCGTACCTCGAACGTTCCGACCGCGGGCAGCGTCTCCAGCACCGCGTCGAGGTCCGACGCCTCGAGCACCCGGATCCCGGTCAGCTCCGATGCCGGCCCCTCG
Source organism: Cellulomonas sp. P5_E12 (assembly GCF_054049315.1). Taxonomy (NCBI): domain Bacteria; kingdom Bacillati; phylum Actinomycetota; class Actinomycetes; order Micrococcales; family Cellulomonadaceae; genus Cellulomonas; species Cellulomonas sp. P5_E12. The sequence goes on along the minus strand of NZ_JBFUMP010000015.1, from coordinate 20,152 downwards.
AACGTGCCGTCCCGCAGGGTGCGGTCCTGCACCGACGTCGCCGTGTCCACGGACCCCAGTGTGATGCCACCGGCGGGCAGCGTCGCGGACCCGTAGGCGAGGACGACGAATCTCACGACGCCGTCAGCGCGTCGTCGCCGTCGACGGGGACGCCGTCGACGAACTCCACCGTCGGCCGGATCTCGACGGACTCGCCGTTGAGCACGAGCGCGGACACCGCCTCGGTCAGGGCCTCCAGCGAGGTGCGGGCGACCAGGTAGAAGCCGCCCAGCTGCTCGGCGGTCTCGGCGTAGGGGCCGTCGGTGACGACCACCCCGGCGCGGCCGTCCGACCGCAGCGAGCGCGCCCGGGCGGCCGCGCCGAGGGCCCGCGTCGAGACGATCTCCCAACCCCGGTCGGCGCACAGCTGCTGGAAGCCGCTGTGGGCAGCCCACGCGCGCTCGCGCTCCTCGTGGGTGAGTGCGGCGTCCCGGGCGTCGTCCCGGTACAGCACCACGGTGAACTCGGCCATGTCAGCTCCTGCTGGTCGGAGGGGCGCCTGGTGCGTCCCGCTGCCCCGATGACGGGCGGACGGCGGACGGATCGACAGATCAGACCTCCGCGATCTCGCGGACCTCGATCGTGTACTCGGGGAGCAGCATCGCGTGCTTCAGCACGGACTCGCGGTCGGGGGCGGTGACGAGGTAGAACCCGCCGAGCTGCTCGACCGTCTCCGCGAACGGTCCCTCGGTCACCGTCGAGTCGTCGCCCGAGCGCCGCAGCGTCACCGCTGTGGCCACCGGCTGCAGGGCCTCGCTGGCCAGGAACGTGACGCCGAAGTCGGCGGCCCGGTCGGCGTAGTCGCCGTGCTCGCGGTAGTACTGGGCCTTCGTCGCCTCGTCGGCCACCTCCCAGTACCCCTCGGTCGCGTACAGGAGCACGAGGAAGGTCGTCATGGCTCGTGCACCACGACGGGACGCAGCTCGGCGCCGCCGCCGTCGGTGAGCAGCAGCTCGCCGGTGAGCCTGGCCAGACCCTGCACGTCGTCGGTCTCGATGACGTAGTAGCCGCCGAGGTGCTCCGCGAGCTCGACGAACGGCCCGTCGGTGACGGTCAGCGCCCCGCCGTCGGCGCGGACGGTCACCGAGCTCGTCGAGAAGCCGAGCTCCTCGCCGCCGACGATCTTGTACCCGCGCTCGCCGCACGCGTCCGAGTACGCCCCGTGCTCGGCCATGATGCGGTCGCGGACCTCGGGCGACGCGTTCTCCCAGAACGCCTCGTCGCCCCACAGCAGAACCATCCACCGGTCGGTCATGTCGTCGGCTCCCTCGTCGGTCCCACCTTGCCCGTCGAGGTCATGACGCGCGAGGGTTCCGGAAATCGACAGTCCCTTGACAGGCAAGTGAGTGCTTGCCTATAAAGAGGATGTGGCAGCCGACGTCTTCAAGGCCCTTGCCGACGCCACGCGCCGCGCGATCCTCGACGAGCTCCAGGACCGGGACGGGCAGTCGTTGTTCGAGCTGTGCACGCGGCTGACCATGCGGCACGGGCTCTCTTCGACGCGGCAGGCCGTCTCGCAGCACCTCGACGTCCTCGAGGAGGCCGGACTCGTGGTCGTCCGTCGCGAGGGTCGCTACAAGTTCCACCACCTCGACACCGGGCCGCTGCGGGAGATCACCGCGCGGTGGCCGGTTCCCGACGAAGGAGAGTCCCCATGATCCGCATCACCGTGACCAGCGTGTTCGTCGACGACCAGAGCGCGGCGCTCGACTTCTACACCCGGGTGCTCGGGTTCGTGGTGAAGAACGACATCCCGCTCGGCGGCGAGGACCGCTGGCTGACCGTCGTCTCGCCGGCGGCCCCCGACGGCGTCGAGCTGCTGCTGGAGCCCAGCGGGCACCCGGCGGTGGGTCCGTACAAGGCTGCGCTGGTGGAGGACGGCATCCCGGCGACGTCCTTCGGCGTCGACGACATCCAGGCGGAGTTCGAGCGGCTCACCGCGCTCGGCGTGCGGTTCGTGCAGCCGCCGACGGACATGGGGCCGGTGATCGTCGCGACGCTCGACGACACCTGCGGCAACCTCATCCAGCTCGCGCAGATGACCTCCGCCTCCTGATCGACAGGCCGCCGCCCGCGTGTTTCGGTGGACCGATGAGGACTGCGGTGGTGACGGGCGGCGGGACGGGCATCGGGCGCGCGGTGGCGCGGAGGCTGGCTGCCGACGGGGACGACGTGGTGATCGTCGGCCGGCGGCGCGAGGTGCTCGAGGAGACGGCCGCGGGCGCGATGCGGGTGGAGGTCGCCGACCTGCGCGACCCGGCCGAGGTCGCCGCGCTCGCGGACCGGCTGGGAGCGGTGGACGTCCTGGTGCTCAATGCAGGTGGCTCGCTCGAGGCCCGGGACAAGAGCCTGCAGGCAACGGCCGACCTGTGGACCGAGGAGTTCCGGCTCAACGTCCTCACCACGGTGCTGCTCGGCGAGGCGCTGCTGCCCGCGATGCCGCGCCCCGGCGGCCGGATCGTCGCGATGAGCTCGGTGGCGGCCCTGCGCGGAGCCGGCTCGTACGGCGCGGCCAAGGCGGCGATCAACTCCTGGGTGACCGGGACCGCCGCACGCGTGGCCGCCGACGGCATCACGGTGAACGCCGTCGCGCCGGGGTTCGTGCCCGACACGGAGTTCTGGGGCGATCGGCTCGACGACGCGGAGTACGAGCGGAGGCTCGCGCGCGTGCCGATGGGCCGGCCAGGGACCGTCGACGAGATCGCGGCCGCGGTCGCCTACCTCGCCTCGCCCGACGCGGGCTGGACCACCGGTCAGGTGCTCGGCGTGCACGGCGGGGCGGTGCTGGCACGGCTCTGAGAGTGATGTATCGCTAGGGGTTGTCAAAGATCTATCGACGATATATCGTTACGTTGTCCGGTCGAGATCACGCGCCTCCCGGATCCGCTGGCGGCCACCTCGGCCCCGCGGCCCACATCGTCAAGGAGACACCTCATGCGACACCCCCACCACTACTCCGACGGCCGTCTCACCGGCCCCCAGCTCGACACCGACCCGACCGCCCCGCGTGGTCGCGACCGTCGCCGTCGCGGCGACTTCCCGGAGGCCCCCTACGAGGAGGGCTTCGACCCCCGGCGCGGCGGCCCCCGCGGCGCCTACCCGCACGAGCACCACGAGCACCACGAGCACGGCGGGCACCGCGGCTTCGGCCCCGGCGGACCGCGCGGCTTCGGCGGTCCCGGCTTCGGCGGCGGTCCCGGTGGCCGCGGCCCCGGTCGACGGGCCGGGCGCGGGGACATCCGCGCCGCGATCCTGCTGCTCCTCGCCGAGGAGCCGATGCACGGCTACCAGCTGATCCAGCAGATCGGCGAGCGGTCGGGCGGCACGTGGCGGCCCAGCCCGGGCGCCATCTACCCGGCGCTCAACCTGCTCGAGGACGAGGGGCTCATCGCCATCACGTCCGAGTCGGGCCGCAAGATGGCCACGCTCACCGAGGCGGGCGGCACCTACGTCACGCAGAACGCCGAGCAGCTGGGCACCCCGTGGGAGGACGCCGCGAGCCGGCCGGCCTCGCCAGGCCGTGCCCTCCGCGGCGCCCTCGAGGCGCTCGCCGCCGCCGCCCACCAGGTGGCCCGCACGGGCACCGACGCGCAGGCCACCAGGGCGCTCGAGGTCCTCGACCGCGCGCGCCGGGACCTGTACCTGGTCCTGGCCGGTGAGCCGACGTCGGTCCCGGACCCCTCCCCGGAGGCCTGACCTCCGACTCTGCGAGGCGTTCCGCCCCACGACGTCCGCACTCGACTGGGTCCCGACCTTCACGAGTGCGGACGTCGCGCACGGATGTACCGCAACGTCCGCACTCGGCTGGGTTCCGGCCCGCACGAGTGCGGACGTTGCTCGTCTCCGCCGCCCCCGGCCAGCTCCCGGCGCATGACGAGATCGGGCTACACCGGCATCGCGAACCGCGCGTGCACGCCCGGGGAGTACAGCACCGAGTCCGGCGGCCGGTCCGCGACGCCTGACAGCCCGCCGGCCGCGACCAGCTCGTCGTCCAGCGACACGAGCGACGCCCGCCGCAGCGGCCACGGCTCGTGCTCGTTGGGCACGAACCGGGTCCGGCCGCGCAGCACGGTGTGCATGCCCCAGCGGGCGGTGAGGAAGTCGGCGAGCGGGTCGTCGGCGATGACCTCGCGCGAGGGCCGGACCACGATCCGCGACGACGGACGCGTGCCCGTCAGCCGGGTCGAGCGGTAGTCGATCGCCTCGCCTGTCCGCCGGATCGACATCCGCGCCCACTGGTACGGCACGTTCATCACCGCCCGCGCGCCGAGCACGGTCAGCACGCGCGACGCCTCGAGCGACCGGAACAGGACCCCGCGGCGTCCGTCGTCGTCGACCGTGTAGAGCCGCACGTTGATCTCGGGGAAGTCGCCGATGTAGGGCAGCGGCGGCCCGGGGACCAGGGTGAACCGCTCCATCCGGAACGCGATCAGGCCGACCCACGACGAGCCGTCGAACTCGTCGGGCCGCGTGCCGGGCGGCAGCAGCGGCGCGACGGCGTCGGCACCCACCCGCCAGTGCAGGAAGCTGACCCGCACCCAGTCCTGCGACAGGATCACGCGCCCGGCGAGCGCCGGCGCGACGGGCTGGATCGGGTCCACCCCGCCACCGTAGGGCGGGGCGGCGAGAACGGCAGTTCGCCGCGAGAACGGCAGGTCGAAGTGACGTTCTCGCGGCGAAGTGACGTTCTCGGCTGTGCGGGAGGTGCCTGGGCTCAGCTCGCCGGGATCGTCGCCGTGTCGATGACGAAGCGGTAGCGGACGTCGCTGTTGACCACGCGGTCGTAGGCCTTGTCGACGTCGTCGGCGGTGATGGTCTCGATCACCGAGCCGATCCCGTGCTCGGCGCAGAAGTCGAGCATCTCCTGGGTCTCGCGGATGCCGCCGATGTTGGACCCGGACAGGTTCCGACGAGCACCCGTGAGCGAGAAGACGCGGAACGACTGCTTGTTCTCGGGCAGCCCGACGAACACGAGCGACCCCTCGAACCGGAGCAGCGACAGGTACGCGTCGACGTCGATGTCCGCGCCGACCGTGCTGATGATGAGGTCGAACGACCGGCGCAGGTCGCGGAAGGTCTGCTTGTCGCTCGTCGCGTAGTAGTGGTCGGCGCCCAGCGCGAGGCCGTCGGCCTGCTTGGACAGCGACTGGCTGAGCACGGTGACCTCGGCGCCGAGCGCGTGCGCGAGCTGCACGCCCATGTGCCCGAGCCCGCCCATGCCGACGATGGCCACCTTCGACCCCGGGCCGGCGCCCCAGTGCTTGAGCGGCGAGTAGAGCGTGATACCGGCGCAGAGCAGGGGCGCGGCCACGTCGAGCGAGATCCCCTCGGGGATGCGCAGCGCGTAGCTCTCGTCGACGACGATCTGCGTCGAGTAGCCGCCGTACGTCGGCGAGCCGTCGTAGGCCTTGGAGTTGTACGTGCCGACGTTGCCCTTCAGGCAGAACTGCTCCTCGCCGGCCAGGCACATCTCGCACTCGCGGCAGGAGTCGACGAAGCAGCCGACGCCGGCCCGGTCGCCCACGGCGTGCTTGGTGACGCCGGACCCGACTGCGGAGATGACGCCCGCGATCTCGTGCCCGGGCACCATCGGGAAGGTGGCCTTGCCCCACTCCTCACGCGCCTGGTGGATGTCGGAGTGGCAGATGCCGGCGTAGGCGATGTCGATGAGGACGTCGTGCTCACCCAGCTCGCGGCGCTCGATCGTGCCGCGCTCGAACGGGGCGCCGGCGGACGGGGTGAGCAGGGCGGGGACGGTCAGGGACACAGCGGACTCCTCGAAGACGTGCGGGTGGCTGGTCCCATCATGCGCCAGCGGCGATCCAGGTGCGTGTCAGCGTCTGCACCGCGGACCCGTCGAGGTCGGCCAGCTTGGTCCCGACGAAGGTCCGGGCGCCGGGGGACGTCTGCACGCGGACGGGCGGGTCCTCGTCCATGAGCAGCTCGACCAGCAGCGCGGCGACGTCGTCGGCCGGCTGGGCGTGCGCGAACGCACCGGCGGTCCGCTCGAGGTACGCGGCGAGCAGCGGCCCGTAGGCCTCGTCGCCCGCCGACGGCCGCCCGACGTTGGCGACGAACTCGCTGGCCACGGCCCCGGGCTCGACGATGACGACGGACACGCCGACGGCGGCGGCCACCGGCGCGAGGCTCTCGAGGAACCCCTCGACCGCGAACTTGGCCGCGCAGTAGGCGTCGTTGAACGGCTGGCCGACGACGCCGCCGACGCTCGAGACCGTCAGCAGCCGACCGCCGGACGCGCGCAGGTGCGGCAGCGCCGCCTGCGTGAGCGCGACGACCCCGAAGTAGTTGAGCTCCATGCACGACCGGAACGCGTCCATGCCGAGGGTCTCGGCGGTGCCCACCTGCCCGGCGCCGGCGTTGTTGACGACGGCGTCGAGCGAGCCGTGGTCGGCGACGACGGCGGCGACCACGGACGCCACCGCGTTGTGATCGGTGACGTCCAACGCACGGAGATCGAGCGGGAAACCGGCTCCGCGCTCGCGCAGCGCGCCGGCCTTCGACAGGTCCCGCATCGTCGCGACGGTGGTCCACCCCGCGTCCGCCGCGGCGAGCGCGGTCTCGAGGCCGATGCCGGTCGACGTGCCGGTGATCAGGACGGTGGGCATGGGGACCTCCGGGGACGACGAGGGCGGGCGGAACCATCCTCCGCCCGCCCGTGCCCGTGCGCTCAGGCGTCCTGCGCGAGCCCGACCGTGTGGCCGTCGGCGTCCTTCAGGGTCGCGACGACGCGTCCGCCGCCCACGGGCGTCGCGTCCTGGATCACGGTGGCGCCGGCCGCGACGAGCGCGTCCCGCCTCGCCTCGAGGTCGGAGACGTGCCAGTAGTAGACCGGTCCCGCGCTCACGTCGCCGTTCGGGTTGAGGCCGAAGTGCTGGCCGGCCACCTCGAAGCCGACGTAGTACGGCTGGTCGTGCGCGGGCTCGACGCCCAACAGCTCGGTGTAGAACGCCTTCGACGCGGCGAGGTCGCTCACCGGGACGACGATGGTCTTGATGCCTTCGGTCATGGTCCTGCTCCTTCTGCTCGTGGGCCCCCAGAGGCCGCTCTCACGCTACTGACGGACCGGGCGCCTGCAACGTGACGCCCGACCGGAGGACGACCTCGATCTCCGCCGCGCGGCTGAGGTGGCGGGGTGGGTGCAGCGGCCACGATGACGCCATGACGACAGCCGTGCTCGGCGACGCACCCCCCGACGCGACCTCCCGGTGGCGCGAGTGGGTTCCGTCGATCGCCGCCGCATCGCTGGTCGCGGGATTCCTGCTGATCACCCCGCGCGTCGTCGCGTACACGACCATGCCTGGCGGCGGGACGTCCTGGTCGACGCCGGGCGGCGCGGACCAGTTCACCGTGGTCGCCGGCCTCAGCGTGGTCGTCGGCGTCGCGCTGGGACGTCGGTGGCCGGTGTGGGGGACTGCGCTCACGTTCCTGCCGTTCCTCCAGGTGCCGTGGAACGGGGGGTTCGCGTGGGGCTGGTGGCTGGGCATCCTGGCAGTGGCCGCGCTCGCGGCGCTCGATGGTCTCCGACGCGCGATCGTGCCGACGACCGCAGCCCTGCTCGTCGCGGTCTGGTACTGCGGCACCGAGACCCCCGCATACCTGCCGATCGGACCGGTCACCTCGGGATCCGGCTCGACCTACGAGTGGGTCACCCTGGCCATCTACACGTTCTGGCTTCTGGCGGTCGTCGGCGTGGCGGCTGCCTTCGGCACGGCCCAGCGCTCACGGCGACGGGAGGCCGGTGCGGCCGTGACCGAGCAGCACGCCCTCCAGATCGAGTCGCTGGCCGGCGAGCGCGCGAGGTTAGCCCGGGACCTGCACGATGTCGTCGCGCACCACGTCTCTCTGGTCGCGGTCCGCGCGGAGTCGGCGCCGTACCTGCACCCGGGCCTGAACGACGACGCCCGCGAGGTCCTCGCGGCGATCGCCCTCGACGCCCGCGAGGCCTTGACCGAGCTCCGGCAGGTGCTCGTCGTCCTGCAGCGCACGTCCGACGAGGGCGACCGCACCCCGCAGCCGACGGCGTGCGACGTCGACACCCTGGTGGCGAGCGCGGTCGCGGCGGGCCAGTCGGTCGAGATGTACGGGGCCTGGCGCGACGTCCCGCCGGCGGTGGGGTACGTGATGTACCGCGCGGTGCAGGAGGGGCTGACGAATGCGCGCCGGCACGCGCCGGGTACCACGACGACGCTCACTCGGACGCAGACCGAGGACACCGCGGGGTTCCTCTTGAGCAACCCGGCGAGCGGCGACACGAAGGAAGGTCGCGGACTGATCGGCATGCGCGAACGCGTCGAGGCGCTCGGTGGCACCATGACGGCCGTGATCGACGACGAGAAGTTCGTGCTCGAGATCGTGGTCCCCACGTGACCAGGGTGGTCGTCGCCGACGACCAGCCGGTCGTGCTGCAGGGCTTCGCCGCGATCATCGGCGCCGCGAGCGACCTTGAGGTGGTCGGTGCCGCGAAGGACGGCCGCGAGCTGCTCGAGCTGGTCGCCCGGGAGGAACCCGACGTCGCTGTGGTGGACGTCCGCATGCCGGTGCTCGACGGCATCGCGGCGACGGCGCAGATCAGCGCGCGCCACCCGGGCACACGCGTGCTCATCCTCACCACGTTCGACCTCGACGAGTACGTCTACGACGCCCTGCGCGCGGGAGCCAGCGGCTTCCTCCTCAAGGACGTGCCGGCCGCCCGGCTGGTCGAGGCGGTGCGGGCGGTGGCCGACGGCTCGATGCTGCTGGGCCCCACCGTCACGCGGCGGCTGGTCGAGGACTTCACGGCCCGGACGCCCGAGCGCAGACCCGCCAAGGGCATCGCCGACCTCACCCCGCGCGAGCTCGAGATCCTCCGCGCGGTCGCCCGCGGCATGTCCAACGCGGAGATCGCCGCCGAGCTGTGGATCGCGGAGCCCACGGTGAAGTCCCACGTGTCCGAGGCCCTACGCAAGCTCGGCTGCCGCGACCGGGTCCAGCTGGTGATCGCCGCCTACGAATCGGGACTCGCCTGACGGCGCCCGGCGTACAGGAGATGGCCGGCGGTGCCGAGCGTGCTCGGGTCCTGCGCCAGCGCGACCAGCCGGTCCAGCAGGCGCAGGTAGGTCGTCGGCTGCTCGACGCGCAGGGCCTCGAACCCGTCCTCGACCCCGGTGAGGAACCCGTGGGTCGACGCAAGGAGCGCGGTCTCGAACCCGTGCGACTCGAAGAACGGCGCCACGGCGGACGGCTCGACGCCGTAGACGTGCGTGAACCGCCCGGCCACCGCGTTCTCGAAGATCCCGTCGTCGAGCAATCGGTCCAGGACGGCCGGGTCCTCGAGCTGCCAGCGTTCGTCGGCCAGCGACAGCAGCCGGCGCAGCGAGGTGTAGCGCGGCATCAGCGCGGCGGCGACGAGGCCGCCCGGCCGTGTCACGCGCGCGAGCTCTCGCGCCGCCTGCGCGCGGTCGGCGGCGGTGGTCAGGTGGTACATCGGCCCGAGGGACAGGACGGCGTCGAACGTGTGGTCGGGCCAGCGCGAGAGGTCACGGGCGTCGATCTCGACGACCTCGCGGACCGTGCCCGCCGGCAGCGAGGTCGCGGCGATCTCGAGCAGCTCGGGGGAGAGGTCGGCCAGCGTGACGTCCCAGCCGAGCTCGGCCAGCCAGACGGAGTACGGACCCGTCCCGCCGCCCAGGTCCAGCGCCCGCCCGGGGGTGCCCAGGTGGGGCTCGAGCAGCCGGGTGGTCAGCACGCGCTCGAGGAGCCCCTCCGCGGAGAGCAGCCGGTCGCGCTCGTGCACGCGCCGGTCGGCGTAGTACGCCCGGACCGCCTCGACGTCCATCAGCGCCGCTTCGCGAGCGCCAGCACGCCCCACCCGAGGTACGGCCGGCGGTAGGTCACGTACCGCAGGGGCGCGGTCGACAGCTCCTCGCGGAACGCGGGCGCCAGCGGGTCGTCGGGGTGCTCGTCGAGGAACCGCCGCACGTTCAGCCACTGCGCGGCGACGTACCGGTCCCAGCTGGCCTCGTCGGCGAGCACCATCTCGACCAGGTCCCAGCCGGCCTCGAGCACCTGCGACACCAGCCCCGGCAGCGTCAGGAAGTCGCCGATCGCCCGCGCCTCCTCCGGCGGCTCGGTGCGCCAGAACGGCTCGCCGACGAGCGCGATCCCGCCGGGCTTCAGCGACCGCTCCAGCAGGGCCAGGGTGCCGACGACGCCGCCGCCGATCCACGTCGCGCCGACGCAGGCCGCGACATCGACCCTCGCCGAGGACACGTAGTCCGAGGCGTCCGACTCGACGAACGAGACGTCGACGCCGAGGGCGGCCGCCCGCGCCCGAGCCGCCTCGACGAACGGCGGGTTGAGGTCGACGCCGGTGCCGACGACGCCGTGGTCCCGCGCCCAGGTGCACAGCAGCTCACCCTTCCCGCACGCGAGGTCGAGCACGGTCGCACCCGGTTCGAGGTGCAGCGCGCGGCCCAGGGTCGCCAGCTGCTCGTCGGTGAACGGGTCGAGGATCCGGTGGCTGCTCTCGCGGATGGCGTGGTGGCGCAGGGCGTCGCTCATGGCCCGGACGCTACGACCGGCCTGTGCCGCGGGCGAGACCATTACTCAGATGACCGAGGCAAGTGGCACAGTGGCGGCATGGCAGCAGGCAGACGGCTGGTCCCGGCGCTCGTCTACGCCGCGCTCGCCGCTGCCATCATCAGCTCGCTCGGCCTGCTGCTGGTCCCCACGATCGCCGCCGCGTTCGGCATCTCGGTCAGCACGGCGCAGTGGACCCTGACCCTCAACCTGCTGGTCGGCGCCATCGCGACGCCGGTGCTGGGGCGGCTGAGCGACGGGCCGCACAAGAAGCGCATCCTGCTGGTCACGCTCGTGGTGATCCTGGTCGGCTCCGTGCTGGCGGCCACGGCGCCGACGTTCGGCGTGCTGCTTGCCGGCCGCGCGCTGCAGGGCCTCTCGTTCGCGATCACGCCGATGACGATCGCGCTGGCCCGGCGCTACTCGCCGCCCGAGAAGGTCCAGGCGGGGATCGCGTCGCTGTCCGTCACCGTGGCTACCGGGATCGGCCTGGGCTACCCGCTGACGGGGATCATCGCCGACTCGTTCGACTGGCGGTGGGCGTTCTGGTTCGCGGCGGCGTTCGTCGTCTCGGCCATCGTCGTGGTCGTGCTCGTCGTGCCCGCGGGTCCCGACGACCGCGGCCTGCGGCAGCGGTTCGACACCCTGGGCGCGGCGCTGCTGGGCGTGGGCCTCGCGTCGTTGCTGCTGGGCATCAGCGAGGGACCGAACTGGGGCTGGGGGTCCGCGACGACGCTGGCGGTCCTCGCCGGCGCCGTCGTCGTGCTCGCCGTCTGGGTGTGGCGGGAGGTCGCGACGGACCATCCGCTCATCCGGCTCGACCTGTTGCGCCGGTCGGACGTGCTGCTGGCCAACGCGACCGCGCTGAGCATCGGCATGGCGATGTACATCGGCGTCTCGGTGATCAGCCTCGTCGCGCAGGCGCCGACGTCGACCGGCTACGGGGTCGGGCTGCCGCTGTTCTGGGCGGGGTTCGTCATGCTGCCCATCTCCGTGGGCAGCCAGGCGGCCAGCCGCGTCGCCCGTGCGCAGGCGCACCGGCTCAGCTTCACGGTGCTGCTGCCCATCGGAGCCGCGTTCGTCACGGTCGCCAACCTGCTGCTGCTCGTCGCGCACGACCAGCTGTGGGAGCTGCTGCTCGGCATGCTGCTCATCGGAGTCGGCATCGGCACCACGTACGCGGCCATGCCGGGCTTGATCGCCCGCGGGGTGGCCGCGCAGGAGCTGGGCAGCGCCGTGTCGTTCAACCAGGTGCTGCGGACGGTCGGCGGATCCGTGGGCGCGGCGGTCGCCGGCGCCGTGATCGCCAGCCACCTGGGTCCGGACCTGCACCCGACCGCCGACGGGATCGAGCTGACGTTCGTCATCAGCACGATCGCGTGCGCTCTCGTGTTCCTCGGCCTGGCCACGCAGGCCGTGCTGTCGATCCGGCGCGCGCGCCGGACGGCCGCGCACCTGGCGGACGTCGTCCACGAGATCCAGGAGCACGAGCCGCACGACGCGACGCCGGAGCCAGAGCGCGACGAGGTCTTCGACGCGCCCTGAGCGGCTCAGCGGTCGCGGTAGCGGACCGCCTTCGCCAGCGCGGCGCGCATGCCGTCGGCGTCGTAGGGCTGCACGTACGCGGGCTGGTCGCGCTCGGCGCGCCAGCCCTCGGCCAGCTCCCCGGCGTCCACGACGTCGAAGCCGAGCTGGTCGATCAGCGCGGACACCGTGGCCTTGGCGTTGGCGTCGTCGCCCGCGATCGAGAGCGCGCGGCGGTTCGGAGTTCCCGCGAGGACGCCCTTCGAGGCGAGGTCGGTGAACGCGATGTTGTTGAACGCCTTCACCACGTGGGAGCCGGGCAGGTGGCTCTGCAGCAAGCCGGAGACGGTGGTCGACTCGTTGTCGAGGACCTCGATCTGGCCGTCGCGCTGCGGGTAGTAGTTGTTGGTGTCGATGACGATCTTGCCGACGAGGGGCTGCACGGGGACGTCCGGAACGTTCTTGGTCGGGATGGTCACGACGACGATGTCGCCGGCCTCCGCCGCCTCCGCCGCGGTGGCGGCGCGCGCCCGGTCGCCCAGCTGCTGGACGAGGTCTGTGAGGGTCTCCGGTCCGCGCGAGTTGCTGACGACGACGTCGAAGCCGTGGTCGATCGCGAGCTGGGCCAGGGTGCCGCCGATGTGTCCGGCGCCGATGAATCCGATGGTGGTCATGGGCAGCGCAACCTCCGCCTCGACCCCCGTGTTCCCGCGTAGCCTCGACGAGTGACCCGCTCCACACCGCACCCGTGGCACGGCTCGCCCGTCGCGGGCGCACCCACGGTCGTCGTCGGCGTGATCCCGGGTCAGAAACCTGTCGTGGTGCAGCGCGCCGCCGCGCTCGCGGCCCCCCTGGGTGCCTCGCTGCTCTGCCTCTGGTCGGACCCGGCGCGCACGTACGTCGCCGAGGAGCCGGACGGCACGCTGGTCACCACCCCGTTGGACCCGGACCACGCGGACAGCAGCGAGGGCGACGGCGTCGCGGAGCGCGCGCTGGCGGCCGAGCTCGAGCAGCACCTCGACGGCGTCGACGTGCCGTGGCGGTTCGTCTACACGGTGGGCGAGGCGTCACGAGCCCTGGCCCGGGTGGCGCGGGAGTCGGGGGCGACCCTGATCGTCATCGGCAGCCGTCGGCCGGGCATCGGCGGCTGGATGAACCACCTCATCGGCGGCTCGACCGCCGGACACCTCGCGCACACGCAGCCGCTCCCGGTCACGATCGTCCCGCAGACACCTCAGGAGCCGACAACGTGACCCGACCCGCCCACCTCGACCCGCGTCTCGTCGCGGTCGTCGCGGTCGGTGGTGCGGTCGGCACGACGGCGCGCTGGGCGCTGACGCAGGCGGTCGGGACCTCGAGCTCAGGGTGGCCCACCGCGACGTTCGTCGAGAACCTCCTCGGGTCCTTCCTCCTCGGTGCCCTGCTCGAGGCCCTGCTGCGGCGCGGGTCGGAGTCACCGCGAGGTCGGCTGGTGCGCCTCGGCGCGGGCACGGGCGTGCTCGGCGGGTTCACCACGTTCAGCAGCCTGGCGATCGAGATGGAGCGGCTGATCGCCGGCGGTCAGGTGACGATGTCGCTGCTCTACGGCGCCCTCAGCGTGGTCCTCGGCCTGCTGGCGTGCATCGCCGGGATCGCGCTGGCGGCCCGGCACCACCACTGGCGGCAGGCGCGATGACCGTCCTGCTCATCGCCGTGCTCGGCGGCATCGGTGCCGCGACCCGGTTCGTCGTCGACGGGTCGGTGCGCGGCCGGTGGACCCGGGTGTTCCCGCTGGCCACCCTCGTCGTCAACGTCACCGGGTCCCTGCTCATCGGCCTGCTCAACGGCGCGCACCTCTACCACGGGCTCGGCCCCACCTGGCTGGCGGCCGCCGCCACGGGGTTCTGCGGCGGGTACACCACGTTCTCGACCGCCATGGTGGAGACCGTCCGCCTGATCCAGGCCGGGGAGCTGCGGAGGGCGACGGTGAACGCGGTCGGCTCGCTGGTGCTCTGCCTCGCGGCCGCGGCGCTGGGCGTCGCGCTGATGGCGATCTAGCCAGCGGAGCACGATCGTGCTATTCATGACCGTGTGAGCAAGGGCGACGAGACGCGGCAGGCGGTGATCGACCAGGCGGTCGAGATCGCCGGCCGCCTGGGCGTCGCGGGCCTCACCATCGGCACGCTCGCCTCCGCGACCGGCATGTCGAAGAGCGGCCTCTACGCGCACTTCCGGTCCAAGGAGGCCCTCCAGCTCGCGGTCCTGGCGAGCGCGCGCGGGCACTTCGTGGACGAGGTGATCCGCCCCGCGCTCGCCGCTCGGCGTGGTGAGCAGCGGGTCCGGGTGCTGTTCGAGCGGTGGCTGGTGACGTCGACCGGTGGCTCGGCGGGCTGCCTGTTCGTCTCCGCGGCCACGGAGTTCGACGACCAGCCGGGCGCGGTCCGCGACCAGCTCGTGCGCGACCACTGGGACCTGCTCGACTCGCTCGCGCAGATGTACCGCTCCGGGGCCAAGGACGGCGCGTTCCGTGACGACCTGGCGCCCGAGCAGTTCGCCCACGACATGAACGGCCTGATGCTCGGCCACTTCCACGCGTGCCGGCTGCTGGAAGACCCGGCAGCCGAGGCTCGCACCCGCTTCACCTTCGAGCGGCTGCTGCAGTCGCTCCTCGTCACCGACTGATTCAGGGGTTCCTGTCATGACCGCACCATCGGCCAAAAAAAGCACGACCGTTCGTACGCAACTGGCCCCCATCCCGGGGTGGATCCGGTCGACGGTGGGTGCCCTCGATCGGGTCGCGCCGGAGCTCGTCGCCCGCGGCGCGCTGCGGCTGTGGTGCCGGCCCGCCCGGGCGAAGCACCGGCAGGCGATCCCGGGCGGCACCGCGTTCCGCGTCGGCCCGATCGTGGGGCAGATCTGGGGCGACGGCCCGACCGTCTACCTCGTGCACGGGTGGGGCGGCCACCGCGGCCAGCTCGCCTCGCTCGTCGAGCCCTTGGTCGACGCCGGCCTGCGGGTCGTCGCCTACGACGCCCCCGCGCAGGGTTCGTCGGGGGCCGGGCAGCTCGGTCGTCGGCGCACGACGCTGCCCGAGATGATGTCGGCGCTCGACGCCGTGATCGCGGCGCACGGCCCGGCCCACGCGGTGGTCGGGCACTCGCTGGGCGCGGCGGCCAGTGCGCTCGCGGTGCTCGACGGCACGTCGACGGAGCGGATCGTGCTGGTCACACCGCTGGCCGACCCCAGCACCTACACCGTCGGCTTCGCGCATGCCCTCGGCTTCAGCGAGCAGACCCGGCACCGGTTCGTCGTGCGGATGGAGACGCTCGCGGGCCGCCGGCTGGCCGACCTCGACATCCCGGTCCGCGCGGCGAACGCGTCCCGGGCCCTGCCGGCCGTGCTGATCCTCAGCGACCGCGACGACAAGGAGGCCGACCACGAGGACGGCGCCCGCATCGCCCGTGCCTGGCCCGGCGCCGAGCTGGTGCTCAGCGAGGGACTCGGGCACCGGCGGATCCTGCGCGACGAGGAGACGATCAAGCGGATCGTGGCGTTCGCGTCGGACTAGTCGTCGGGCACGAGCAGGGCGCTGACCGGCGTCGGGCAGGCGTCCCCGCGCCACGCCTCGAGGCCCTCGCGGACCGCGAAACCGGCGATGACCAGGGCCGCGACCGGGTCGGCCCACGCCCAGCCGAGGGCGCTGCTCAGCACCAGGCCGACGAGCAGCACCGCGGACAGGTACGCGCAGATCAGGGTCTGCTTCGAGTCGGCCACGGCCGACGAGGAGCCCAGCTCACGACCGGTCCGGCGCTCGAACCACGAGAACACGGGCATGATCACCAGGCTCACCGCGGCCAGCACGATGCCGACGGTCGAGGGCTCGGGCGACGACGCGCCCACGAGCGTCCGCACCGAGTCGACGGTCACGACGAGGGCGAGCCCGAAGAACGACACGGCGATGAGGCGCAGGGCGGTGCGCTCGCGCGCCTCGGGATCGGGCGCGGCGAACTGCCAGGCGACGGCCGCGGCGGACAGCACCTCGACCACCGAGTCGAGCCCGAAGGCGATGAGCGCCGAGGACGACGCCACCCGGCCGGCCGCGAGGGCGATGACCGCCTCGACCACGTTGTACGCGATCGTCAGCGCGACGACCCACCGGATCCGCCGCTGGAGGACCTCGCGCCGGGTCACGAGCACGTGCAGCCGCCGGGTCCGCAGCACGTCGGGTCGACCGCGACGACGAGCCGCAGCAGGTCGTCCAGCGCCGGTGCGAGGTGGGCGTCGGCCAGGCGGTACCAGGTGCGCCGACCGTCGGGGATCGCCTCGACCAGGCCGCAGCCGCGCAGGCACGCCAGCTGGTTGGACATGACCTGCCGCGAGACGCCGAGAGCGTCGGCGAGGTCGGACGGGTACGCGGGGGCCTCGCGCAGCGCGAGGAGCACGCGCGTGCGGGTCTCGTCGGACAACGCGTGCCCGAGACGCGCGAGCGCGGCGGTGTGCGTCAGCGTGACGGTCTCCATCGCGAGAGAGTACAGCGATCCCTGAACTCCGTATTTGCGTATCTACGCAATAATGGGTGAATGCTCCGCGCCTTGACCCACCCCGTCTACCGCCGGCTGTTCGCCGCTCAGGTGGTCGCGCTGACGGGGACGGGCCTGGCGACGGTCGCGCTCGGCCTGCTGGCCTACGACCTCGCGGGAGCCGACGCCGGCGCCGTGCTCGGGACCGCGTTCGCCATCAAGATGCTCGCGTACGTGGTCGTCGCGCCCGTCGCTGCCGTCGTCGTGGCTCGCCTGCCGCGGCGCGCGGTGATGATCGGGTCGGACGTCCTGCGCCTGGTCGTGGCGCTCGCGCTGCCGTTCGTCGGCGAGGTCTGGCAGGTGTTCGTCCTGATCTTCGTCCTGCAGGCGGCGTCGGCCACGTTCACGCCGACCTTCCAGTCGGTGATCCCGCAGGTGCTTCCCGACGAGGACGACTACACCGCGGCGCTGTCGCTGTCCCGCTTGGCGTACGACCTCGAGGCCGTCCTCTCGCCCGTGCTCGCGGCCGCGCTGCTGCTCGTCGTGCCGGCGGACGCGCTGTTCGTCGGGACCGCGGCCGGGTTCGCCGGGTCCGCGCTGCTGGTGGGCTCGGTCGTCCTGCCGCGCAGTCCGGTGCCGTCGGCCGCGCCGTTCACGGCGCGGGTGCGCCGTGGGGCGGAGATCTTCGTGGGGACCCCGGCGCTGCGACCGGTCCTCGCGCTCAACCTCGTCGTGGCGGCCGCCGGCGCGTTCGTCCTGGTGCAGACCGTCGTGATCGTCCGCAGCGTGCTCGGGCTGGGCGACGGGGTCGTCGCGCTGGTGCTCGCCGCCAACGGCCTGGGGTCGGTGACCGCGGCGCTGGCGCTCCCGCGCGTGCTCCGTCGGCTCCCGGAGCGCCGGGTCATGCTCGGCGGCGCGGTCGTCCTCTGCGTCGCGACCGCCGCGGTCCCGCTCGCGCTGCACCACCTCGCGGCCGTCTGCGTGCTGTGGGTGCTGGTCGGGCTCGGCTGGGCGGCGGTCGAGACCCCCGTCGGGCGACTGATCCGCCGAGAGGTGCCGGCCGAGCACCTGCCCGCCGCGTTCGCCGCCCAGTTCTCCCTCTCGCACGCGTGCTGGCTGCTCACCTACCCGCTGGCCGGCTGGCTCGGCGCCGCCGGCCTCACGCTCGCGGCGGTGGTCCTCGCGGTCGTCGCGACGGCGGCAACCATCACCGCGACGGCGCTCTGGCCCGTCCGGGTGCTGAGCCTGCGATCATGACCCCGATGGTCACCACCCCCGCCGACGCCGACCTCGACCACGCGGTCGATATCCTGCGCCTGCTCGCGGACCGGACGCGCCTGGCGGTCCTGGCGATGCTGGACGGCGGCGAGATGTCGGTGAGCGCGCTCGCCGAGGCTCTCGACCGGCCGGCCCCCGCCGTGTCGCAGCACCTGGCCAAGCTGCGCGCCGGCCGCCTGGTCACCGCTCGTCGCGAGGGCACGACGATCTACTACTCGCAGGCGAACGAGCACGTGTCCGCGCTGGTCATCAACGTGCTGCAGCACACCGAGCACACCCTGTACCCGGTGCCGCCGCACCATCGCTAGAGGCGCTTCTCGACGAGCACGACGTCCCGCCACTGGTCGGCGCGCGGCCCGTAAGTCATCCGGCCCAGCCGTTCTCGCGTACCGACGACGCGGAACCCGGCGGCGGCGTGGACCGCGAGGCTGGTCTCGTTCTCGGGGAAGATGCCGGACTGCACGGTCCAGATCCCCTTGTCGCGGGCGTCGTCGACCAGCGCGTCCAGCAGGGCCCGGCCGATGCCGCGGCCCTGGGCGGCCGGGTCGACGTACACCGAGTGCTCGATCACCCCGGCGTACGCGCAGCGGTCGGAGACGGCGGACGCCGCGGCCCAGCCGACGACGGCGCCGTCCTCGTCGAGGGCCACGAGCCGATGGTCGGGCAGCTTGCCGGCGTCGAACGCCTCCCAGGAGGGCGGCGTGGACTCGAAGGTCGCGTGCCCGGTGGCGATGCCCGCCGCGTAGATGCGCTCGACCGCGGGCCAGTGCTCGGCCGTCATCGGGACGATGGTCATGCGGCCGCGCCGGCGGTCAGGTGCGTGCCCAGCTGGTGCGTGACGGCCTCGAGCGCGCCGGGGACGAGGGCGTAGTAGGCCCAGACCCCGCGCTTGTCCCGCGTGATCAAGCCCGCGTCGACGAGCACCTTGAGGTGGTGCGAGACGGTCGGCTGGCTCAGGCCGACGGGGTCGGTGAGGTCGCAGACGCAGGCCTCGGAGCCGTCGTGCGCGGCGATCAGCGACAGCAGCCGAAGCCGCGCAGGGTCGGCGAGGGCCTTGAGCACCCGGGAGAGGTCCACGGCCGCCTGCTCGGTGATCGCGGCGCGGGTGCGCGGCGAGCAGCAGGCGGCGGGGACGACGGGCAGCAGATCGAGGGCCATGGAACCCAGTATGGCCCAGACATTGACAGGTGTCGATGTCTGGGTCCATCGTACATATCGATGATTGTCGATGCCTGAGGAGGCGGACGAGATGGACGACGTGCGGGAGCAGGTGCGGCAGCGGTACGCGCTCGCTGCGGTGCAGGCCGACGGGTGTTGCAGCGCGGGCAGCTGCGCGCCGGGCTCGATCGAGGTCGACGAGAGGTTCGGTGCCGGCCTGTACAGCGCGCAGGACGCGGTGAGCCTCCCGCCCGAGGCGCTCGCCGCGTCGCTGGGCTGCGGCAACCCGCTCGCCGTGGCGGAGCTGCGCGCCGGTGAGCGCGTCCTCGATCTGGGCTCGGGCGGGGGGATCGACGTGCTGCTGTCGGCTCGTCGCGTCGGCCCGACGGGCTTCGCCTACGGGGTCGACATGACCGACGAGATGCTCGACCTGGCCCGCGCGAACGCTGGTCGCGCCGGCGCGACCAACGTCGAGTTCCTGCGCGGCACCATCGAGGACCTGCCGCTGGGCGACGCGGTCGTCGACGTCGTCATCTCCAACTGCGTGGTCAACCTGTCCACGGACAAGCAGGCGGTCCTGGCCGAGGCGTATCGCGTGCTCGTGCCAGGCGGTCGGGTCGGCATCTCGGACGTCGTCGCCGAGGACCACCTCACGCCGCAGGAGCGCGCCGAGCGCGGGTCGTACGTCGGTTGCATCGCCGGGGCGCTGTCGCGCACGGAGTGCCTCGACGGCCTCGTGGCCGCCGGCTTCACCGACGCCGAGGTGACCTTCACCCACCAGGTCGCGGACGGCATGCACGGTGCCGTCATCCGCGCCCGCAAGCCGTCCCCGCAGGAGTAGCCATGCACCCGGAGCTGTTCGCCCTCGTCCACCAGGAGCGCGAGAGGGAGCTCGAGGCCGACCTGCGCCGCCGGCTCGCCCTCCGCGAGCGCGCACTGGCGCCCGCGCCGCGACGCCCGGGTCCCGGGCTGCTCGTGCGGGTCCGGCGAGCCGTCGCCGCGCGTCAGGCGCCGCCGTCGACGATCTGCTGCGCCACCGCCTGACCGGACGCGACCGCGCTCACCCCGCGTGGGTG
>NZ_JBFUMP010000014.1:0-95557 GCF_054049315.1 Cellulomonas sp. P5_E12 | reverse complement strand
GCGCCGCAGCGCGGCGGGGGCGCCCGGGTGGGCGTCCAGCCACGCGTCGGTGGCGCCGAGCACGTCGACCGACGCGTCGTCGACCAGGTCCGTCGGGTAGAGCCCGACGACGATGTTCTGCGCCATCTCGCTCGTCTTGTCCGCCCACACCGACTCGAGCCCGGCGAAGTACGGCTCGACGAACGGCACGAGCAGCGCGCGGTCGTGCACCCGACCGAAGCCGGCGATCGTGGCGGCCTGCAGCGCGTTCGGCAGCCCGTCCTCGTCGACCACGGAGGTCCAGGCCGCGGCCTTGGCCTCGGCGCTGGGGACGGCCGCCCGTGCGGCGGCCGCGGCGCGCTGACCGGTGGCCGTGGCGTCGTCGGCCAGCTGGGCGGCGATGTCGGCCTCGGCGGCGCGGCCGCCCGCGACGAGCGACGTGAGCAGCTCCCAGCGCAGGTCGGTGTCGATCGACAGGCCGTCGAGGGTGGCCCTCCCGTCCAGCAGGTCCCGGACGGCGTCGAGCTGCCCGGTGGTCGCGGCGCGCCCGGCGAAGGCCTTCACCAGCTGCAGCTGTGTGTCCGAGCCAGCCTCGGCGGCCCGTGCCAGCTCGAGCAGGCGGTCGGCCGCGGCGACCTCGGTGGCGAGGCGGTGCTCGGGGGCCACGTACAGGTCGAGCGCGGTCGTCAGCTGCCGCAGCAGCACCAGCACGACCGACGAGTCGGTCTCGTGCGCGATGTTGTTCAGCACCAGGTCGACGAAGTCTCGCGCGGGCGCCTCGCCGTCACGCGTGGCGTCCCAGGCGGCGGTCCACACGAGCGTGCGGGGCAGCGAGTCGTCGAACGAGCCCAGCAGGTCGATCGACGCGGCGAGCGAGCGGTCGTCCAGGCGCACCTTGGCGTACGCGAGGTCGTCGTCGTTGACCAGCACGAGCGCCGGGCGGGGCACGCCGACCAGCGCGGGCACCTCGGTGCGCGGGCCGTCGATGTCGAGCTCGACGTGCACCGTGCGGGCCAGCCGTCCGGTGGCCCGGTCGAGGTCGTAGCCGCCGATCGCGAGGCGGTGGGGGCGCTGCACGGGGTACTCGTCGGGCACCTCCTGCAGGACCGCGAACGACGTGATGGTGCCGGCGTCGTCGACCGTGATCTCCGGGCGCAGCAGCGTGACGCCGGCCTTCTCCAGCCAGAGGCCCGACCACGCCGACAGGTCGCGGCCGCTGGTGGTCTCGAGCTCGGTGAGGAAGTCGCGCAGCTCGGTGTTGCCCCACGCGTGCTTGGCGAAGTAGGCGCGCACGCCCGCGAAGAACTCGTCCTGGCCCACCCACGACACGAGCTGCTTGAGCACGCTCGCGCCCTTGGCGTACGTGATGCCGTCGAAGTTGACCTCGACGTCCTCGAGGTCACGCATGTCGGCGACGATCGGGTGCGTGGAGGGCAGCTGGTCCTGGCGGTAGGCCCAGTTCTTCTCCAGCGACGAGAACGTGGTCCACGCGCTGGTCCAGCGCGTGGCCTCCGCGGTCGCGAGCGTCGACATGTACTCCGCGAACGACTCGTTCAGCCACAGGTCGTCCCACCAGCGCATGGTGACCAGGTCGCCGAACCACATGTGCGCCAGCTCGTGCAGGATCGTCACCGCGCGCCGCTCGATGGTGGCCTCGGGGACCTTGGACCGGAACACGTACGACTCGAGGAACGTCACGGCGCCGGCGTTCTCCATGGCCCCGGCGTTGAACTCCGGCACGAACAGCTGGTCGTACTTGGCGAACGGGTAGGGGACCCCGAAGGCGCGCTCGTAGAAGTCGAAGCCCGCGCGGGTGATGTCGACGATGTTGTCGGTGTCCAGGTGCTCCGCCAGCGACCCGCGGCAGTAGACGCCGAGCGGGATCGCGCGGCCGTCCTGGCTCGAGAGCTCCCGGTGCTCGGCGTGGTACGGCCCGGCGATGATCGCCGTGATGTACGACGCGATCCGCGGCGTGGTCTCGAAGGTCCACGTCGCGGTGCCCTTGTCCACGCCGCCGTTGCGGTTGACGCCGTCCTCGACCACGACGGGCATGCCGACCTGCGGGTAGTTGGAGACGACCGTCCAGTGCGCCGGAGCGGTCACGGTGAACGTGAAGGTGGCCTTGAGGTCGGGCTGCTCGAACACGGCGAACACGCGCCGGGAGTCGGCCACCTCGAACTGGGAGTACAGGTAGACCTCGTCGTCCACCGGGTCGACGAACCGGTGCAGGCCCTCGCCCGTGTTCATGTACGCGGCGTCGGCGACGACGAGGAGCTCGTTGGTCGCGGCGAGGTCGTCGAGCCGGATGCGGGAGTCCGCGACGACGTCGGAGACGTCCAGCGACCGGCCGTTGAGCACCACCTCGTGCACGGTCGGCGCGATGAGGTCGATGAAGGTGCTCGCGCCCGGGTCCGCCGCGAACCGCACCACCGTGCGGGAGGCGAAGGTCGTCGGCCCCGTCGTCAGGTCGAGGGTGACCTCGTACGACTCGGAGCGGACGACGGCGGCACGCTCGCGCGCCTCGGCACGGGTGAGGTTCTCTCCAGGCACGCAGGTACTCCTTGGGAGGCGATGGGCTGGCTCTTGGCCGGGTCGATCATCGCACCTGCTGGCGGTCGATCTCCTGCTGTGCGGGCCTAGGGTCGACGCGTGCACGCGACCTACGACGCCGTCATCGTCGGCGGGGGCCACAACGGGCTGACCGCCGCGGCCTACCTGGCGCGCGCCGGACGGTCCGTGCTCCTGCTCGAGCGTGCCGACCACGTGGGCGGCGCGACGCAGTCGGCGCGGGTGTTCCCCGGCGTGGTCGCCCGTGTCTCGCGATACTCCTACCTGGTCTCGCTGATGCCCCGGCAGGTGCGCGACGAGCTGGGTCTGCGGCTCGACCTGCGCCGACGCCGCATCGCGTCGTACACGCCGTCGGGGGACGGCGGCCTCCTGGTGGACACCGCCGACGACGCCGCGACGGAGGCGTCGTTCGCCGACGTCGGCGCGAGCGGCGACTTCGACGCGTTCCGGGCGTTCGGCGCGCGCACCGCGGCGCTCGCGGAACGCCTCTTCCCGACGATGACCGAGCCGCTCGTATCGAGGGACGACGCCCGCCGGCTGCTGGGGCCGGACGATTGGCGCGACCTCGTCGAGCGGCCCATCGGCGAGGTGGTCGACGCGGCGTTCGGCACCGACCTCGTCCGGGGCGTCGTGCTCACGGACGCGCTGATCGGGACCTTCGCCCGCCCCCACGACCCCGACGGGCGCGCGAACCGCTGCTTCCTCTACCACGTGATCGGCGGCGGGACGGGGGACTGGGACGTCCCGGTCGGGGGGATGGGCGCGGTCAGCGGCGCGCTGGAGTCGGCGGCCCGGGCGGCCGGGGCCGAGGTCCGCACGTCGGCCGAGGTCGTCGCGATCGAGCCGGGGAGCGCGTCGACGCCGGCCGAGGTGGTGTGGACGGACGGCACCGAGCGCAGGGTCGGCGCCCGGCACGTCCTCGCGGCCTGCGCGCCGGCGGTCCTCGACCGGCTGCTCGGGCGGGAGTCGTCCGGGCCCGCGCCCGAGGGCGCCCAGCTCAAGCTGAACATGCTGCTCACGCGCCTGCCGCGCCTGCGCTCCGGCGTCGACCCCCGGGTCGCCTTCGCCGGGACCTTCCACGTGCACGAGTCCGCGACCGAGCTCGAGACCGCGTACCGCGAGGCGGCCGCCGGACAGATCCCGCGGAGACCCCCCGTGGAGACGTACTGCCACTCGCTCACCGACGACTCGATCCTCGGTCCCGGGCTGCGCGCGTCCGGCCACCAGACCCTCACCGCCTTCGGGCTGCACATGCCCGCCCGGCTCTTCGTCGCGGACCCCGAGGGTGCCCGCACCGCGGCGCTCGCGGCGACGCTCCGCTCGATCGACAGCGTGCTGGCCGAGCCGCTGACGGACTGCCTCGCGCTGGACGAGCACGGCGAGCCCTGCCTCGAGGTGCGCAGCCCGGTCGACCTCGAGGCGGACGTGGGCCTGCCCGCCGGCCACATCTTCCACCGGGACCTGTCCTGGCCGTGGGCGGAGACGGACGACGAGGTCGGGACGTGGGGCGTCGACACGTCGGACGCTCGTGTCCTGCTCGCGGGGGCCGGTGCCCGGCGCGGCGGCGGTGTCAGCGGCATCCCCGGCCGGGCCGCGGCCCTGCAGGTGCTCGCCAACCCCTGACCACCGGGGGGAATACGGGGACGTTCCCCGATGGTTGCGCGAGGCACCCACACCTTCGGAGGACCCTGTGACGAGCACGCCCACCACCCGCCCCGTCGTCGACTTCTGGTTCGACCCCGCCTGCCCGTGGGCGTGGATGACCTCCCGCTGGATGGACGAGGTCAGCGCCATCCGGGACGTCGACGTCCGCTGGCACGTGATGAGCCTGTCGGTCCTCAACGAGAAGCGGGACGACCTGCCGCAGCAGTACCGCGACATGCTGGACGAGGGGTGGGGCCCGGTCCGCGTCATCGTCGCCGCCGCCCGCGACCACGGCGAGCAGGTCATCAAGCCGCTCTACGACGCCATGGGCACGCGCCGCCACCCGGGCGGACGCACGGACACCGCCGCGATCATCGCCGAGTCCCTCGCCGAGGTCGGTCTGCCGGCCGAGCTGGCCGACGTGGCCGGGACCGACGAGGTCGACGTGCTGCTGCGCGAGTCGCACGGCGAGGGCATCGGGCTCGTCGGCGACGAGGTGGGCACGCCAGTGGTCGCCATCGACGGGGTCGGCTTCTTCGGCCCGGTCATCACCCCGGCCCCGAAGGGCGAGGACGCGGGACGGCTGTTCGACGGCCTCGCGCTCATGACCACCGTGCCCGGCTTCTACGAGCTGAAGCGCACCCGGACCGCCGGGCCGTCCTTCTGATCGCCTGACCAGGACGATTGGCCCGTCCGGTTCGTCCCGTGTGATCCTGGTCGCCGAGCCCGCCCGAGCACCGGGCGGGCCGGCGTCCCCACGGGGAGGATCGGAGCGGTATGACCTCGGCGCGCAACGTCCGGCTCTTCGTCATCGTCGACGTGGTGCTCGTCGTGCTCGCCGTGGTGCTGCTGCTCAAGTTCATGAACAACGACGGCGACGGTGGCGGCGACTCGGCCGGTCAGACGCCGGCCGCGACGGCGTCGGCGGGCCCGTCGGCCAGCTCGTCCTCGACCTCCACAGAGCCGGTCGCGTTCGCGCTGCCCAGCGGCAACATCCAGTGCCTGATGTCGGTCGACGGCGTGACCTGCACCATCGCCAGCTACACGTACGCGCCGCCCGTCGTGGCGGGCTGCACCGAGGTGACCGGGCACGTGCTCGTGCTCAACAGCGACGGCGTCGCGTTCGACTGCGTGAGCGGCCCCCCGCCTGCGGTCGCCGGTGACGACGTCCCGGTGCTCGAGTACGGCCAGGCGACGAGCGTGGGCGAGTACACCTGCCGCAGCGGGACCGACGGCGTGCAGTGCGTCGACGGGTCGGGCGTCGGCTTCAAGCTCGCGAGGGCGTCCTGGTCCGAGCTGCCGGCGTAGCGGCGGCCCGCCCGGACCAGGGCGCCCTGCTCAGCTGATCACCAGATCCGCACGCGCTCCTGCGGCGGGAGGTACAGCGCGTCGCCGGGCTGCACGTCGTACGCCGCGTAGAACTCGTCGACGTTGCGCACGACGCCGTTGCAGCGGAACTCGTTGGGCGAGTGCGGGTCCATGGCGAGGCGGCGGATGATCTCCTCGTCGCGGCCCTTCGCCTGCCACACCTGCGCCCAGCCGAGCAGCACGCGCTGCACGCCGGTGAGCCCGTCGATCACCGGTGCTTCGTCCAGGGGCCGGCCCAGAGCGATCCGGTACGCCTGCAGCGCGATCGACAGCCCGCCGAGGTCGCCGATGTTCTCGCCGATGGTCAGCTCGCCGTTGACGTGGTGCGACCCGCCCAGCTGCACGGGGGAGAACTCCGAGTACTGGTCGATGAGCGCCTTGGTCCGGGTCTCGAACTCGGCGCGGTCGGCGGCCGTCCACCAGTCCTCGAGCCGGCCCTCGCCGTCGTACTTCGAGCCCTGGTCGTCGAACCCGTGGCCGATCTCGTGCCCGATGACCGCCCCGATGCCGCCGTAGTTGGCCGCGTCGTCGGCCTCGGCGTCGAAGAACGGCGGCTGGAGGATCGCGGCGGGGAACACGATCTCGTTCATGCCGGGGTTGTAGTACGCGTTGACGGTCTGCGGCGTCATGAACCACTCGTCGCGGTCGATGGGCTTGCCGATCTTGCCCAGCTCGCGGTCCTGCTCGAACGCGTTGGCGCGGCGGACGTTGCCCAGGAGGTCGTCGGCCGTGACCTCGAGCGTGCCGTAGTCGCGCCAGCGGGCCGGGTAGCCGATCTTCGGCGTGAACGCCTCGAGCTTGGCCAGCGCCTTGGCGCGCGTCTCCTCGCCCATCCAGTCCAGCTGCGAGATCGACTCGCGGTAGGCGGCCACCAGGTTGGCGACGAGCTCCTCCATCCGCGCCTTGTGCGCGGGCGGGAAGTGCCGCTCGACGTACACCTTGCCGACGGCCTCACCCAGCACGCCCTGCACCAGGGAGACGCCGCGCTTCCACCGGTCACGCAGCTCCTGCGCGCCGGTCAGCGTCCGGCCGTAGAAGTCGAAGTTCGCCTCGACCAGCTCGTCGCTCAGGTACGCCGCCCGGTCGGAGATGACGTGGTACGCGGCCCACGCCTGCCAGTCGGCCAGCGGCTCGCTGGCCCACAGCACCGCGAACGCCTCGGCGAACGACGGCTCGCGCACCACCAGCCGGTCGAACGACCCCGCCGGCGCCCCGAGCGCGAGGACCCACGAGTGCCAGTCGAAGCCGGGCGCGCGCGCCGCGAGCTCGGTCAGGCTCAGCGCGTTGTAGGTGAGGTCGGCGTCGCGGTCCTTGACCACGTCCCAGTGGCCGGCGGCGAGCTTCGTCTCCAGCGCGACGACTCGGCGAGCGAGGTCGTCGGCGGCCTCCTCGTCCGCGGCGGCGCCACCGAGGCGCAGCATGCGCGCGACGTGCGGGCGGTAGGCCGCGAGCACCTCGGCGTACTGCTCGTCGCGGTAGTAGGCCTCGTCCGGCAGCCCCAGGCCGCCCTGCACGAGGTGCACGACGTATCGGGTGGGCTCCTTGGCGTCGTTGTCGACGTAGAAGCCGACGACGCCGCCCGCCCCGGTGCGCTGCAGGGCGCCCAGCGCGCCGGTCAGCTCGGCCTGCGTCGTCGCGGACTCCAGCAGCGCGAGGTCGGTGCGCAGGGGAGCCGTGCCGGCGGCGGCGATGGCGTCGGTGTCCATGAACGACGCGTAGACCGCGCCGACCTTGGCCTCGACGGGATCGGTGGGGTCGTCGGCCGCGGCTGTGCTCACGTGGGTACCGGCGTCGGCGATGATGTCGCGCACCTGCTCCTCCGCCTGGTCGTGCAGGGCGCGGAACGAGCCGTCCATCGCGCGGTCGGCCGGGATCTGGTGCGAGGCGAGCCACCGGCCGTTCACGTAGGCGTAGAGGTCGTCCTGGGGACGGACCGAGGGGTCGAGGGCGGTGAGGTCGATGCCACTGCGCGTCATGGGCGACAGCCTAGGTTCGCCTGCGGACGCGCGGCCGTCTCTTATGCCGAGGGCGGACGACCGCACGGCGAACCGTCCGGCAGGATGGGCGCATGCGCATCCACGTCGCCTCGGACCACGCCGGCTACGAGCTGAAGGTGGCGCTCGTCGAGCACCTCGGCGCCGCCGGGCACGACGTCGTCGACCACGGCGCCCACACGTACGACGCCCAGGACGACTACCCGCCGTTCTGCTTCGCCGCCGGCGAGGCCGTCGTCGCGGACCCGGGCTCGCTCGGCGTCGTCATCGGCGGGTCGGGCAACGGCGAGCAGATCGCCGCCAACAAGGTCGCCGGTGTACGCGCGGCGCTCGCGTGGAACCTCACGACGGCCCAGCTCGGCCGGCAGCACAACGACGCGAACGTGGTCGCGATCGGGGCGCGCCAGCACTCTCTGGACGAGGCGCTCGCGCTGGTCGACGCCTTCGTGGCCGAACCGTTCAGCCACGACCCGCGCCACCAGCGCCGGATCGACCTCCTCGCGGACTACGAGGCCGGTCGGTAGCCCACGGGCTACCAGACGTACGAGCAGAACGGCGCGACCGGCCAGAGGAACGCCGCGGCCGCGGACTGCAGCGCGCCCGGCGTCTCCTCGAGCACCAGACCGGCCCGGGCCTGCGCCGCGAGCGACCGCCCGCCCAGGTAGGCCGCCCCGAGCTCGCGGACGTCGAGCCGCAGGTCGGCGGCCTCGTGCGTGCGGACGACGGTCGCGGCGAACGTCCCGTCCGCCTCCGCCTCGCCCGTGACCAGGCGCCAGCGGCCCGCGTTCGCGGGCAGCCGCGTGTCGGTCACCTCGAGGACCACGTCGACCGGCGCGGCGTACCGTCGGCCGGCCAGGGCCACCGGCAGGTCGAGCAGGCGGATCCACAGGTTGTCGTTGACCTTGGGCACGATGGCGCGGGGGTCCACCAGCAGGTGCAGGAGCGCGTCGTCGACGGGAAGCATCGGACCCTCGACGGTGGCGGTGAGGTCGAGATCGAGCAGGAACGCCCACAGGGCGTGCGTGGCCGCGGGGTCGAGCGCGACGGCCTCGCGAACCTTGACGCTGCCGGCCGAGCCGCCCTCCGCCCAGTTCTCCTTGCGTCGGAACAGCCCGTACGCGCGCACGGCCCCGGCGGCGTCGTGCACGGTGACGATGCGCAGCGGCTCGCCGCCGTCCCGCCAGGCCGGCGGGTCGACCACGACGCGCGTGCGCCAGGCGTCGGAGTCGCGTGTCGTCCAGCCCGGTCGGCCGGCGCCGCCCGCCCGGTGGATCTCGTCGACGATCGCGCTGTGCGCCGCGACGTCCGCCGTGGCGAGCCTGACGGTCAGCCCGTCCGTGCCGGCCACCTCCCGCAGCGCGGCGCCGCGGGCGATCTTCACGCGGACGTCGTCGGCGGCCGAGCCGTAGCCGTACCGGCCGTAGATCGCGTGCTCGGCGGCGAACAGCGCCGAGACGGGCTCCCCGCGCGCCAGCGAGCGGGTGAAGTGCGACTCGATCATGACCGTGAGCAGGCCGCGGCGGCGCTGGTCGGGCCGCGCGCCCACCCACGTCAGGCCCGAGCACGCGATCGTGGCGCCCGGCACCGGCATGGCGTGCTCGTACGAGGCGTGGACCGCCGCGAGGCGGCCGTCCGGATCCTCCACCGCCTGCGCGCGATCCCAGACGAAGGTGATCGGCACGAGGGCGTCGGTCTCGGGCGTGGAGTCGAACCCGAACGCGAGCCGGTCGACCTCGAGGAACTCGTCCTTGCGGCTCTCGGGCACGTCGACGAGTCGGTATCCGGCGGGGAGAGGGCTCATGCCAGCCATCGTGCGCCATCGCGGGTCGCGGCGGCACCCCCATTTCCGGCGCGCACGACGCATGGCGGGCGTGCGACCTGCGGATACGCTCGCCGGGTGTGGGGGAGACGACGGCCGCCGGCGCAGGGGCGCTTCACGCGCGCCACGCTCGCGCTGCGCCGGTGGAGCGGGCGCTCGCAGGCGAGCCTCACGGCCGTGCTGGTGCTGTGCTCCGGACTCGTCGCCGTCGGCGTCGTCCAGCAGCCGCAGTGGGTGCCGCCCTCGACGTTCCTCCTGCTCGAGGTCGTCGCGGCGTTCCTGCTGCGCCTCCGCACCCTGGTGGTGCTCGGCGTCGTCGTCCTGGGCTGCGCCTGGGGCCTGTGGTGGTGGGGCGCGCCGACCATGATCCCCGGCATCCTCGTCGTCATCACGGTGTCGGTGGTGGCGATCGTGGCGTTCGCGCGCGAGCGGGAACGGCTCGGGCTGCAGGGCGCTCCCGGCGACCTCATGCTGGTCGACCTGCGCGACCGGCTCGCCGCCCACGGGCGCGTCCCGCCGCTGCCGGAGGGGTGGAGCGTCGACAGCGAGATCCGGTCCGCGCACGCCGACGGCTTCTCCGGCGACTTCATGGTCGCGGGGGCCCGGTCCGGTGGCAGCGCGCTCGAGATCGTGCTGGTCGACGTGTCCGGCAAGGGCCTGGACGCCGGCGTCCGCTCGCTGCAGCTGTCCGGCGCGTTCGGCGGCCTGCTCGGGGCGATGCCGCGCGACGAGTTCCTCGCGGCGGCCAACCAGTACCTGATCGACCAGGCGTGGGAGGAGGGGTTCGCCACGGCGATCCACGTGGCGGCCGACCTGACCACGGGCGACTTCTGGGTGTCGTCCGCCGGACACCCGCCGGCGGTGCAGCTGCACGCGGGATCCGGTCGCCTCGAGCTGCTCGACACGGTGGGCAGCCCGGCGCTCGGGGTGGTCGCCGGGGTCCGGTGGCAGGCCCGCGCCGGCCGCCTCGACCACGGCGACGTGCTCCTGCTCTACACCGACGGCCTCATCGAGAAGCGCGGTGGTGACCTCGACCAGGGGATCGACCGGCTGATGGGGGCGGCCGACCGGGTGCTCGCGTCCGGCCGCGGCACCGCGGCGGCGGTGCTGACGGGCGTCCGGGCGGGCGACGACGACGACCGCGCCGTCGTCCTGCTGCGGCGCGCCTGACTCAGGGCTGGATCGAGGCCGCCAGCCAGTCGGCGTACCCCTCGCGCCCGCCGCCGGTGCGCAGGTGGATGTCGTCGCCGTACAGCCAGTCGCGGTGCCCGCCGGCCAGGGTGTTCCAGTCGAGCACGTGCGCGTTCGGGTACTCGGGGACCACCCGAGCGAACAGGTCGTTGTCGTAGCCGGCCCAGGTGCGCGGGACGTGCACGTTCACCAGGTAGACCCGGCGGTCGGTGGTCAGGTCGAGGAACGCTCGCAGCGTGGCCTCGTCGATGGGCCCGTTGGTCCCGCCGTGCACGATGACGGTGTGGCCGAGGGTCCCTGCCGCGGCCGCGGCGCGGACCTGGTCGACCATGGTGCCGAACTGGCGCGACTCCACCGCGTCGACCGCGATGCCGCGGGCGGCCAGCTCGGCGGCGGCGCCGAGCATCACCGAGTCGCCGAACGCGGAGGCGCCGCCGATCTCCTCCGGCGGGGGCGGGGGCGGCGCGGCCGCGACCGTCGGCKTCGGTGTCGGTGTTGGGGTGGTGGTGACCGTCGGTGTCGGTGTGGGCGTCGTCGAGTGGGTCGGTGACGGTCGCAGCGCCGTCACGGTTGGCTGCGCTCCCGGTCGCCACGCGGCGGCGTCGGTGGTCGCGCCGGGGACCTGGGCGAGGGCGGCGGTCGCGGCGCCGCCGACGACGAGCAGCCCGACCGCAGCGGCGACCACCCGCAGGAGCGTCCGCGGCCCGTCCCCGTCCGGTCGGCGGACGCCGACGAGCACGCGACCCAGGGTGCCGTTGCGCACGGGGAGCTCGACGCAGCGGTACGAGAGCTCCGCGATGCCGAGCACCGCCGCGAGGCGCAAGGGCGTCGCGAGCCACGGCGAGGCCTCGAGGTCGACGCCGGGTCGGGTGAGCATGAGCACGGGCCAGTGCCACAGGTAGATCCCGTAGGAGCGTTCGCCGAGCCAGCGCAGCGGCTGCAGGCCGAGGGTCCGGCCGAGAATGCCCGCCGGGTCGGCGACCGCCGCGACGAGCACGGCGGCCAACAACGAGAAGGCGAGGAAGCCGCCGCGGTACAGCGCCGCGCTGAACTCGTCGACCCACACGAAGGCGGCGAGGACCCCGAGCAGGGCCAGGACGCCGAGCACGTCGGCCACCCCGGCCTCGAACCGGCGGACGGAGCTTGCGCGCTCGCGCCACCACGGACCCGACCGCTGCCAGGTGCGCCACGGCATCCAGACGGTGGCCATGGCCGCACCCACCAGCAGGCCCATCGAGTGCGTGTCCGTGCCGAAGTACACGCGGCTCGGGTCGTTCGGTACAGGTGCCGAGCCCCGGATGGCCAGGACCGCCATCGCCACGGTGGACAGCAGCGCCAGCACCGCCGCCACCTGCCCGACGCGGGCGCGACCGGCGCGCAGCGCCAGCAGGACCACCAACGGGAACACCAGGTAGAACTGCTCCTCGATCGCGAGCGACCAGAGGTGCTGCAGGAGCGGCGGCCTGCTCACCATCTCGAAGTAGGAGCGCTCGGCCAGCACCTGCCACCAGTTCGACGCGTACCCCGCGGCGGCGGCGATGTCCCCGCGCAGCTCGGCCGCCTCGCTCGGCATGGCGACCGCGACGCCGGCCATGGCGAGCAGCAGCAGGGCGAGAGCGGGCAGCAGGCGTCGGGCGCGGCGGGCGTAGAAGCGCCGGAACGAGAAGCGCCCGGTGCCCTCGACCTCGTCGAGCACGAGCGTCGTGATGAGGTAGCCGGACAGGACGAAGAACACGTCGACGCCGAGGAACCCGCCGCGCATCCACGGCGCGCCGAGGTGGTAGATCACGACGCCCGCCACTGCCAGGGCGCGGATCCCGTCGAGCCCGCGCAGGTGGGGCATCCCGGCCGCAGGCGGCACCTGCCGGACCGTCGCAGGGGGTGCCGCAAGGACCACCGCGGGCGCGGAGCGCTGGGCGGTGATGGTCATGGATCCCCCGGTCGGTACTCGATCGCGGGAGGCGGACCACCCGTGCCGCCAGGTTAGGTCGGGCGGTGCGGGACAGAGCGCGAGGACACGCGGGTGCGGTCAGGTCTCCGGGAACCAGATCGCCGTGCGCAGCGCGACCCGGGTGCCGTCGGCGCTGAGCGGAGTCCCTTCGTCGGCCAGCAGGTCCAGCGCGCGGGTCAGGTGCCGGGCCGGCGGGCTTCCCGCGGCGTTGACCACGCGCCACCACGGCACGCCGGAACCCGCCCGGCTCAGCACCTGGCCCACCTGGCGCGGGCCGCCCCGCCGCCGGCCGTCGCGGGCCTCCAGGCGCTCGGCGACGACCTCGGCGATCGTGCCGTACGTCATCGCCCGCCCGGCGGGGATCTCGTCCACGAGGTCGAGCACGGCCTCGGCGTAGTCGTCGTCCATCTCGGCTCCCAGGTCCGGTTCGACCAGCGGCTCAGGCGGACGGGCGCAGTGCCTCCGCGATCGCCGGGAGGGTCCGCGGGTCGGCCTGCACCAGCATCGTCGTCACCGCGGTCGCCTCCCACGCCGGCAGCTGGGCGCGGATGTCGTCGACGGTGCCCACGAGCGCGATGTCCCGCACGAGCTCGAGCGGCACGGCGGCGGTCGCCCGGGCGCGGTCGCCGGCCAGGTAGTGCGCCTGGATCTCGTCGCACGCCTCGGTGTACCCGAGCCGGTCGAGCACGGCCCGGTGGTAGTTCGCGCCCTTGGCGCCCATCCCTCCGGCGTACAGCGCGATGAACGGCCGGACGCTGTCGGCGGCGCTCTCGACGTCGGCGCCGAGCACCACGGGGACCGTCGCGACGACCTCGAAGTCCTCGATCGCGCTGCGCTCGGGCGCCCGCAGCGCGAAGCCCTCGGCCAGCAGCGCCCGGTACTCGGCGTCCATCCGCGGCGAGTAGAACAACGGGAGCCAGCCGTCCGCGATCTCGGCCGACATGGCGATGTTCTTGGGACCCTCGGCGGCGAGGTGGATGGGCAGGTCGGCGCGCAGCGGGTGCACCGTCGAGCGCAGGGCCTTGCCCAGGCCGGCGCCCTCGTCGGGCCCCAGGGGGAGGCGGTAGAACTGCCCGTCGAACGTCACCGGCGCCTCACGGGCGAGGACCTGCCGGACGATGGACACGTACTCGCGGGTGCGGGCGAGCGGGCGGGGGTACGGCTGGCCGTACCAGCCCTCGACCACCTGCGGCCCGGAGGCACCGAGGCCGAGGACGAACCGGCCGCCGGACAGGTGGTCCAGCGTGAGGGCCGCCATGGCGGCGGCGGTGGGGGTGCGCGCGGAGAGCTGCGCGATCGCGGTGCCCAGCCGGATGCGGGTCGTCCGTGAGCCCCACCAGGCGAGCGGGGTCAGGGCGTCGGAGCCGTAGGCCTCGGCGGTCCACACCGAGTCGAACCCGAGCTGCTCCGCGCCGAGGACGGCCTCCTGCGCGCCGGGCGGCGGACCCGCCGACCAGTAGCCCGTGTGGTAGCCCAGCCGCATCGTCAGTCCTCCCGGTCGCGGCGTCGCCGTCGACGCCCGCGCCAGGCTACCTGGTACCGCGGGTATCGCGTGCCTGGGGGTGGACTCGGGACCGCGCGGCGAGGGTGTTGAGCAGCGCGGCTCCGGTGTCGGCGTCGTCGACGGTCACGACGAACGACCGGCCGCCGGTGCGCTCGACCTGCAGCCCCTCGCCGTTGCGCAGCACGACGCCGACCCGACCCCCGCGTCCGACGCGGTAGCCCCAGCCGCCGAACTCCGGGAACGGGCGGACGGTCACGACGTCGGCACGCACGACCTCGTCGAGGGGCACGACCATCCGGGGCCAGCCGACGGCCGAGCGCACGGTGAGACCGCGGCGGTCGACCGTGACGATGAACCAGGTGCTGGCCAGCACGGCGGCCGCGACGACGAGAGCCGGCACCAGCACCAACGGCGTGGAGAGCAGCAGCCCGAGCACCGCGACCAGCACCGCCACGCCGCCACCGACGAGCAGCGCCGCGCGGCTGCGCGCGTGCGTGACCCAGCTGGCCGTCTCGTCGGGCCGGAGGTCGAGCACGGCGGCCGAGGGCGGCAGCGGTGCGGTCGTCGGCTCGTACCGGTCGCCGGGCGTCAGCCACGCGCCGAGCGCGGCCGCGGCGATGCCGACGACGAACGCCAGCCCGGCCACCAGGCCGACACTGCCGACATCTGCGGCGTCGGCGAGCCCGCGCTGCAGGTCGAGCAGCCCGACGGTCACGGTGCAGAGGAACGCGGCGAGCCCGAGGGCCAGCCCGGCGCAGACCCGGCGGACGTACGCGGTGCGACCCCAGAAGAACCCCACCGCCCAGCACGCGGCCGCCATGACCAGCGAGATGATCGCCGGCGGCCAGAGCAGACCGGCGACGGAGCCGAAGCCGT
Source organism: Cellulomonas sp. P5_E12 (assembly GCF_054049315.1). Taxonomy (NCBI): domain Bacteria; kingdom Bacillati; phylum Actinomycetota; class Actinomycetes; order Micrococcales; family Cellulomonadaceae; genus Cellulomonas; species Cellulomonas sp. P5_E12. Next base: position 80,663 of record NZ_JBFUMP010000014.1, on the reverse strand, counting down.
CGGGTCCGTCGTTCCCGAAGTGCACCGCCACGGGGTCGGGCAGCTCGGCGGACCAGGCGCCTGCGACGACGAACGTGCTGGCGACGAGCGCGCCGGGCACGACGAGCGTGAGCACCGTGGTCACTGCGCGGTGGGGGACCGGGGTCACCGGAGGGCCTCCTTGACGAGGGCGGTCGTGGTCTGGGGTGCGATGCCGAGGGACCGGGCGACGCGCACCAGGGTCTCGATGGCGGCGTGCAGCTCGGCGTTGTCCTGGGCGGGGGCGACCACGACCGCTCCGCGCCCGCGGCGCAGCTCGATCAGACCTTCGTCGCGCAGGTCCTGGTAGGCGCGCAGCACGGTGTGCAGGTTGATGTCGAGGGAGGCCGCCAGCTCCCGGGCGCCGGGGAGGCGCTCGCCGTCCGCCAGCTCGCCGCGCGCGACGGCGGCGCGCACCTGCCCGGCCAGCTGCGTGAACAGCGGGTCGGGGGAGGAGGGGTCGACGCGGAACAGCACACGCCGAGCCTAGTTGTTAGAGGACAACTAGAACAATAACTGCTGTCGCGCCGGTCCGGAACGCGAAGGAACCCGACCGGAGTCCGGTCGGGTTCCTCGCTGCGCCTGTCGGGACCCGGCACGGCCGCCGTGTCCCCACGTTCGTCGCGTCCGTCCGTGCGAGCGTCAGATGTAGATCGCCGGGTCGTCGATCTCGACGTCGAACGGCGCGGCCTTCGGGCGCAGGCGGATGGTCGCGGGGACCCCGACGGCGATCGCCCCCGCGGGGACGTCGTGGATCACGACCGCGTTCGCACCGATCTGCGCGCCGGGACCGATCCACACGGGCCCGAGCACCTTGGCGCCCGCCCCGACGACGACCCCGTCGCCGAGGGTCGGGTGCCGCTTGCCGTGCCGCATCGTCTTGCCGCCGAGGGTCGACCCGTGGAACAGCACCACGTCGTCGCCCACCTCGGCGGTCTCGCCGATGACGACGCCCATGCCGTGGTCGATGAACAGCCGCCGGCCCAGGCGTGCCCCGGGATGGATCTCGATCCCGGTCAGTGCCCGCGCGAGCTGGGAGACCAGTCGCGCGGGCAGCTGCAGGCCCGGCTGGTGCCACATCCGGTGCGCCAGCCGGTACACCCACACCGCGTGCACCCCCGGGTACCCGAGGGCCACCTCGGCGAGCGACCGGGCCGCGGGATCGCGGTGCCGGGCGGCCTCGAGGTCCTCCCTCAGGGTGGCGAGGAGGTGCTGGTGCTCGGGCATGGAGCCTTCGTCCTGTGGGGGTGTGCGGGGGACGTGGAGGACGGTCAGTCGAGCAGGTCCGCGTAGAGCACGGTGGACAGGTAGCGCTCACCGAACGACGGGATGATCGCGACGATGAGCTTGCCGGCGTTCTCCGGGCGGTTGGCCAGGATGGTCGCGGCGTGCAGGGCGGCACCGGACGAGATGCCGACCAGCAGGCCCTCCTCGGCGGCGGCGCGGCGGGCGACCTTGACGGCCGTCTCGGCGTCGACGTCGATGATCTCGTCGTAGACCGTGGTGTCGAGGATCTCGGGCACGAAGTTGGCGCCGATGCCCTGGATCTTGTGCGGGCCCGGGGCGCCGCCGTTGAGGATGGGCGACTCGGCCGGCTCGACGCCGACGATCTGGATGTTCGGGTTGCGCGCCTTGAGCACCTGGCCGACGCCCGTGATGGTGCCGCCGGTGCCGATGCCGGCGACGAAGATGTCGATCTTGCCGTCGGTGTCGGCCCAGATCTCCTCGGCCGTGGTCGTGCGGTGGATCTCGGGGTTGGCCTCGTTGGCGAACTGGCGGGCCAGGATGGCACCGTCGCGCTCCTTGACGATCTCGTCGGCCCGGTTGACCGCGCCCTTCATGCCCTCGGAGCCCGGCGTGAGGATGAGCTCGGCGCCGAACGCGCGCAGCAGTGCGCGACGCTCCTTCGACATGGTCTCCGGCATGGTCAGCACGACCTTGTAGCCGCGGGCCGCGCCGACGAACGCGAGCGCGATGCCGGTGTTGCCGCTGGTCGCCTCGACGATAGTGCCGCCGGGCTTGAGGTCGCCGGACGCCTCGGCCGCGTCGATGATCGCGACGCCGATGCGGTCCTTGACCGAGTTGGCGGGGTTGTAGAACTCGAGCTTGCCGACGACGGTGGCGGGGGCACCGTCGGTGATCTTGTTGATGCGGACCAGCGGGGTGTTGCCGATGAGCGCCGTCGCGTCGTCGTAGATGCGTGCCATGGTTCCTCTTCGGTCGAAGCTGCCGGCCGGCCGGCAGCTGGTGGGGGACTAGCGGAGTCTGGGGCTCCGGCGACGACTGTGCGCCGGTCGGTCAGCGCGGGTCACGAGGGTGTCCACGCCTGGGGCGAGCGCTGGCGCGGGAGGGAACCCGGTCAGGGGATCCTCGCGCGAAGGAACGGCCAGCGCTCTACAGACAGCGACAACAGGGGCGCGCCACGCAGGCGCGCACGAGGACGGCGGGGGCGGCAGCCTGCACGCTCATCGCTTCGTCCTCCGAGACCGGTTCGGTCGGTCAGTGCGCTCGTCGCCCCGCGGGTGCGGGACACGATCGGCCACGACGCTAGCGTCAACGTCGTCGCGCGCGCAAAGCATCCCCATCAGGTGGACGACGGGCCGATCCCGACGGCGTGCAGCCACGCCTCCGCGAGCAGCCCGTGCCCCGCGGGCGTCGGGTGCACGCCGTCGAACGCCCAGGTCTCCGGGGCCGTGCGGACCGCCGCCGCGGCGAGCAGCCCGTCCGCGGGCACGAGCACCGCGCGGTGCTCGGCGGCCACCCGGCGCACCACGGCGATGCGTGGGTCGAGGTCCTCGCGCCAGGCGTGCTGGTCGGCCGTGACGGGCAGCAGGAACGGCTCGATCAGGACCAGGCGGTCGACGTCCGCGACGATCGCCCGGAGATTGTCCTCGTACTCGTCGGTCGACGTCGGGGTGCCGGCGTCGTAGCGGCGCCAGGTGTCGTTGACGCCGACGAGGATCGACACGACCGTTGGCGCCAGGGCCACTGCGTCGTCGTTCCACCGGGCCCGGAGCATCCCCGAGGTGTCGCCGCCGACGCCCCGGTTGAGGAACGTGAGGCCGAGGTCCGGCCGGCGGGCGCCCGCGAGCGCCGCGACGATGCCCGCGTACCCGTGGCCGAGGCTCGTCGGGTCGGAACGGTCCCGGCCCCAGTCGGTGATCGAGTCGCCCGTGAGCAGGACGCGGTCGTGGGGCTGCAGGAACGTCACGGCGGCACGCTAGCGGCTACCCCTGCGTCGGCGTGATGTTCACCAGCCAGTGGGTGCCGAACTTGTCGTCCAGCATGCCGAACGTGGCACCCCACGGCGCGGCGGCCAGCGGGACGACGATCGTGGCGCCGTCGGCGAGCTTGTCCCAGTAGCCCCGGAGCTCGGACTCGTCCTCGCCGCTGAGGGACACCGACGTGCTGCTCTCCGCGGGGAGCTCCATGTGCGTGGGGGTGTCGGCGCCCATGAGGACGAACCCGGAGGGCGTCTCGAGCTGCCCGTGCATGATGTTGTCGGTGTCGGCCGGGTCCTCGCTCGCGTGGAACTCCCCGAAGGTGCTGAGCGTCAGCTCGCCGCCGAACACCGACTGGTAGAACTCCATCGCCGGGCGCGCGGTGTCGCGGAAGTTCAGGTACGGGTTCAGGTACGTGGGCACAGGGGTCTCCTTCGACGGTCCTTCGCTGGCGCCTTTCACCTTTCCACGGGCCGCCGACATGCAACAGGATCGATCTCCATGGATCGCCTCGAGGCGGCGCACCGACGGCTGCACGCCCAGCACCTGTCCGGCCCGCCGCTGCCGGACCCGGCGGCGGTCGTCCGACACCTCGGCGCCGTGCAGGCCCAGGAGCTCGCGATGGCCAGGTGGTCGCTGGGCCAGCGGTCGGCGGATGCCGACGACGCCGTCGTGCAGGCCGCGCTCGACGCGGGAACCGTCCTGCGCACCCACGCGCTACGTCCCACGTGGCACCTCGTCGCACCCGGGGATCTGCGGTGGATCCAGGCGCTGACCGGCCCGCGGGTCCGCAGGCTGAGCGCCTACTACGAGCGGCAGGTGGGCATCGACGACGGGCTTGTCGAGCGCGCGACGGCGGTCATGGTCGGCGCCCTGCAGGGCGGGAACCACCTGACGCGGCGGGAGCTGGCCGAGGCGCTGTCCGTCGCCGGGATCGAGGCCGACGGCGTGCGGCTCGCGTACCTGGTCATGGCGGCGGAGCTGGCGGCGGTGGTCGTGAGCGGTGCAGGCCGCGGCAAGCAGCAGACGTACGCGCTCGTCGACGAACGCGTGCCGCCCACGCCGCCGCGGGAGCCCGACGAGGCGCTCGCCGAGCTGACCCGGCGCTGGTTCACCAGCCACGGCCCGGCCACCGCCAAGGACTTCTCGTGGTGGTCCAGCCTGACTCTCACGCAGGTCCGCCGCGGCCTCGAGATCGTCGGCGACGAGCTCGAGGCCGTCGACGTCGACGGTCTGACCTGCTGGTTCGCCCCGTCGGCCCCGCCCGTGCGCGACCCGTCGCCCACCGCACACGTGCTCCAGGGGTACGACGAGTACGGCGTCGCGTACACGGAGAGCCGTCCGGTGCTCAACATCGCGGGCCGCGCGATCGCGCCGGCGGACGCCAACCAGGTGATCCAGCCGCTGCTGCTCGACAGTCAGGGGATCGGCTGGTGGCGTCGCAAGGTCGGGCGGGGCGAGGTCGCCGCCGAGGTGCACCTGGCCGCTCCCGTGTCGGACGCCGAGATGGCCGCGGTGCGCGCGGCGTTCGACCGGTTCGCGGCGTTCGTCGGCACCTCGGTCCGGGTCGAAGTGGACAGATGACCAAGATCCGTGTAGAGTTCCTCCCTGGATCTCCCGGTCTGCGTGATGGTGTCAGCATCCCATCGCGAAGGATCGGCCCGAATGTGGAACGCGCCGCTATGAGAGCGGCTGACGGCCATGGTTCGGGTGGCTGATCTTCGACAGCCCCCAATGGCGCTGGGGGCGGTTCAAGCCGCGCGCAACAAGGACAAGCGGGCGCGGTGGGCGAAGGCCAACAGGTGCTGACGGACATGCGGCCCCGGTGCAGCCCGCGACGAGAGTCGCGGCGCAGCACCGGGGCCGTTGTCGTCCCCTCACCCCTGGTACAGCCACACCACGTTGGCGTCGGGGTCCCGCACCGCCGACGACCTCGGCATGCCGTCGGACTCGTGCGGTCCGAGCACCTCGGTCGCACCCGCGGCGAGGGCTCGGCGGTGGGCCGTGTCGAGGTCGTCGACGAGCAGACCGATCGTCGCCGGGCCGGCGGCGCCCGGGTAGTCGGCGGTCTGCAGGTGGACCAGGAAGAAGTCGTCCTCGCCGTACCGGCCGAAGACGAAGCCGGAGAAGTCCTCGTCCGCGGTGCGCTGGGTCACCTCGTAGTCGAACCCGAAGGCGTCGATGTAGAACGCGGCCGCGGCGTCCTGGTCGGCCACGAGCAGCTTGATCTGCACCGGCCGGGCGCCTGCCGGTCGGGACGCCGTGGGCAGCCCCTCGTCGGCGACCCGTGCGGTGTCCCCGAGGCTCGCCGCGATCCGTGCGCGCTCGCGCTCGAGCCGGGCGCGGTGGGCGTCGAGCACGGCCGGGGCATTGTCGGGGTCGTCGAGGACCGTGCGGGTGTCCTCGACGGAGAGGTCGGTCCACCGCAGGGAACGGATGTGGCGAGCGCGTTCCAGCTGGTCGGCCCGGTAGTAGCGGTAGCCGGTCGACTCGTCGACGCGGGCCGGGGTCAGCAGCCCGACGTCGTCGTAGTGCCGCAGCGTGTGCACGGAGAGGCCGCAGAGGCGCCCGAACCTGCCGATGGTGAGGTCGTCGGTGTCCACAGCAGAACTGTGGACCCTCGGGTGGCCCGAGGGTCAACGGCCGGCCCGCAGCTCCTGCAGGTCGTCGAGGTCTCCGTCGAACACGTTCACGTCGATGTACGGCTCCTCGCCGTCGTACCCGTCGAGGCGGTCCCGGTGCGAGTACTGCCAGAACGTCCACCGCCCGCCGCCGGTCAGGTGCGGCGGCGTGTACACGGCGCGGATCCAGATCGGCGTGCCGGGGAAGTGCCCGGCGACGTACCGGCCGTACGCGGCCTGGGTCGCGTAGATCACGGGTTCGACGCCGTAGTGCTCCCGCACCAGGTCGACCAGCGTGGTGAGCTCCGCCCGCACGGCCTCGGGGTCGGGCGGGTGCCGCAGGAACGTCCCGTAGTGCTCGACGTCGATCGCCACCGGGAGCAGGTCGTCGTCGGCGGGGACCGTCGCGAAGATGCGCTCCGCCTGGGACCGCCCGGGGCTCTCGAAGCTGAAGAAGTGGTACGCGCCGACCAGGAGCCCCGAGTCGCGCGCCGCGCAGGTTGTCGTCGAACCGGGCGTCGACGAACCCCGACCCCTCGGTCGCCTTGACGTAGGCGAAGTCGACGTCCTGCGCCGCGAGCGTCGGCCAGTCGATCTGCCCCTGGTGCGACGACACGTCGACGCCGCGCACGTCGTACCGCGCGGCCAGGAGCCGGTTGGGCCACAGGACGCCGCGCGCGACGAGCACGGCGAGGAGGGCGAGCACCACGGCGACGGCTGCCAGGAAAACGAGGGCCGTCCGTGCGCGTGGGCTGGGCATCGGCGAAGTCTGGCGCACCGCGGAGCCCGGCGGGGGTCTTTCGTCATGCCCGCGCGAGCGATCTCCGCGCGAGCATGGAACGAGGGGTTTCGACCCCGGACAGGAGATCGACATGCTGACCTACACCGAGGGCTGGCTCCGCCTCACGGGCAACGACCGGCGGCAGCACTTCTTCCGCGACGGCATGAGCGTGTGCGGCCGGTTCGTCACGCCGAGGACCCAGTTCCCCGAGGACGACGGGCCGGATCCGGGGGAGTGCCCCGGCTGCCGGCACATCGTCGACACCGAGCACGGCCAGACGCAGTACTGAGGTCTCGGACCGCGCCGGAGTCTCTCTCAGGCCTCGCCCGGGTAGACGACACCGACCTGGCGGCGGATCTCGTCGGCCGTCTCGAGGATCGCGACCGTCTCGTCGAGGGGGAGCAGCGGCGAGTCCGTGCGACCCTCCGCGACGTAGGTCGCGAGCGCCGCAGCCTGGAAGCACAGGCCGCCGTAGCCGTGGATCCGGTTGGCGTCCCACGTGCCGGCGCGTTCACCGACGGCCAGGGTGACGCCGGCCGGGACGTAGCACCGGTCGTCCACCTCGATCCGACCCACGGAGCCGTACACCTGCGCGGTGTGCCCGGAGGCGGTGAGCATCGACGTGAACAGCTGCGCCTGCGCGGGTCCGTATCCGATCTGTGCGCTCACCTGCGCGTCCACCCCGGTCGTGGCGAGCGACCCGGCGGCCTGGACGCTGGTCGGGCGCAGGGGGAGACCTGCCGCGCGCGCGACCGCCGAGGCGAACGACAGGGGATAGATGCCCAGGTCCAGCAGCACCCCGCCCGCGAGGGCGGGGTCGAGCAGCCGGTGCTTCGGGTCCTGCGCGGCACGCACGCCGTAGTCCGCGGTGATCCGGTGCACCTCGCCGACCAGGCCGTCCTCGAGCACGCGCCGGACGACGTCGGTGTGGGGGAGGTAGCGCGTCCACATGGCCTCCATGAGCAGCACGCCCGCCTGGCGCGCCGCGGCGACGACCTCGCGCGCCTCGGTCGCGTTGCGCGTGAACGCCTTCTCGACGAGGACGTGCTTGCCTGCCCGCAGTGCCAGCAGCGCGTGGTCGCGGTGGTGGCTGTGCGGGCTCGCCACGTACACGGCGTCGACCTCGGGGTCGTCGACGAGCGCGTCGTAGGACGTGTGCACCCGGTCCGCGCCGTGCTCGCGGGCGAACGCCGCACCCCGTTCCGGCGAGCGCGAACCGACCGCGATCAGCCGCTGCCGGGTGTGCTCGCGCAGCGCGGTCGCCCATTGGCCGGCGATGTGGCCGGGCGCGAGGATCCCCCAGCGCAGCGCGGGCGCGTCGGCCGGGTCGGGGGTTCGCGGCTCGGGGAGCGTCAGCATGCGCACAGCCTGGCATCGGCCTCGGTCAGGTCACGGGACGATCGGCAGCACCAGGCGCGTCTCGTTCTGGTTCGGCTCGACCTCCGACGGGTCCGAGACGTACACCTCGAGGAAGTCGCCACGCATCCGGGCCGCCTGCTCCGAGAACCACGTCCGCAGCTCGGCCCAGGCGTCGGGGAGGCCGTCGTAGGTGCCGACGTGCACCGCGACCGCGGCCGGGCCGCCGGGAACCTCGACGACCTCGACACCACCTCCGAGGGCTCCGACCGCCTCCGCGCTGACCCCGAAGCCGGCCGCGAGGTCGACCGAGTCCGTCGGCATGTCGAGATACCAGCCGAACGCCGGACCGGTGATGGCCAGTCCCGCGGCCGTGACCTCCTGGACGACCAGGCCGTAGGCGCGGTCGTAGAAGGCGGCCAGGGAGTCCATGGCGACGCGCTCACGCACCACCGCGACGAGCGCGGTCGGCTGGTCCTCGACGGTGATGTCCATGGCGCGCGTCACGCGTCCCGGCGGGTCAGCCGCAGCACCGGGATCGTGCGCGACGTGCGCTGCTCGTAGGACCGGAATCCCTCCGACCGGTCGGTGAACCTGCTCCAGGCCGTGTCGCGCTCGGTGCCTACCAGCTGCGTCGCGCGCACCTTCACGGTCCCGTCGTCGGGCGTCTCGATCTCGACGTCCGGGTGGGCGAGCAGGTTGTGGAACCACGCCGGGTTCTGCGGCGCACCGCCCTTCGATGCGGCGACGAGCCACCCGGCTTCGCCGTCCGCGATGCCGGCCAGGGGGCTGATGCGCTCCGCGCCGGTCTTCGCGCCCCGATGGTGGAGCAGGACGAGGCCCTTGCCGAACCCGTTCGTGCGGACGTCGCCGCCGTTGGAGCGGAACTCGTCGATGATCCGCTGGTTCCAGTCGCTCATGGGACCAGTGTCGTGCCGGTTGGGCCCGCCTCGCGACCGGCACGCGCGAGGGGGCGGCGATGCCGGATCCCCGGGGCTCGGCGAGCGTCGCTGCACGGCCCGGCTTCATGTCGCGCTGACGTGCACACAGATGGATCGGTTGAGCGGCGGTGGTCACCCCGCGAGGCCGCGAGAACGACCTCGCGACCGCGGCGACCCGATCGCGCGCACGACGGAGCGCGGCATCGCCCGGGCCGCGCCGGACCCCAGCCGGTACCGCACGCTCGGTGTGGAGATGACGGCGCCGCGCCGCACGTCGGCAAGGGCGGTGGCGACGACATCGTCGGCGTGCAGCCACGCAATCTCCGGCAGCCACGACATGTCGATGCCGGCGCGGTCGTGAAACTCGGTGTGGACGAACCCGGGGCACACGACGGTCGCGGTGACCCCGGTGCCCCGCAGCTCGACCGCCAGGCCCTCGGTGAACGTCCGGACCCACGCCTTGTGCGCGGAGTACGTGCCGAGGGTGATGAGCGCGGCGACCGACGCGACGTTGAGGATGGCGCCGCGCCCGCGCGCGGTCATCTGCCCGACGGCGGCGTGCGACAGCACCAGGACGGAGCGGACCATGACGTCGAACACGGACTCCTCGCGCCCGAGGTCGCCGCCCACGAACCGCTGCCCGGGAGCGGCGCCGGCGTTGTTGATGAGCAGCCCGACCGGGATCTCGGTCGACCGGAGCCGCTCGGCGACGCGCGCGACGTCGCTGCGGACCGCCAGGTCCGCGACGAGGACCTCGACGCGGACGCCCGCAGCGGCGTGCAGCTGACGGGCCAGCCGCTCGAGCCGCTCGGAGTCCCGGTCGACGAGGACCAGATCGTGGCGTGCGGTCGCGAGCTGCCAGGCGAACTCGAGCCCCAGCCCGGCGGCCGCACCGGTGATCAGCGCGGTACCCACCGGACCACCGTAGAGAGGGCGCCTGCTGCGGCGACAGGTGCGGTCGCCCGTGACGAGGCGGCGCCCTCATGGACGCCCCGACAGTCGGAACTACCGATGGATGGAGGGCGGGTGGTTCGGGCACGGCTCTGACCTGCGGGCGCGGTGCTGCCGGCCGTGAGGCAGGGGACGACCCATTCCGCCCGCGCACGACGCCCGTCGATCTGCGGTCGTTCGAGGTCTACGGTGAAGAGTCTGCCTGAGCAGGTGGGTGCGGTCGGTGAAAGACCCTCAAGGAGCAATCATGAACACCTCCACCATCGACCCTGCCGCCCTGGAGGCGTGGGCTGGGTTCACCACCGGGCCGTGGGCGGACGGCATCGACGTCCGTGACTTCATCCAGCGCAACTACACGCCGTACGAGGGTGACGACAAGTTCCTGGCGGGACCGACGGCGCGCACGACCGCCGTCTGGGCGCAGATTTCTGCGATGTTCCCCGAGGAGCGCGCCAAGGGCATCTACGACGTCGATGCGCACACGCCGTCGACCATCACGTCGCACGCGCCGGGCTACATCGACAAGGACAAGGACCTCATCGTCGGGCTCCAGACCGACGCCCCGCTCAAGCGCGCGATCATGCCGAACGGCGGCTACCGGATGGTGGAGAACGCACTCACGACCTACGGCTACGAGCCGGACGAGCTCGTGCGCGACATCTTCACCAAGTACCGCAAGACGCACAACGACGGCGTCTTCGACGCCTACCCGTCCGACGTGCGCAAGGCACGCTCCGCGCACCTCATCACCGGCCTCCCGGACGCCTACGGTCGTGGCCGGATCATCGGCGACTACCGCCGCGTCGCGCTGTACGGCGTCGACGCGCTGATCGCGGCCAAGCGACACGACCGGGCGATGCTCGACATGGAGCGCTCGGTCGAGAACGTCATCCGCGACCGCGAGGAGCTGGCCGAGCAGACCCGGGCGCTCGGAGAGCTCAAGGTCATGGCCGCGTCCTACGGGTACGACATCTCCGGTCCGGCGACCAGTGGCCGTGAAGCCGTGCAGTGGCTGTACTTCGCCTACCTGGCCGCCGTGAAGGAGCAGAACGGCGCCGCGATGTCGCTCGGCCGCACGTCGACGTTCCTGGACATCTACCTGCAGCGAGACCTGGCGGCGGGCGTCCTCACCGAAGAGCAGGCGCAGGAGATCATCGACGACTTCGTCATCAAGCTGCGGATCGTGCGCTTCCTGCGCACCCCGGAGTACGACGAGCTGTTCTCGGGCGACCCGACGTGGGTGACCGAGTCGATCGGCGGCATGGGGGAGGACGGGCGCACCCTCGTCACGAAGAACTCGTTCCGTCTCCTGCAGACCCTGTACACCCTGGGCCCGGCGCCGGAGCCGAACATGACCGTCTTCTGGAGCGAGAAGCTCCCGACGGGCTTCAAGGAGTTCTGCGCGAAGGTCTCGATCGACACGTCGGCGATCCAGTACGAGTCCGACGCGCACATCACGTCGGTCTGCGGCGATGACGGCGCCATCGCGTGCTGCGTGTCCCCGATGCGGGTCGGCAAGCAGATGCAGTTCTTCGGCGCGCGGGTCAACCTCGCCAAGGCCCTGCTCTATGCCATCAACGGCGGCCGCGACGAGGTGTCCGGCAAGCAGGTCGCGCCGGTCACCGCGCCGGTCGAGGGCGACGTCCTGTCCTACGACGACGTCGTGGCCAAGTTCGACGCGACCATGGACTGGCTGGCGCAGACCTACATCGACGCGCTCAACGTCGTCCACTTCATGCACGACAAGTACGCCTACGAGCGCATCGAGATGGCGCTGCACGACAGCCAGGTCCTGCGGACCCTGGCGTGCGGCATCGCCGGGCTCTCGGTCGTGACCGACTCGCTGTCGGCCATCAAGTTCGCCACGGTCCACCCGGTGCGCGACGAGTCGGGCCTGGTCGTCGACTACACGATCGAGGGCGACTACCCGACCTATGGCAACGACGACGACTCGGTCGACGAGATCGCGGTCGACGTGGTCCGCACGTTCATGACGAAGATCCGCAAGCTGCCGACCTACCGTGGCGCGGTGCACACCCAGTCGGTGCTGACAATTACCTCGAACGTCGTCTACGGCAAGGCCACGGGCAACACCCCCGACGGCCGCCGCGCCGGCGAACCCTTCGCACCGGGTGCCAACCCGATGAGCGGCCGCGACTCGCACGGCATGCTCGCCTCCGCCCTGTCCGTCGCGAAGCTCCCCTTCGACGAGGCGCAGGACGGCATCTCCCTGACGAACACGGTCACGCCTCCGGGCCTCGGCCGAACGCGGCGGGAGCAGGTGGGCAACCTGGTCGGCCTGCTGGACGCGCAGATGATGTCCGAGGGCTACCACATGAACGTCAACGTGCTGAACGAGGACACGTTGCGCGAYGCGATGGAGCACCCGGAGAACTACCCGCAGCTCACCATCCGGGTGTCCGGTTACGCGGTCAACTTCGTGCGCCTCACCCGCGAGCAGCAGCTCGACGTGCTGTCGCGGACATTCCATGGATCGATCTGAGGTGTCGGACGATCGTTCGGTCGTCGGACGCGGGAGAGCCATGGTCAGCGACGAGGTCACTGGCGCCCAGGTGGTGCCTCTGGGGCAACCTGTCGTCGGGGGTTCGAACGAGCGCCCGGTAGGTCACGGCACCGCCGGGCTGGAGGACGTCGAGTACGACCACGGCGGTCGGCTCGCAGCGGTGCGTGCCGGCGAGCTCGGGTCGGTCCACTCCTGGGAGCTGGTGACGGCTGTCGACGGCCCAGGCACCCGCCTGACCGTGTTCCTGGCGGGCTGCCTGCTGCGGTGCCTGTACTGCCACAATCCCGACACGCTGGAGATCCGACGGGGCAAGAGCGTGACCGCCAAGGAGCTGCTCCGTCGGGTCAAGCGCTACCGGGGAGTCATGGAGGCGACTGGCGGTGGACTGACGCTCTCCGGTGGCGAACCGATGATGCAGGCGCCGTACGTCCGCACACTGCTGCGCGGCGCCAAGGCGATGGGCGTCCACACCGCGATCGACACCTCCGGCTTCCTCGGAGCATTCTGCACCGACGAGATGCTCGACGACATCGACCTGGTCCTGCTGGACGTGAAGTCCGGCCTGCCCGAGACGTACAAGCGCGTCACCGGCCAGGAGCTGGCCCCGACGCTGGCGTTCGGCCGTCGCTTGGCGGAGCGCGGCACGGAGGAGGTGTGGATCCGCTTCGTGCTCGTCCCGGGCCTGACCGACGCCGTCGAGAACGTCGAGGCGGTGGCGCAGTACGTCGCCTCGCTGGGCTCGGTCGTCACGCGCGTCGAGGTGCTGCCCTTCCACCAGATGGGCCGCGACAAGTGGGCTGAGCTCGGCATGACGTACGAGCTGGACGGTGTCCCCTCGCCGGACCCCGAGCTGATTCACCGGGTTCAGGAGCAGTTCCGTGCACACGGCCTGACCACGTACTGACGGGCGGCCCGTCCGAGGACGGACGGACGGACGGATGGAGGGTGGTTCCGGAAAGGGTCTGACCTGCGGCGCCCGTGACATCCGGGAGCACCTCCACACACTGGGTGTCACGCGCTCCACCCACGCGCTCTGACCTGCGGGTTGCGTAGATCAGCCGCGAACTCCGTTGCACGCGGGTCATCGCGAGTCGGTGAGCAAGGCTGAGGCGGCCTGATTCGTCGAAATCGGCCGACCCGCACCCCGGGGTGGAGTGCCGCATGACAGCGATCTCGCCGACGCTGATCCTTCTGAAGTCGACGGCGGATGTACTGGGCGACATCCGGTGGCGATCACGGCGCGAGCCCTGGACACCCGGGTGCTCACGTCCAGTCCTATGGTGCTGACGTGGACACCATCACCGCTTCACCCCAGGTACTCGTCATCGGCCTCGACCCCTACCGGGTCCCCGGGCCGTGGGACCCGGCGCCCGTCGCCCAGGCGATCGCGCAGGGACTGTCCACGTTCGCCGACCACGGCGTCGGGGTCGAGGTCTGCCTCGTGGGAATCGACGGGAGCGACGACGTGGGAGCGGTCGTTGGTCGCGCGCTGCGGGCTCACCGGTGGGAGTGCGTGGTCGTGGGCGGTGGCCTGCGCCACTCGGACGACAACGTCGAGCTGCTGGAGCAGGTCGTCAACCTCATCCGGCGGCACGCGCCCGACGCGGCGATCGCGTTCAACAGCACCCCCGCTACCACATACGAGGCCGCAGCTCGCTGGATCGGGTGACGCCCGCGGGGCCGGCCCAGAGCCTGCGGGTCCGAACTGTTCGGCGCTCCCAGCGCCCCGCAGTACCTACGTGCGGCGCGGCTTGGTGCCCGAGTGGTCCGGGAGCCGGCGGCGCTGCCAGGCGTCGATGATGTGCGAGTACATCGCGTGCTCGGCGGCCTCCGTGGTGCGGGCCTCGATCGTCGCGAACACGGCTTCGTGCTCGCGCAGCGTCTGCTCGTGGAACGACGGCGGCGTCATGCCGTGGTACCGCGCGCTGTCGCGCGCACGCTCGAACAGCGACCGGGCGATGCTCTCGGCGAGCCGGTTGCCGGAGATCTCCATGACGATGTCGTGGAAGCGAACGTCGGACGCACCGAAGGCGCTGGGGTCGTCGAGCGACGCGCGCATGGACTCCAAGGCCTGCCGCAGCGCCTCGAGCTCCTCCGACGAGCGGACGCGGGCGGTGTCGGCGGCCATGGCGGCCTCGAGGCGGGCGCGGACGATGCTGAGCTCGTCGAGGACTCCCAGCGTCTCGTCGTGCGCGATGAGAGCCGTCAGGACGACGCGGTCCATCATGTTCCACGACCGGGTGGGCTGCACGGTGGTCCCGCGGCCCTGACCGACCGAGACGAGCCCCTTCTCCTCGAGTCGCTTGACCGACTCGCGAAGGACGGTCCGCGAGACGCCGAACTGCTTGGCGAGCGGGACCTCCGGCGGCAACGTGTCGCCGGGCGCGAGCTGCCCCGTCACGATCACGTTGACCAGCGCCTCCACGACCGCCACGCCCAGGCGTTGCGCGGGCATCCGGTCCTGGATGGAGGGGATGCGCGGGCCGTCTACGGCCGGGTCAGGAACGGTCATGGCGGGAGTATATGCGGAAGCACCTACTGGGCAGACGTGTGATGTATGCTCTTTTCTGTGGCGGCACTGCGGCCGACCGCGCGCCGAAGAGGACGTGTGAGCGAATGAGAATCACCGGGTACCGGACCGTGACGACACTCCAGGACTGGGGGCGTCCGGTCGGTGACGTCAACGGCTTCATCCGGGACGGCATCACCGAGGTGCCCGTCGTCGTCCTCGAGACGGACGAGGGTCTCGAGGGGATCGGGATCGGCTCCCACGCCGACATCGAGCGGGTCTTCGCCGCGATCGAGGGCGAGGACCCGCGTGCCACCGTCGCCCTCTACGACCGCATGCTGGCCCGTGTGTTCAAGAGCGGCCACGTGGGGGCAACGTTCGGCGGCATCGGTGCCCTCGACATGGCCCTGTGGGACCTCAAGGCGAAGATCGCGGACGAGCCCCTGTGGCGCACCCTCGGCGCGCGCGACCGGTTCGTGCCCGCCTATGCCTCGGCGCTGGAGATCGCGATCCCCGACGACGAGCTCGACGACCTGTACGGCGAGTGGGTCGCCCGCGGTTTCACGAGCGTCAAGGTGAAGGGCGGCCTGAACCTGGACAGCGACCTCGTCAGGTTGGCGCGCGTGCGTGACATCTTCTCGGCCAACACGCCCCGGCCGGGCATCATGCTGGACGCCAACGAGTCCTGGAACCGCAAGCAGGCGATCCGGTACATCCACGCTGTGGAGCAGCAGATCGACCTGTCCTGGGTCGAGGAGCCGTTGCGTCGCTGGGACGCCGACGGCATGGCGATGGTCGGTCGCGCTGTTCGCGCGGGCGTCGCCACCGGCGAGAACCTCACCGGTCTGGAGCAGTTCAAGCCGCTGCTGGACGCCGGCGCCGTCGACATCGTGCAGGTCGGCAGCATGTGGGGGATCACGCACTTCCTGCGTGTCGCGGCCGTCAGTCACAGCCGTGACCTGCCCATCAGCCCCGTCGGGTCGACTGCGAATCCCGTCTTCCATGCCGCTGCGGCTGTCCCGAACCACCTCTCGGCGGAGCTGCAGGACCTCGGAGCCCCGCTCGGCATGACGGTGGACTACGAGATCGCCGACGGTGGCATCGTGCTCGGGGACAAGCCGGGTCACGGCACGACGATCGACGAGACACGCATCGCTCAGGCGGTGCCGCTGGACGGGTGGTGGGCCCAGAAGGACGGGCCGCACGTCCGCCCCGACCGCGCCGGCCTGCGACTCGTGCCCGAGTCGCGATCGGACGACGCTCGTCAGAGCGGCCGATAGCGTCGGCGACTCGCTCACGGTCCACCGGGCCGTCCCGATCGTCGTCGCGGACGACGAACCGTGTGCGACCCCTCTGGCCGAGGTGCTCCTGGCGGGTCGCCTACCGGTCGCGAGGTGACAATTCGAACGGGCGGCCGCGCTCGGCGTGAGACGGACCATGTCGCGCCAGGTGGACTCCTCGTCGGTGCCGGCGCCGTGCTGGACTCCGATCAGGTCGATGCGACGGCCGATGCCGGCGTCTCCATCGTGGTGTCGCGCGGGCGTGACCGGTCGGTCGTCGAGAGAGCACGGGAGCGCGGGCTTCTGCCTGTGCCCGGAGTCGCGACGGCGACGGCGCTGCAGGCGGCACTGAAGCTCGCACTTGGCCGGGTCAGGTTCTTCCCGCCGAGACGTCGGGCGGCATGACGACGCCCGTCGACACCTGGATGGCGAGCCCGGGGGACGTGCTGAAGCTCGCAGCCGGGGCGGTGCTCGGCCGACCGGTAGGGGCGGCGGTCCTCGCGTCGACCGGTAGGTGGCGCTCCGGTCAGGACACCGACGACGCCAGAAGACCCTCGCTCTCCAGATCGGCCCACAGCGCCGCGGGCACGTCCTCGGAGTAGCGGTCGAGGTTCGCGTCGACCTGCGCGACGGTGCGCATCCCCAGAACGACCCCTGCGACCGCAGGGTGCTGCAGAGGAAATGCGATCGCAGCGGCCGGGAGGGTCGTGCCGTGGTCCTCGCAGACCCGGGCCAGTGCCTGCGCCCGCTCGATCAGCCCACGCGGTGCGCGCTGGTACTCATAGCGTGCGTCCTCCGCGGGCCAGGGGCTGCTGAGGAGGCCGGAGTTGAACACGCCCGCCACGACGACCGCGACGCCGTGCGCGCGTGCGGGCTCCAGCGCCGTGGCGAGTCCGCCCTGCTCGAGCAGGGTGTAGCGGCCGGCCACCATCACGACGTCGGCCAGGCCGCTGTCGAAGAGCCCCGGCACCTTGTCGGGGGCGTTGGTGCCGACACCGATCGCGCGGACGACACCCTCCGCGCGGAGCTCGGCGAGCGCCTCGAGAGCCTGTCTACCGGTCGACGGGCTCACGAGGTCCGGGTCGTGGGCATACGCGATGTCGATCCGGTCCAGGCCGAGGCGCTCGAGGGACTCCTCGATCGACGTGCGCACGCCCTCGACGCTGAAGTCCCACTCGCGTCTCAGGTCGCCGGGCACCGCGAACCCGTCGTCGTCGAGTTCCGTCGGCCGCGGGTTCGGACGGATCAGTCGACCCACCTTGGTGGACACGACGAACTCGTCTCGGGGGAGTCCCTGCAGCACCGCTCCCAAGCGGCGCTCGGACAGGCCCAGGCCATAGTGCGGCGCGGTGTCGAAGTACCGCACCCCGCGCCCCCACGCACGCTCGACCGCCCGGGAGGCGTCGTCTTCGGTCATCGGGCGGTGCAGGTTGCCCAGCGTGGACGCACCGAACCCGATCTCGGAGATGTGCAGACCGGTGCCGCTCAGCGGGCGGTCGGGGAGGGCCGTCATGACAGCCCGTAGACGCGGGTCGCGTTGACACCGTCGATCGCGTCGCGCTCGGTCTGCGACAGGCCGTCGGTGAGCTCGAGGTAGGCCGCGAGCCAGGGGCCGTAGCCGCCGGCGAGCTCGACGACCGGCCAGTCGGAGCCGAACAGCAGCCGCTCGGCCCCGAAGGTGGCGAGCGCGTGGTCGATGACGGGCCGAAGCCTGGCTGTGGACCATCCGGACCAGTCGTCCTCGGTGACGATGCCAGACACCTTCATGGCCACGTTCGGGCAGCGCGCGAGCTCGGCGAGGTTCCGCGCCCAGGCCGCCAGCTCGGGACTGCGCATCGGGACCTTGCCCAGGTGGTCCAGCACGAACCTGGTCCCGGGGAGCCGGCGGGCGACGTCGGCCGCCAGGGGGAGCTGGTGGTGGGAAATCAGCACGTCGAACGCCAGGCCTGCGTTGCCGAGGGCCGAGAGCCCGCGCCGGACGTCGTCGCGGGCGAGCCACCGCGGGTCCGCCTCCACGAAGGTGACGTGCCGGACGCCGACCAGCAGGTCGCCGCCCGGCGACGCGCGGAGCACCTCGACCTGCTCCGGGACGTCCGACGTGAGGTCGAGCCAGCCCACGACGCCGCAGATGGCTGCCGTCTCGTGGGCCGTCTCGAGGAGGTCGACGGTCTCCGAGAGCTCGTTGACGGCCTGCACGACGACGCAGCCCTCGACCCCGTGGACCGAGAGCTCGGCGACGGCCGCGTCGGGCGGGAAGTCCCGGTCGATCGCGGCCATCGGCTGGGCATCGAGCCAGGGTTGCGGGTGCTTGGCCCGCTCCCACATGTGCAGGTGGGAATCGAGGAGGTGTCTCACGGGAGGTGCCAGAGCTCCTCGAGCCTGCGCCACCCGTCCGTCGGTGCCGCGGAGCGCCCGAACGGGGTCTGGCACGGGTCGGTGAGCGCGAGCCACTCCCGGGTGACGGGATCGGCGTCCACGACGGCCAGGTCGGCCTCGTGGTCGTCGCCGGTGTACTCGTAGTACCCGAACAGCGTGTTCTCGATCAGGAAGATCGAGTAGTTGGTGACGTGGTGCGCCGAGAGCAGAGCTTCGACCTGGGGCCACACGTCCGCGTGCAGCCGGAGGTACTCGTCGCGCTTCTCGGGGACCACGTCGACCACGAAGGCGAATCGCTCCATGTTCACTCCTTCGTCCCGCCCGCCGTCAGCCCCGCAACGAGGAACCGCTGCGAGAACAGGAAGATGAGCAGGACCGGAAGGACGGACAGGACCGTCGCGACAGCGAGGGTCGGCAGCTGGATTGCTGTGACGCCTGCGGACGTCGGGTTGAACGACGGCACGTTCGAGAGCAGATCGGTCAGGCCGACCTGGATCGGGGACCGGGGGCCGGGGACGGTGAGGAACGGCAGGAAGAAGTTGTTCCAGTTCGCCACGAAGCTGAAGAAGCCCACCAGCGCGATCACCGGTGTCGCGAGCGGCATCGCGACGCGCAGGAAGACCGCGAGCTCGCCGCAGCCGTCGATGCGGGCAGCGTCGAGGAGGTCGCGCGGGACGCTCGTCGAGAAGTAGATGTAGGTCAGGTAGACCCCGAACGGGAAGAACGAGAAAGGCAGGATCGCGGCGAGCGGCTTGCCGATCAGGCCCACCGCCGACAGCTCGAGGAAGATCGGCAGGACCAGGGCTGTGTTGGGGATCAGCATCACGACCAGTGTCGTGGTGAGCAGCAGCTGTCGGCCCCGAAAGCTGCTCAGGGCGAGCGCGTACCCGGCCGGGATCGTGGTCACCAGGGTGATCACCAGTGCCGCGACCGAGTAGTACGCCGAGTTCCCGAGCCACCGGAAGACGATGCCGTCCTGGAACGTGACCAGCTCGTGCCAGTTCGCCGAGAGGTCCGAGAGCGTCCCGGCCGTGAAGGGGCCGGTGGTGATCAGGTCGTGCGGTGACTTGGTGGAGGCCAACAGCAGCCAGACGATCGGGATGACGAAGAACAGCACGAAGAAGATCGCGATGACGATCTTCACCACATCGGCCAGCCAGTCACCGGGCGTCTTCTCGAGTCTCGCCTGCCGGCGCCGTCCCTCTCGGGTGGCTGGCGTGCGGGCGTCGAGGGCGAGATCAGTCGCGCTCAAAGAGTCCTCCTCGGATGACGAAGAACACGCTCAGGCCGAGGGAGACCACGAGCAGCATCACCGCGATCGCGGCCGAGCCGTTGAGGTCCTGCTGCTTGAACGCGTACAGGTAGGCGAGCTGGTTGAGCGAGTAGTCGTTGGGCACGACGCCGTGGCTGGCCTGCGATAGCACCTTGGGCTCGACGAACAGCTGCGTGCCTGCGGCGAGCGACATGATCGCCATGTACGAGATCCACTTGCGCAGCATCGGCAGCTGGATGTGCAGCGCGGTGCGCACCACACCGGCGCCGTCGATGCGAGCGGCCTCCAGCACCTCGGTCGGGATGCTGTTCAGGGCGCCGTACATCACGACGATCCAGCCGCCGGCTCCCGTCCAGAACGCCATCACGGCGAAGATCACCGGCAGGTTCCCCGGCGAGATGGTCTCCACGAAGCTGTTGAAGCCGAACGCGTGCAGGACGCCGGAGACGGGGCTCACGGTCGGGTCGAGGACGAACAGCCACAGCACCACCGCCGAGGCGCCGGCCAGCGCGCCGGGGATGTAGTAGACGAAGCGCACGCCGGAGCTGAGCCAACGGGTGCCGATCTGGTGCACGAGCAGGGCGAGGATCGTCACGAAGATCAGGAGACCGACCAGCCAGATCACGACGAATGCCGCGACGTGCTGGACCGCAGGCCAGAAGCGGAAGTCGTCGATCACCCGCTGGAAGTTGTCGACCCCCGAGAACGTTCCCTCGGAGCTTGTGAACGACATCCGCAGCGCGTAGATGGTCGGGAACACGCCGAACGCGAGCGTGAGGAGCACGTATCCCGAGACGAAGGCGTAGGAGATGCGGTTCCAGCGGCCTGTCAACGAGCGGGGGCGGCCTGCCCGCCGGTCCCGGGTTGCGGGACCGGCGGGCGAGGTGGTGCGTTCTGCGATCGACACGTCAGCTGACCTTGTAGCCGTTCGCCTGGGCCTCGTTCTTGAGCGCCTTCTCCCAGGTGGGAAGCAGGTCGACGAGGCTGTCACCGCCGGCGAGCTTCGGGGTGACGGTCTTGGCCCAGACGGATTCCTGGCTGAACTTGGGGTAGCCCCAGCCGTCCCAGATCGTGGCGGCCGCGGCCGTGACGTTCTGCGCGAAGTCGTCGCCGAAGAACCCGGCCTCGGCCTGCTTGGCGAGCCACTTGTCGGCCGCAGCCTGGTACGCCGGCAGTCCGGACGCCAGGTCCACCTGGTAGCGGTCGTCGCTCGTGACGAACGTCAGGAACTCCTTGGCGGCCTCCAGGTTCGCCGAGTGCTGCGAGATGAACCACGTCCCGCCGCCGACGTTGCCGGCAGCCGCGTCGTCACCCTCCCACGCGAGAGGCAGCCCCGCGGCCACGGTCCCCGGCTGGGCGTTCAGGGAGTCCGGGTTGCTGAAGAGCGCGCCCGAGAACCACACCGGCCCGGGGAGCATCAGCACCTTGCCGGTGTACTTCTGGAGGAACTCGGGGCTGAAGACGCTCTCCTGCGCGAGGGCGCCGGCGTCGTTCAGGCTGTCGATGACCTTCGCCATCGCGACCGTCTTCGGGTCGGACGCGTCTGCGCTGAACTGGTCGGCACCCGTGATGGTGTTCATCGGCGCCTTGCCACCCCAGAAGTACACCTCCGGGGTCCAGGAGTCACCGATGTCGCCCACGATGTAGCCGGGGTGCTCGGCGGCGACCTTCTTGCCGAGCGCCTCGTACTCCTCCCACGTGGTCGGCGGCGTGTACCCGAACTGGTCCATCAGTGCCTTGTCGTACCAGGTCACCGTGGGGGCGAGGTCGTTGCGCAAGCCGTACACGGTGCCGTCGACCGTGAGCGGTGCGAGGGCACCCTGGGTGAAGCCGTCCAGGAAGGTCTTGTCGAACAGGCCCTTGTCCACCGGCGCCGCGAACGGGTCGGTGCCCTGGCTGGCCCACGCGGCATCGTTGTTCTGCGTCGAGAAGACGACGTCGGGCCAACCGCTGCCGGCCTGGTTGAACGCTTCGATCTTGGTCTGGAACGACCCTGAGCCGTCCGCRCCTCCGTCGTAGGTCTCGACCTTGAGCTTGACGTCGGGATAGGCCTTCTCGAAGGCGTCGACCGCAGGCTGGCRGGACGCATCCACCCAGACGGTGATCGGTGCGGACGGGTCCTGCTTGACCGCATCGAAGCCGTAGGCGTTCGACGCGCCGTCCGACGCCCCGCCGTCGCCCGAGGAGCCGGAGCAGGCGCTGACGGTCAGGAGCGAGGCTGCGACCGCGGCCGCGAGCAAGACGTGACGTGGCCGCCTCAGCACGGCACGCGAGGGCTGTCTGGTCATGTGTCCTAGTTCCTTCTTCCTTGGAGAAACAGGCGCCTCAACGGTGAGCCGGGCGACGCCCAGTAGTAGATCATACATGTGACGTTTGCTCAATCCTCCGGTACAGTCCGACACCGGATCGTGACCACGACGGTCGCCGGCCGACACCGAAGGAGACGCGCTGTGCGCAGTGCTGCATATGCAGGGAACGGGACGGTCGAGGTCCTCGCGTCGGAGCCCGTGCCACCGCCCAGCGGTCACGTGCAGGTCCGCGTGGCCTTCGTCGGTCTGTGCGGGACGGACCTGCACGTCGTCCACGGGGCCATGGATGCCCGCGTGACCACACCGCTGATCTTTGGTCACGAGATGAGCGGGACGATCGAGAGGGTGGGCGAAGGCGTCGACGGCTGGTCGACGGGTGATGCCGTGACGGTCATGCCGCTCGCCTGGGACGGGACCTGCCCGGCGTGCCTTGCCGGTCATCAGCACATCTGCCAGAACCTGGAGTTCATCGGTATCGACTCCCCGGGTGCGCTGCAGACGCTGTGGAACGTGCCGGCCCAGACGCTCGTCGCGCTCCCCGCGGGCCTGGCCCTGGACGTCGCGGCGCTCGTCGAGCCCACGGCCGTCGCCGTCCACGACGTGCGCCGCGGTGAGGTTGCACCCGGCGACCATGTGGTCGTGCTCGGGGGCGGGCCGATCGGGGTCCTGATCGCGACGGTCGCGCGGCACGTCGGCGCGATCGTCGCGATCGTCGAGCCCGACCCCCACCGTCGCGCGCAGATCGAACAGCTCGGTCACGTGGCCGTCGACCCCCGCGCGACCGATCAGGCCGCCTGGGTCGCCGCATGGACCGACGGCGCAGGCGCCGATGTGGTCTTCGAGGTCTCCGGCGCTGCGGCCGCGGTCGCCGCCGCCACCGGGCTGGCCAAGGTTCGAGGGACGATCGTCGTCGTCGCGATCCACGGAGCCCCCAGAGAGGTCGATCTCAAGCAGGTCTTCTGGCGCGAGCTCCGGATCCTGGGCGCCCGCGTCTACGAGCGGTCCGACTTCGAGACGGCGAGCTCCCTGCTGGCCGACGGGGTCGTGCCCAGCAAGCTGCTCATCTCGCAGGTCGTGCCTCTGACCGCGGTGCGAGCCGCTTTCGACGACCTCGAGAGAGGGCTCGCCATGAAGATCCTGGTGGACGTCGCCGCCGAGGAGGGCGCCCAGTGAACCCGTTCGACCTGACCGGACGGCTCGCCGTCGTCACCGGTGCAAGGCGCGGCATCGGATTCGCCCTCGCGGAAGCGCTCGCGGCCGCCGGTGCCGACGTGATCGGTGTGAGCGCCACTCTCGAGCGCGAAGGCAGTGCCGTGGCGAGGGCGGTCGAGTCGCACGGGCGCACGTTCCAGAGCTTTGCGGTGGACTTCGGCGATCGTGAGGCGGTCACCACGCTCGGAGGAGAGCTCGCCGAGCGGGCGCCCGACATCCTCGTCAACAACGCCGGCACGATCGCCCGGATGCCGGCCGCGGAGCATCCCGTCGACTGGTGGGACCGCGTCCTGGAGGTGAACCTCACGAGCCACTTCGTGCTGACTCAGCTCGTCGCGCGGCCGATGCTCGAGCGCGGCTCCGGGAAGATCATCTTCACCGCGAGCCTGCTCAGCTACCAGGGCGGGATCAACGTCCCCGGGTACACCGCGTCGAAGTCCGCCGTCGCCGGGCTCACCAAGGCCCTCGCGAACGAGTGGGCATCGCACGGGGTCAACGTGAACTCGATCGCACCTGGCTACATCGCGACCGACAACACCCAGGCCCTGCAGGACGACCCCGAGCGGTCTCGGGCGATCCTCGAGCGGATCCCCGCCGGCCGGTGGGGCAGAGCCGCCGACCTCGGCGGGGCGGTGGTCTTCCTCGCGTCGTCCGCCTCCGACTACGTCGACGGTGTCACCCTTCCCGTCGACGGCGGCTGGCTCGGGCGATGAGCCAACGGCCCTCCGACGGGGCGTGAAGCGCAGAGAGGCGGCCACACGCTCGAACATCGAGCCGAGGCGTTGCACGGCACCCTGGAGCAGACGGACGTCCCTCGACGAGTTCCCACGCTTCCAGG
This sequence comes from Cellulomonas sp. P5_E12, assembly GCF_054049315.1. Classification (NCBI taxonomy): domain Bacteria; kingdom Bacillati; phylum Actinomycetota; class Actinomycetes; order Micrococcales; family Cellulomonadaceae; genus Cellulomonas; species Cellulomonas sp. P5_E12. Next base: position 56,453 of record NZ_JBFUMP010000014.1, on the reverse strand, counting down.
CGGCCGACGTCTCCTTCCAGGAGACCGTGAAGGCGCTGTCGCACAACCGCATGGCGGAGCGCGTCGCGCGGTCGCTGTTCGAGCGGGCACGGAAGGCAGCCGGCACTCCGCAGACGTGCCCGCCGCGTTCCACGAGCAGACCTCTGTCGCCATCGCGGCCGGGTCGGCCGACGAGGCGGCGTCGACCATGCCAGGCACGTCGGGGACGCCTGGACGCGCCGGCGGCCGGCCGGCCATCGAGGCACGAGGGGCGCCGGGCGGGGCCGCATGCGAGAGGCCGTGCTTCCGCCGCGTGAGGCTTGCGCATACATCATACGTATGATTTTGTGGAACGGGGCAAAGCGGCCCCGATCACCATCACGGAAGCGAACAGCCATGACATTGATGTCACGCACGGGGGAAGTTTCTGTTCGAAGGAAGGGCCGGTGGCGAGCGACTGCCGGAGCTGCCGGCGCGGGAGCCCTGCTCCTGAGTGGCGTGGGCGCATCGGTCGCCCAGGCGACACCACCGGAGAAGGACAGCGTCTACTACGCGTCACCCGACGGTCGCGACCAAGGGGAGTGCCAGCAGCAGCACCCGTGCTCGCTGGAGCAGGTGCAGGGCGTGGTGCGACACGAGGCCGCCAAGGGGAAGGGCGACGTCACCGTCGTGCTCGCCGACGGCACCTATCGCATCGACCACCCGCTCGAGTTCCGTGCACAGGACAGCGGCCAGGACGGGCACACCGTGCGCTGGACGGCTGCCCCGGGCGCCCACCCCGAGATCTCGGGCTCGACCCAGCTCACGGGCTGGCAGCAGTACGACCAGGCCAAGAACATCTACGTCGCGGACACGCCAGCCGGTCTCGACACCCGGCAGCTCTACGTCAACGGCGTCGACGCTCCGCGGGCCTCGACCAGCGTGGCGCTGAGCGACCTGACGCTCACCCCGACGGGGATGACGATCAACAACCCTGCGCTCGCCTACCTGGCGAACCTGCCCAAGCAGAACCGGATCGAGTTCGAGTCACTCGGCGACTTCACCGACCGCTACTCCCCGGTGCAGAGCATCGCGGGCAACACGATCACGATGGCCCAGCCCGCCTGGAACAACAACACGTGGGGCTGGGACACGGCGCAGTACTCGCTGCTCGCCAAGCCGCACTGGTACCTGGACAACTCGCTCAGCTTCCTGGACCAGGCAGGGGAGTGGTACGTCGACCCCGACGCGGGCAAGCTCTACTACAAGCCCGCGGACGGCGTGAACCCACAGGACCTCGACATCGAGCTCCCGCGAGTGCAGGCCCTCATCAGCGTCGGCGGCACCTACGACGCCCCCGTCTCCCACCTCGAGTTCAGCGGTCTCACCTTCACCGGCACCTCCTGGCTCGGCCCCTCCTCGCCCGACGGTTACGCCAGCCAGCAGAACGGGGGCTACCTCAAGGGCACGGTCGATTACCGCCCCGCCGACGCCTTCACCAGCTGCAGCCGCGGCTGCGAGCAGTACGAGCGGACGCGCAACACCTGGTTCCAGGAGCCTTCCGCCGTGCAGGTGTCCGCCGCCGACCACATCACGTTCGCGGGGAACACCTTCCGCAACCTCGGGTCGTCGGGCCTTGGCATCGGCAACGACGACAACGCGACGCTCACCGGTGTCGGGCTCGGCGCCAGCAACATCGACGTGACCGGCAACGTGTTCACCCAGGTCGGTGGCCACGCCCTGTTCGTGGGGGGGATTCGGGCGGACGCGCATCATCCCAGCGACCCCCGGATGACGAACCAGGACATCCTCATCGAGAACAACACCATCAGCCACGTCGCCGTGGAGTACAAGGACAACTCCGGCATCCTCAGCACCTACGTGACCAGGGCGCAGATCGTCCACAACGAGGTCGAGAACCTCGCCTACGCGATCGACACCGGTTACGGCTGGGGGATCAACGACGCCGGCGGCTCCCAGCCGTACGTCAACCGCGGGTACTACAAGTACAACCCGCTCTACCAGACGCCGACGACGCTCAAGGACAACCTGGTCGCGGGCAACCTCGTGCACGACATCAAGGCCTCCTTCGCCGACTCGGGCAACATCTACAACCTCTCGGCGAGCCCGGGGACGGTGATCGAGAACAACTACCTGTACAACGTCTCCGGCGTCGGCATCTATCTGGACGAGGGCAGCCGCTACACGCTCTCGCAGCACAACGTTCTGAGTGGCCTGAACACGTGGGTGTTCACCAACGCGTACGACGCGGGCAACGGCACGAACGACAACACGCTGCAGGAGAACTGGTACAACTCCGGCGGGGCCCAGATCCCGAACGCCGCGCAGCGCAACAACCGGCTCATCAACAACGTGAAGGTCAGCGGGAGCAACTGGCCCAGCGCTGCGTGGGAGGTCATCTGCGCAGCGGGCGTCGCCCCCGAGTACCGCACGGAGCTCAACGTCAACCTCGGCGGTATCGACCCGCGGTGCCAGACCGTCGCCGCGACCGAGACCCCGTAGCACAGCTGCTGGCACCGCCTGGCGAGGCGCCCCCGCGATATTCCTGGCGCGGGGGTGCCTCGCCGCCGGCGGAGCCTCAACGGCCAGGGCACGCACCGAAACGTGCGGCATGTTCGGACCGGTTCGGCGACGACCACGAGCGAAGAGTGACCACGATCGGCGACGTCGCCGGTCTCGCCTGCCCCAACAGATGAGGACCTCGTTGCCTTGACGGACATTGACGACCGCGTGCTCTTCGGCGCCGCGTACTACCACGAGTACCAACCCTCCCCGCGGCTTGACCACGACCTCGACCTCATGCAGGAAGCTGGGTTCACCGTGATCCGGGTGGGCGAGTCCACGTGGGCCACCTGGGAGCCAGAGGACGGAGTGTTCGACCTTGACTGGCTGCAGCCAGTCCTGGACGGCGCGCGTTCGCGAGGGATCGCCGTCGTGCTGGGTACGCCCACCTACGCCGTACCCCCGTGGTTGGCGCGCAAGTATCCCGAGATCGCCGGTGAGCGACGCACCGGCGAGCGCATCGGTTGGGGGGCCCGTCAAGAGATGGACCTGACGCACGCCGCCTACCGATTCCACGCCGAGCGCGTGATCCGTGCCGTCGTCGGGCGCTACCACGACCATCCCGCAGTGGTCGGGTTCCAGGTGGACAACGAACCCGGTCTCGAGCTGCTGCACAACGAGGGTGTGTTCCAGGCCTTCGTCGACGACCTGCGCCGCACCTACGGCGACGTCGAGACGCTGAACCGGGAGTGGGGACTCGTCTACTGGTCGCATCGGCTCACGACCTGGGCGGATCTCTGGCGACCGGACAGCAACGCCCAACCGCAGTACGACCTCGCCTGGCGGAAGTTCCAGGCCCGGATGGTCACCGAGTTCATCGGTTGGCAGGCCGAGATCGTCCGGGAGATCGCTGGGACCGAGAGGTTCGTGACCACCTGCATCGCCTACGACAGGCCAGGAGTGCAGGACCCGGAGCTGACGGCAGCGCTGGATGTGACCGCGGGCAATCCCTACTACGCGATGCAGGACGGTCTCGCTCTCCCAGCCACAGAACACGTCCCGCTGGGCTGGACGGTGAACGGGGCCTGGGCGATCTTCCACAGCGCAGACCGGATGTACTCCTCGAAGCAGGCGCGGTTCCTCGTCACCGAGACGAATGCCGGGGCCATCGGTGGCCCGGCCATGAACGCGCCCGCGTTCGATGGCCAGTGGCGACAGGCCGCCTGGGCAATGATCGCCCGGGGCGCACGAATGATCGAGTACTGGCACTGGCACACACTGCACTTCGGCGCCGAGACGTACTGGATCGGAATCCTCCCGCACGACCAGCGGCCCGGGCGGGTCTACGAGCAGCTGGCCGCGCTGGGTGCAGAGATCGCGTCTGCCCAGGATCACCTGAGCGGACTCGTCCCGGACGCTGCCGTGGGGCTGCTGTGGTCCAACGAGTCGATGTGGGGCCTCGAAGGTCAGCCGGCGCTCGCCCGCACCGACGGCTCCGCGGACCCCGACAGCTACCAGCGGATAGTGCACGCCTTCTACCGGGGAGCGTTCGACGCCGGTGCGCCGGTGCGAATCGTCCACGACGTCCAGCTGGTCGAACAGGGCGACGGCACGCGGCTCCGCGATCCGGCCGAGGTCGCCGCCGAGCTGCCCGTCCTGCTGGCGCCTGCGCTCTACGTGGCCAGCGACGCGCTGCTCGACTGGTTGCGCGACTACGCCGAGGCGGGCGGACACCTGGTGCTCGGACCGCGCACTGGCTATGCGGACACCGAGGCCCGAGCGCGCGCGGAGGTCAAGCCGGCGCGGCTCGCCGCCACCGCGGGCGTCAGCTACCAGGAGTTCAGCAACCTGGCGACTCCGGTGCGCGTGACGGGCTCCGACGACGCACTGGAGCTGCCCGACGCCGCCGCCGGCGCAGCATGGGTCGACTACTTGCGGGTCTCGGACAACTCGGTCCAGATCCTCGCCCGGTATCAGCACCCCGCGTTCGGCCTGTATCCGGCGATCACCACCACCGAGGCGGGGCTGGGGCGCGTCACCGTCGTCGGTACCGTCCCCAACGCGGAACTGTCGGCTGCGCTGCTGTCCTGGGCGATGCCGGCTGACAGGGACGCCTGGAGCTCGCTGAACACCGGTTCGATCACGGCGACCTCAGCGACGACGGCCGCAGGTCGTCGGCTGCGAGTCCTGCACAACTGGTCGTGGGACGCCTGCTCGGTGCGGTTGCCGACCGACGTCACGGATCTGCTCTCCACCGAGCCCTTGGAGGCCGACGCGCTGGTCGAGCTGGGGCCGTGGGACGTCCGCGTCCTTCTGGAATAGGAGCGAGGGCGCGGCGCCGGCATTCTGAATCGCGCGTTCTCCGCCATCCGGGCTCGACCGTGGGTGAGCTTGCTACGAGGCGTGCGAGTGCTTCTGCGACCTGGCGGTCGACTCGGCCGAGCAGCTTCTGGCGATCTGAGACGAGTGGATCGGCGGCGCGGGCCGCTATTCGTGGAGGCGGAGGACGAAGAGTGTTGTCATACGTCATACATGTGACTACCCTGGCCGCGTCAGGCATCGACGCCTCCACGAAGCGGGAAGATCACATGACATCGACGTCAGGAATTCTCCAGCCACCTCCCCGAGCCCGGCGGCGCAGAGCGCGCTCGGCGGCCGCAACCCTCAGTGCCGTCGCCGTGGTCGCCTCAGCGTTGACCGCGACCAGTGCGCAGGCAGCGTCACCCGTGACGTTCTACGCCGCACCCGACGGCGGCATGTCAGGGTCGTGCACGCAGTCCGACCCCTGCTCGATCGAACAGGCCCTGGCTGTCGTCCAGGGAGCGCCGAAAGACGGCGACATCACCGTCCAGCTCGCCGACGGCACCTATCGCATCGGTTCGCCGCTGCGGTTCGATGCTGCCGCCGGCGGCGGCGACCACACCGTCGAGTGGAGCGCCGCCCCGGGCGCCCATCCGGTCATCACGGGAGCGAGCCGAGTCACCGGCTGGCAGCAATCAGCCGCCGGAGCCGGCATCTGGGAGGCGCCGACGCCAGCCGGGCTCGACACTCGTCAGCTGGTGGTCAACGGGGTCCTGGCGCCCCGGGCAGGCATCAAGGTGACAAGCTCGGACGTCGCGCTCACGGCGACCGGCATCACGATCAAGAACGCTGCGCTCAACGACCTCGCGACGCTTCCCGACCAGGGCCGGATCGAGTTCGAGTCGATGGGCGACTTCACTGACCGGTACTCGCAGGTCGAGAGCATCACCGGCACCACCATCACGATGAAGCAGCCGGGCTGGGACAACAACACCTGGGGCTGGGACACGAACCAGAGCTCGTTGCTCGCCGCGCCGACCTGGTACCTCGAGAACTCGCTCCGCTTCCTGACCGATCCCGGGCAGTGGTACATCAGCCCCGGCGCAGGCAAGCTCTACTACAAGCCCGTGAGCGGCATCGACCCCAACGACCTGGACGTGGAGCTGCCTCGGCTGCAGTCCCTGCTGAGCATCGGCGGCACGTACGACGCGCCGATCTCGGGCCTTGCCTTCACCGGCATCCAGTTCTCGGGCACCTCGTGGCTGGGGCCGTCCTCGGCCGAGGGCTACGCGGACCAGCAGAACGGGACGTTCCTGAGCGGAAGCTACCCCTACCGTCCGAGCGATGCCTTCACGAGCTGCGCCCGCGGGTGCGAGATGTTCGAGCGCGCGCGCACGACCTGGCACCAGGAGCCCGCCGCGGTGCAGGTCTCCGCCGCGAACCGGATCACCTTCACGAACAACGCGTTCACCGGACTCGGCCAGTCCGCCCTCGGCATCGGCAACGACGCCAACGCGACGGCCACGGGGGTGGGCCTCGGGGCGAGCAACGTGCAGGTGATCGGCAACCGGTTCACCGAGGACGCCGGCCACGGCATCGCCGTCGGAGGCGTCTTGCCCGACGCGCACCACCCGAGCGACCCGCGAATGACCAACCAGGACATCCTGATCCGGGACAACACCGTGGATCGCGTCTCCGTCGACTACAAGGACAACGGCGGCATCCTCAGCACCTATGTCACGCGGGCCCAGATCCTGCACAACGAGGTGCAGAACGTGCCATACGACGGCATCGACACCGGCTTCGGCTGGGGCATCAATGACGCCGGAGGCTCGAACGACTACGTCGACCGTGGGTACTACAAGTGGAACCCGCTCTACACGACACCCACGACCTTGAAGGACAACCGCGTCGAGGCGAACCTGGTGCACAACACCAAGGGCCGCTTCGCGGACGGCGGCACGGTGTACAACCTGTCGGCCAGCCCCGGGACCGTCATCGACAAGAACTACCTCTTCAACATCTCCGGAGTGGCGTTGTACGCCGACGAGGGTTCCCGATACCTCACCTACGAGAACAACGTCTTGCAGGGTGGCGGTGCGTGGGCGTTTACCAACGGCTACAGCCTGCGCAACAACACCAGCGACAACGTGCTCCAGAACAACTGGTACAACTCCGGCGGTGCGTCGACACCGAACGCGGCCGCGCACCGCAACCTGCTCATCAACAACGTCAAGGTGCCCGGCGCCAGCTGGCCGGCGGCCGCCCTGGCCGTGATGTGCGACGCCGGCGTCGCGCCGCAGTACCGGACGCCGCTGAACGCCAACCTCGTCGGGCTCAGCCAGTGCCCGACGAGCGCCCCGGTCGATCCGAGCTTCTCGACCTACTCCTCGGACGCCACCTCGGTCTTCGGGCAGTCGGGCTCCGGGTTCGGCATCGCGGCAAAGGGGGCAGACGTGTGGGGCGGTGGGGGCCAGCATGACGATCAGTACGGCTCCATCTATCGGCCGGCGTCCTTCACGCCCGATGCCAGTGTCGCTGCCCGGGTCGTCTCCGTGAACGACGCGAACGCCTGGGCGAAGTCGGGCGTCATGGTCCGCAACAGCATCTCGTCAGCAGGCTCAGCGGGTGGGTACGCAGTGGTCGCTGTGACCGGTCGCAACGGAGTCGAGTTCGAATGGGACGCGAACGGCGACGGTTACCTCGAGAGCAGTGCGAACGTCAAGGTCGACAGCTACCGTCCGGTGTGGGTGAAGCTCACCCGCCTCGGGAAGGTCTACACGGCGTCCTACTCGCTGGACGGGACCAGCTACTCACGGATCGGGTCCCCGGTCACTCTCGCCTCGTCGGCACAGACGCAAGACGCGGGAATCTTCTCCACGTCGCACGACGCGGCGCAGTCGGCGATCAACGTGTTCGACTCGTTCAGCCTCCGTGCCGCGAACGTTCCGCAGGCGCCGAGCACGCCCACGGTCATCGCGACCCCGACCGGCGTGACGGTCTCGTGGACGGCACCCGATGACGGTGGGAGTCCCCTCACCGGCTACCGCGTCTACCAGGACGGCGTGGCGGACCCGGTGGCAACCACCGGGGCAGGGGTGACGTCGGCGACGATCACGGGCTGGCCCGGGGACGCTGCGCGCTTCTCGGTGTCGGCAGTCAACATCGTCGGCGAGAGCGCCCGCTCTGGGTCGGCATCCCCGACCGATGTCACGGCACCGGTCGTGGCGCTCGAGTGCCCGAGCAGCCCGGTGCTCCTCGGTGCATCAGCGGCCGCTTCGTGGTCGGCGACCGACGAGGAGCACGGCTCCGGCCTGGCGACACCGTCGAGCGGGACCTTCTCCCTGGACACGTCGACCGTCGGCGCCAAGACCGCAGAAGCCCCCGCGGCGACTGCTGTCGACAACGCAGGCAATGCCTCCGTCGCCGTGAGCTGCAGCTACTCGGTCGTCTACGACTGGCACGGCTTCGCAGCCCCCGACGACATGGGAGGCGTCGTGAACTCGGTCAAGGCCGGGAGCGCGGTCCCGATGAAGTTCAGCCTCCACGGCGATCAGGGCACGGGCGTCGTGGCGGCGGGTTCGCCGACCGTCACGTTCGGATCGTGCTCTGCCACGGCGACGGTCGACGCGATCGAGGAGACCGCCAGCGCCGGTGCCAGCGGTCTCCAGTACGACCCCGCCTCGGACCAGTACGTCTACGTCTGGAAGACGGACAAGTCCTGGGCCGGGAAGTGCGCCACGTTCTCGTTGCAGCTCGACGACGGGACGACGCACAGCGCGCTGTTCACCTTCCGGAAGTAGTGCGTGGGATGCCGCGTGCCGCCGACGAACGGCGGCACGCGGCATCCAGGTGCAACGGACCGGCATCCGGCCTCGGCTGGAGCGAGGCTGCGACGATGTCGATCGCCCGAAAAGCGCCGCTGCGGCCCACCGCTGGTTCTGTGGGGCGGCTGGCGTTCGTGCATGAACGAGGTGCAGGTGGGCGGCGCGGGCGTCGCGCAGACCAGGAGTTTCGGTGCTGAGATGTCTCGAGCCGGCGGCAGAGATGTCGTCGACGGCGTACAGGGAGCGGACGACGGGAATCGAACCCGCGTAGCCAGTTTGGAAGACTGGGGCTCTACCATTGAGCTACGTCCGCACTGGTCCCGGCTCTGGTCGAGCCCGGACCGCGGCACCCAGGGTACCGGGTGCAGGAGGGCGTCTCGTGCACCCGGGTCGCCCGCGAGGGCCGCTGCCGGGTGCGCACGGGGTGTGGCGCAGGTTGGTAGCGCGTCCGCTTTGGGAGCGGAAGGTCGTGGGTTCGAATCCCGCCACCCCGACAGATCACCTGACCACGGTCAGGGGAGTGGGTACGGAGCGGCTCCCCGGTTCGGGGGGTCCGCGACGACACACTGGCGCTGTGCTGCACCTGCGGATCGCGAGCCCGACGCACCTGACCGAGGGCGTCGTCGCTGCGCTCGAGCGCGCGCCGTCGGTGAGCAGCCTCGCGGTGCTCGACGGGGCGTCGCGGCTGCCCGTCGGCGACGTCGTTCTCGCGGACATCGCGAGGGAGGCGGCCAACGACATCCTCGACGAGCTCCTCGAGCTGGGTGTGCAGCGCGAGGGCACGCTGCAGCTCGAGCCCGTGGAGACGTGGGTGTCCCAGCCCGGGTACGACGCCGAGCGCCTCGCCCCGGGCAGCAGCGCCGACGCGGTCGTGTGGATCGACGTCACCAGGCGCGCGTACGCCGACTCGGAGCTCAACTGGACCTATCTGAGCTTCATGTGCTTCGCGACCCTCATCGCCGCCATCGCGATCGTGCTCGACTCGCAGATCCTCGTCATCGGCGCGATGGTGCTCGGACCGGAGTTCGGGCCGATCGCCGCGCTCGGCATCGCGCTGGTCCGCCGCCGGTTCCACCTCTTGCGGATCGCGCTGTGGACGCTGGTGGTCGGCTTCCTGATCGCGATCGCCGTGACGTGCGTGGCCGCGCTCGTCGGCAAGCAGCTCGGTTGGGCGACGGTCGAGCAGGTCACAGCACCGCGGCCAGACACCGAGTTCATCTACACCCCCGACAAGTGGTCGTTCATCGTGGCGGTCATCGCTGGCGCGGCGGGGGTGCTCTCGCTCACGTCCGCGCGGGTCGGTGGGCTCGCCGGGGTATTCATCTCCGTGACGACCGTGCCGGCCGCGGGCAACGTCGCGCTCGGGCTGGCGTTCGGGCAGATGGTCGAGGTCCGCGGCAGCGCGCTGCAGCTCGGCGTCAACATCGTCGGCATGGCGCTCGCGGGCTGGCTCACGCTGCTCTTCCAGAAGACCGTGTGGAACCGGTTCGCCGAGCGGCGCGAGCGCCTGCGCGACCGGATCCTGCATCACCACTGACGCGGGGATGTATCAGGGCGAATCGCCCAGGGTCTTGTTCGGGGAAATGCCCCGACACTCTGGGAGATCCGCACCATGAGCAGGATCCTGTTCACCCTCACGCCCGTCACCGGCCACGTGCGACCCGCGCTGCCGCTGGCGCGCGCCCTCGTCGAGGAGGGCCACGACGTCGTCGTCTACACGGGTCGCAAGTTCGCGCAGGCGGTCACGGCGACCGGTGCCAAGCACGCGCCGATCGTGCAGGGCCGCGACCTCGACGACGCCGAGCTCGACGCCTGGTCGCTGGCGCACGGCGCCCCGGCGACCGGGCTCAAGCGTCTCCAGTGGGACGTGCTGCACCACTTCGTCGAGACCGTGCCCGGCTTCCTCTCCGACATCGACGACCTCGTCGCGGCCGAGCGGCCCGACGTGCTCGTCCTCGACAACGCGTTCTTCGCCGGCTCGATCGCGGGGCGGCGGCACGACCTGCCGACCGTCCAGTACACGGTCTCGCCGTTGGCCATCCCCAGCAAGGACGCGGCGCCCTACGGGATGGGGCTCCAGCCGCCGCGGACCGGCATCGACGGTCTGCGGTACGCGTTCCTCGACTGGTTCACGCAGAAGGTCGTGTTCCGGGACGCCCAGAGGGCGGCGCAGCGCGTCGTCGCGGACGCCGGCGAGCCCGTCCCCGCCGGATTCTTCTTCGACTGGACGCAGACCGAGGTCACCCGCGTGCTGCACACGTCGGTGCCGTCGTTCGAGTACCCCCGCAGCGACCTCCCCGAGCACGTCGAGCTGGTGGGTCCGTACCTGCCCTCGGGGATCGACCGGTTCGAGCCCCCGGCGTGGTGGGACGACGTGCTCGAGGCCCGGGCCGCGGGCCGGCCCGTCGTGCTGGTCACGCAGGGCACGATCGCCACCGACCCCGAGCGGCTGCTGTGGCCCGCGATCGACGCGCTGGCCGACGAGGACGTCCTCGTCGTCGCGACGACCGAGGACCTCGGTTACGCGTCGAACGTGCGGGCGGCGCCGTTCATCCCGTTCGACCGGCTGCTGCCGCTGGTGGACGTCATGGTCACCAACGGCGGGTTCGGCGGGGTGCAGCAGGCGCTCGCTGCCGGGGTCCCGGTCGTCGTGGCCGGGCGCACGGAGGACAAGGCCGAGGTGGGCGCCCGGGTGGCCTGGTCCGGCGCGGGGCTCACGATCGCGACCGACAAGACCACCGACGCCACCACCTCGGAGGCCGTGCGCGAGGGCGTGCGCCGGGTCCTGGACAACCCCTCGTTCGCGCGCCGGGCCCGCGACCTGGCGGCCGAGTACGCCGAGTACGACGGCGTCGCGCGGACCGTCTCGGTCGTCACGGAGGTCGCGGGCGCAGGACGGTGAGGGCGTGTGGACGGGCCTGGAGGGCGTGGGCGGTCCCACAACCTGCGGGCTTGGGACCGCCGCCCGCGGTGGCGTAAGGTCGAGGGTCGCCAGCGTGCGGTCGTCGGCCCCCTCCACAGGGTGGCGGTGCGACGGTGCGCGGCCCTGACACCACGGAGATCGCCGGAGTCGCCGGCGCCCGCCCCGATCAGTTGGAGACCATCGAAGTGAAGAGCGCCGTCGAGACCCTGGAGCCCACCAAGGTCAAGCTGACCGTCGAGGTGACGTACGACGAGCTCAAGCCGAGCATCGAGCACGCGTACGAGCACATCGCCCAGGACGTCGTGGTCCCGGGCTTCCGCAAGGGCAAGGTGCCGCCGCGCATCATCGACCAGCGCATCGGCCGTCCGGCCGTCCTCGAGCACGCGATCAACGAGGGTCTGTCCGGCTTCTACGCCGAGGCCGTGCGCGAGAACAAGCTCCGCCCGCTGGGTCAGCCCGAGGTCGAGGTCACGCAGGTCCCCGGCCTGACCGCCGCGCCGAAGGGCGAGGAGGGCGAGCTGCACTTCACCGCCGAGGTCGAGGTCCGTCCCGAGATCACCGTCCCGGCGCTCGACGGCCTGGCCGTCACGGTCGACGACGTCGAGGTCTCCGAGGAGGACGTCCAGGGCCGTCTCGACGCGCTTCGCGAGCGCTTCGGCACGCTGGTCGGCGTCGACCGCCCGGCCGCCGAGGGCGACTTCGTCGTCATCGACCTCACCGCCACGATCGGCGACGAGCAGGTCGACAACGTCTCCGGCGTGAGCTACCAGATCGGCTCGGGCAACATGCTCGAGGGTCTCGACGAGGCGCTCACGGGCCTGTCGGCCGGCGAGTCCACCACGTTCGAGACGGCCCTCGCGGGTGGCGACCACGCCGGTGAGACCGCGCTCGTCGCGGTCACCGCCACGACGGTCAAGGAGCGCCAGCTCCCCGACGCCGACGACGACTTCGCGCAGCTGGCCAGCGAGTTCGACACGCTGGAGGAGCTGACGGCGGACCTGCGCGAGCAGGCGTCGCGGATCAAGATCTCCAACCAGGCCGTGCAGGCCCGCGACCTCCTGCTCGAGCAGCTGCTCGCCGGCACCGAGATCCCGGTCCCGAACGGCGTCGTCGAGGCCGAGGTGCACCGTCACCTCGAGGGCGAGGGCCGGCTCGAGGACGACGAGCACCGCGCCGAGGTGGGCGAGCAGGCCACCACCGCGCTGCGCAACCAGATCCTCCTGGACACGCTCGCCGAGCAGCTCGAGATCAAGGTCAGCCAGAACGAGCTGCTCGACTACCTGGTGAACGCGTCGCGCCAGTACGGCATGGACCCGAACACCTTCATCCAGACCATCGACCAGCAGGGCCAGATCCCGACGATGGTCGCCGAGGTCGCCCGCTCGAAGGCGCTCGCCGTCGCGCTGCGCCGCGTCGCGGTCACCGACAACGCCGGCCAGGCCGTCGACCTGAGCGAGTTCATCGGGTCTGACGCCGAGGACGCCGAGGAGGCCGCCTCGGTCGCCGGTGGCGACGCCGCCGCGGACATCTCGGTGCTCGACGACGCCGAGACCGTCGAGGACGCCAAGGCCTGACGCGTCACCTCGTCGGAAGGCCCCGCACCCCGCTCGGGTGCGGGGCCTTCCGCGTTCTCGAGGGTCCACCGGCCCGGCTCTGCCGTCAGCGAAAACGCTCGGTGCGGGGACATGGGCGGGTGTGGCCGCGCGTTAGGGTCACTGCATCGCACGGGTCCCCGACAGGGGAGTGCCGGGCGGTGCAGGACAGACGTCACCGTCAGACGAGGGAGCCTTCGTGAACGAGCTAGTGCCGATGATGGCCAGGGCCGACGGCCCGGCCTTCGGCCTCAATGACTCCATCTACAACCGACTGCTCCGCGAGCGCATCATCTGGCTCGGTTCCGAGGTGCGCGACGAGAACGCCAACGCCATCTGCGCGCAGATGATGCTGCTGGCCGCGGAGGACCCGGACAAGGACATCTGGCTGTACATCAACTCACCCGGTGGCTCGATCACCGCGGGCATGGCGATCTACGACACCATGCAGTACATCCAGCCGGACGTCGCGACGATCGCGATGGGCATGGCCGCGTCCATGGGCCAGTTCCTGCTCTCGTCGGGCGCCCAGGGCAAGCGCTACGCCCTGCCGCACGCCCGCGTGATGATGCACCAGCCCTCGGGCGGCATCGGCGGCACCGCGACCGACGTGCGGATCAACGCCCAGCTGATCCTCCACATGAAGACCGTGCTGGCCGAGCTCACGGCGGCCCAGACCGGCAAGAGCGTCGACCAGATCAACAACGACGCCGACCGCGACCGCTGGTTCACGGCCCCCGAGGCGCTCGAGTACGGCTTCGTCGACCACGTCGTCGAGAAGGCCGACTCGGTCGCCGGCGGCGGTGGCACGGCCTGACCGCCGTCGCCCCCACCGACCTTTCATCTTGAGGAGAAGCTCATGAGCATGGAATCCCAGTTCATGGCCCGCGCCGGGATGCTGGCCGGACCCGGCGGCCTTGCGCCGTCGTCGCCCGCCAGCCGGTACGTGCTGCCGCAGTTCGAGGAGCGCACGGCCTACGGCTTCAAGCGCCAGGACCCGTACACCAAGCTGTTCGAGGACCGCATCATCTTCCTCGGCGTGCAGGTGGACGACGCCTCGGCCGACGACGTCATGGCCCAGCTGCTGGTGCTGGAGAGCACCGACCCGGACCGCGACATCATCCTGTACATCAACTCGCCCGGCGGCTCGTTCACGGCGCTCACGGCGATCTACGACACGATGCAGTACATCAAGCCGCACATCCAGACGGTCTGCCTCGGGCAGGCCGCCTCGGCCGCGGCCGTGCTGCTCGCCGCGGGCTCGCCGGGCAAGCGCCTGGCCCTGCCCAACGCGCGCGTGCTCATCCACCAGCCCGCGATGGAGGGTGGCGGCTACGCGCAGGCGTCCGACATCGAGATCCACGCCAACGAGCTGATCCGGATGCGCGAGTGGCTCGAGCTGACCATCGCCCACCACACCGGGCGGGACATCGAGCTGGTCCGCAAGGACATCGAGCGCGACAAGATCCTCACGGCGCAGCAGGCGCTGGAGTACGGGATCGTCGACCAGGTGCTGGCCAGCCGCAAGGGCGTCGTCCCGACGACGGTCCAGCCGAAGCCGTAGCACCACCTCGGGCCGGGTCCGCGTCCAGCGGGCCCGGCTCGGGTCGCGTCTGAACGGGTGGCCGTCGTGACACTACGTGCTCGCTCTCGGCGTGTGTACGGCTGACATCCCGGCCGCGGTGGTGTGCAATGGGGGAGGACGCGCCACCCCGCGGGGCGGCGCGAGAACGACGCACCGCCCGACGGGCGGAGGGCGACACGAGGAAGGGGATCGACGTGGCTCGTATCGGGGACGGGGCCGATCTCCTCAAGTGTTCGTTCTGCGGCAAGTCGCAGAAGCAGGTCAAGAAGCTCATCGCCGGACCTGGCGTCTACATCTGCGACGAGTGCATCGAGCTGTGCAACGAGATCATCGAGGAAGAGCTGGCGGAGGCCACCGAGGTCGGCCTGGTCGAGCTGCCGAAGCCGAAGGAGATCTTCGAGTTCCTCGAGCAGTACATCATCGGCCAGGAGTCAGCGAAGCGGGCCCTCGCGGTCGCGGTGTACAACCACTACAAGCGGGTCCAGGCCGGTGAGACGCGGACGTCCACCACGGACGACCACATCGAGATCGCGAAGTCGAACATCCTGCTGGTCGGCCCCACGGGCACCGGCAAGACGTACCTCGCGCAGACCCTGGCCCGCATGCTCAACGTCCCGTTCGCCATCGCGGACGCCACGGCCCTCACCGAGGCGGGCTACGTGGGCGAGGACGTCGAGAACATCCTCCTCAAGCTCATCCAGGCCGCCGACTACGACGTCAAGAAGGCCGAGTCGGGGATCATCTACATCGACGAGATCGACAAGATCGCCCGCAAGAGCGAGAACCCGTCGATCACGCGCGACGTATCCGGCGAGGGCGTCCAGCAGGCGCTGCTGAAGATCATCGAGGGCACCACGGCCTCGGTGCCGCCCCAGGGTGGTCGCAAGCACCCGCACCAGGAGTTCATCCAGATCGACACGACGAACGTGCTGTTCATCGTGGCGGGCGCCTTCTCCGGCCTGGACGACATCATCGCGGCCCGCGCGCGCAAGCGCGTGGTCGGCTTCGGGGCCCCGCTGCTCGACACCGTCGACGAGGGCGACCTGTTCGCCGAGGTGCGGCCCGAGGACCTGCAGAAGTACGGCCTCATCCCCGAGTTCATCGGCCGGCTCCCCGTCGTCGCCGCGGTCTCCCGGCTCGACCAGGACGCGCTCGTGCGGATCCTCACGGAGCCCAAGAACGCGCTGGTCAAGCAGTACCAGCGGATGTTCCAGATCGACGGCGTCGAGCTCGAGTTCGACGACGAGGCCGTGGCCTCGATCGCCGACCAGGCGCTGCTGCGCGGCACCGGTGCGCGCGGCTTGCGGGCCATCATGGAGGAGGTCCTCCAGCAGGTGATGTTCGAGGTGCCCAGCCGCGACGACGTGGCCCGGGTCGTCATCACGCGCGAGGTCGTGCTCGAGAACGTCAACCCGACGCTGATCCCGCGCGACACCGCGCAGGAGAAGCGCCCGCCCCGTGAGAAGAGCGCCTGACCGTCCCGCGTCCCGGCCTAGGATCGCGTCCGTGAGCGACCTGCCGACCCCGATCCCCGCCGAGCTGGCGCGCCTGCGCGGCAGCATCGACAACATCGACGCGGCCCTCGTCTACCTGCTGGCGGAGCGGTTCAAGGCCACGCAGCAGGTGGGCGTTCTCAAGGCGACCACGGGGTTGCCCCCGTCGGACCCGGCGCGTGAGGAGCAGCAGGTGGCCCGCCTGCGCGAGCTCGCGCACACGGCCGACCTGGACCCGGTGTTCGCGGAGAAGTTCCTCGCGTTCATCGTCGAAGAGGTCATCCGCCACCACGAGGCCATCGCGCAGGGACACGCACGCAGGGACTGACCGTCCGGGGTGGCGCACCGTCCCCGAGGGGCGGAAGGTAGGAGGGGTCAGCTCCGGCGGGCCGTGCGGGGCGGAGCACGCCTGCGGTCGCCGGGGATCGTCGATCCCGGAGGTGCTGCCCATGGACCTGCACTGGCTCAAGCCGCTGCTCGGCCGCCCGTCGCCATTCACGACCGTCTACCTCGACGCCACGCGCGCCGGGGCGACCGGTGATGCGGAGGCTCTCGAGCGGTGGAAGGCCGTCCGTCGCGCCCTCGAGCGAGACGGTGCGACCGCGGGCGTGCTGGACGACATCGCGGACGTGGTGTCCGTCCCGACCGGCGTGCGTGGTCCGCACGGTCGGGTCGTCGTCGCGGACGCCCAGGGGGTGGTCGTCGACCGCGTGCTCTCCGAGCCGCCGGCGCAGTCGCACGCGGTGTTCGGGCCGGCGCCCGCGCTCCTGCCCGCGGTGCGGGCGGCCGACCAGACCGTGACCTACCTGCTCGTCGAGGTGGACCGCAACGGCGCGGACCTCACGTGGGCTGCGGGGGGAACCGTACGGACCGAGGGTGGTCCGGAGACCGAGACCGTCGAGGGTGGGCACGACGACGTGCACAAGACGCGCGAGGGGGGACTGGACCGGCGCAGCCAGACCCGCGCGGAGGACTCGTGGGAGCGCAACGCGGAGGCCGTCGCGGCGGTGCTGGACAAGCGCGTCACCGAGCGCAGCCCCGACCTGGTGCTGGTGACCGGCGACGTGCGCGCCGTGTCCCTCGTCTGCGAGGAGGTCGGCCAGCACACGCGGGAGCTGGTGGTCGAGGTGCCCGGCGGCGGGCGTGGCGACGGCGTCCGTCGCGACGCGTTCGAGACCAAGGTGACCGAGACGTTGGCGGCGTTCCGCGAGCGGCGCCGACAGGCCGTGCTGGACCGGTTCCGGGAGGCTCAGGGTCGCGGTGGCGGCGCGGTGACGACGCTCGACGACGTCATCGAGGTGCTGCGGCGCGGCCAGGTGGCCGAGCTGGTGCTGCACGTCGACGCGCTGGCCACGGGCCTCGGGGAGCGGACGCTCTGGGTGGGACCAGAGCCGCTGCAGCTCGCGACGAGCGCGGCCGACCTCTCGTCGATCGGCGTGACGGGTGAGGCGCGGCAGATGGACGCCAACGTCGCCCTCGTCCGGGCGGCGCTCGGGCAGGACGCCGGGCTGACGTTCGCCGAGGACGGCACGGTCGACCTGGTGGACGGCATCGGCGCCGTCCTGCGCTGGTCCGACGACTCGACCCCGAGCGAGGCGGTCCCGACCCAGTCCGCCGACCAGGCCCGCCTGCGCACGGTGGTGTGACAGCACGTAACGTCCGCACTCGTGGGGGTCAGAGCCCTCGGGAGTGCGGACGTTGCGCGTGGCGGATCGGCAACGTCCGCACTCGATCGGGTCAGAGGCCCATCGAGTGCGGACGTTGTGGTCAGTCGGTGGGGCGGGTGTCCACGTAGAGCGCGTCGATGTCTGCCGCGAAGTCCTTGAGGACCAGGGCGCGCTTCACCTTCTGGGACGGCGTGAGGTAGCCGTTGGCCTCGGTGAAGTCCGTGGTGAGCACGCGCAGCTTGCGGATGGACTCGGCGCGCGAGACGGCCTCGTTCGCGCGGTCGGCGGCGCGGTCGAGCGCCTCGAGGACGCCCGGATCGGCGGCGGCCTCGTCGACGGACATGGCCGGCATGCCGTGGTTCGAGAGCCAGCCGGGGAGCATCTCGGCGTCGAGCGTGACCAGGGCGCCGATGAACGGGCGCTGGTCGCCGACCACGACGACCTGGCTGACCAGGGGGTGTCCGCGCAACCGGTCCTCGAGCACGGCAGGGGCGACGTTCTTGCCGCCGGCGGTGACGATGATCTCCTTGGTGCGGCCCGTGATCCGCAGGTTGCCCAGCTCGTCGAAGGAGCCCAGGTCGCCGGTGCGGAACCAGCCGTCGACGAGCACCTCGGCGGTCGCCTCGGCGTCGTGCCGGTAGCCGCGGAAGACGTGCGGCCCGGAGACGAAGATCTGTCCCTCGTCGTCGACCCGCAGCGCCGTGCCGGGGTACGGGGGGCCGACGGTGCCGATGGTCGTCGCGCGGGGGTGGGTCACGGCCGTCGCGGCGGTGGTCTCGGTCAGGCCGTAGCCCTCGAGGACCTCGACGCCGATGCCGCGGTAGAAGTGCCCGAGCCGCTCGCCCAGCGGCGCGCCGCCGGAGATCGCGAACTCCGCGTGGCCGCCCAGCGCCGCGCGCAGCTTCGCGTGCACGAGCCTGCCGGCCAGGGCGTGGCGGGCACGCAGGGCGGCGCCCGGGCCGCCGGTCTCCAGCGAGCGGGAGTAGTCCTCGGCCGCTCGGGCGGCCCAGCGGAAGAGCTTGAGCTTCGTCCCGGAGCCGGCCTTCTGCTCGGCCGAGTTGTAGACCTTCTCGAAGACGCGGGGCACCGCGAGGATGAACGTCGGCTGGAACGTCCCGAGGTCCGGGACCAGGGACTTGGTGTCCGGCGTGTGGCCCAGCACCGCTCCCGAGGGCACGCAGAGCACCTGGATGAACCGCGCGAACACGTGCGCGAGCGGCATGAACAGCAACGTGCGCGAGTGGGGCATCGCGACGACCTCGCCCAGGCCGGCCACCCCGTTGCGGGTGATCGCGACGAAGTTCCCGTGCGTGAGCTCGACGCCCTTGGGCCGGCCGGTGGTGCCGGACGTGTAGATGACGGTCGCCAGGTGGTCGGCGCGGGCGATCGCGCTGCGACGGCGGATCTCGGCGTCCGAGACCGCGGTGCCTGACTCGACGAGCGCCGCGACGGCGCCGTCGTCGATGACGAGGACCTCGGTGAGGCCGGGCAGGTCGTCGCGAACCTGCGCGACGACCGCCGCGTGCTTCGCGTTCTCGACCAGGGCCAGCCGGACCCCGGCGTCGGCCATGATCCAGCGGACCTGCTCGGCCGACGAGGTCTCGTAGACGGGCACGCCGAGGGCTCCGGCCGCCCAGCAGGCGAAGTCGAGCAGGGTCCACTCGTAGCGCGTGCGGGACATGATCGCGACGCGTTCGCCCGGCTCGATGCCGTGCGCGACGAGGCCCTTGGCCACCGCCGTCACCTCGGCGACGAACTCCGCGACGGTGACCGCGGTCCACGCGCCGTCGACCTGCCGCTCGGCGAACGTCCCCGTCGGGTCACGCAGCAGCCGTTCGGCGAGCATCCCGGGGATGCTGTCCGCGGGGTCGACCTCGACGAGGGTCTCGGACCGGATCTCGCGCATGTCAGGCCTTCGGCTCGGGGGGCACCAGCTCGGCGTCGCGGGCGACACACGTGTCGCCGTCGCCGTCGGCCAGCGTGAGCGTGCCGGTGACCCGGCCCGCGGACCGGATGTCGTCGAGCGCGACCTCGACGCCCGGTCGCAGGGCGGCCGGGACGGCGAGCTCGACGGCCGTGATCTCGGTGCGCATCGACAGCTTGGCCTCCGACTTGACCTTGCGCAGCGCCGCGAGCGCGGAGCCCGCCGCGGCGACGATGCCGGGGTCGGCGGCGGTGCGCAGCGGCTCGGCGGACGGCCACGGCGCGCGGTGCACCGAACCCTCGCGCCACCACGACCAGACCTCCTCGGTGGCGAACGGCAGCACCGGGGCGAACAGGCGCAGCAGCACGTCGAGGGCGATCGCCAGGGCCGTGCGGGCGGAGACCGTCTCGGGGGAGGGGTCGCCGTAGGCGCGGTCCTTGACCAGCTCGAGGTAGTCGTCGCAGAACGTCCAGAAGAACGTCTCCGACAGCTCGAGCGCGCGAGTGTGGTCGTACGCGGCGAGGGCGGCGGTGGCCTTGTCGACGACGTCGGCCAGGCCCGCCAGCATCGCGCGGTCGATCTCGACGGTGACCAGCGCCGGGTCCAGCGCGAGGGGCTCGTCGGCCGCGCCGAACGAGAGCGCGAACTTCGAGGCGTTGAGCACCTTGATGGCCAGGCGGCGGCCGATCTTCATCTGGCCGATCTCGAACGCGGCGTCGGTGCCCAGGCGCGCCGAGGCGGCCCAGTAGCGGACCGCGTCGGACCCGTGCTCCTCGAGCAGGCTCATGGGGGTGACCACGTTGCCCTTGGACTTCGACATCTTCTTGCGGTCCGGGTCGAGGATCCAGCCGCTGATGGCCGCGTCCGACCACGGGGGCGAGCCGTGCTCGAGGTGCGAGCGGACCACCGTGGAGAACAGCCAGGTGCGGATGATGTCCTGGCCCTGGGGGCGCAGGTCCATGGGGAACACGCGGCTGAACAGGTCGGGGTCGGTGCGCCAGCCGCCGACGATCTGCGGGGTCAGCGAGCTGGTGGCCCACGTGTCCATGATGTCGGGGTCGGCGGCGAACCCGCCGGGCACGCCGCGCTGGTCGGCCGTGTAGCCGGCGGGCACGTCGGAGGACGGGTCGATCGGCAGCTGGTCCTCGGTGGGCAGCAGCGGCGCGTCGTGCCGCGGCTCGCCCTGCTCGTCGAGCGGGTACCAGACCGGGAACGGGACGCCGAAGAACCGCTGCCGCGAGACCAGCCAGTCGCCGTTCAGGCCGCTGACCCAGTTCTCGTAGCGGACCTTCATGAAGTCGGGGTTGAACCCCAGCTCGGTCCCGCGTGCCAGCAGGGCCGCGCGCAGCATCTCGTCGCGACCGCCGTTGCGGATGTACCACTGGCGGCTGGTGACGATCTCGAGCGGCTTGTCGCCCTTCTCGTAGAAGTTCGCCTTGCGCTGCGTGGTGACGGGCTCGCCATCGAGGTCGCCCGTCTCGCGCAGGCCGGCGACGACCGCCTCGCGTGCGGAGAAGGTGGTCTTGCCGGCGAGCTCCTCGTAGCGGGCGCGCGCGGCGTTGGTGCTCAGCCACTCCGGGGTGTCGCGCAGGATGCGGCCGTCACGGCCCACGACGGAACGCGTCGGCAGCTGGAGCTCGCGCCACCACTGCACGTCGGTGAGGTCGCCGAACGTGCAGCACATCGCGATGCCCGCGCCCTTGTCGGGCTCGGCCAGGGGGTGCGCCAGGACGGGGATCTCGACGTCGAACAGCGGCGAGCGGACCGTCGTGCCGAACAGGTGCTGGTACCGCTCGTCGTCGGGGTGCGCGATGAGCGCGACGCAGGCGGGGAGCAGCTCGGGTCGGGTGGTCTCGATGTAGACCGGTCCGTCGGCCCCGTGGAAGGCGACCCGGTGGAAGGCACCCGGGTAGTCGCGCGCCTCGAGCTCGGCCTGCGCCACGGCGGTCTGGAACGTCACGTCCCACAGCCCGGGCGCCTCGGCCTGGTACGCCTCGCCGCGCGCGAGGTTGCGCAGGAAGGCCTGCTGGGCCACGGCGCGGGACTCCGCCGAGACCGTCTGGTAGGTCCGCGACCAGTCGACGGACAGGCCGAGCCGGCGCCAGACCGCCTCGAACAGCTGCTCGTCCTCGACGGTCAGGCGCTCGCACAGCTCGACGAAGTTCTTGCGGCTCACCGGCACCTGCGGCCCGGACTTGCCCTCGCCGCCCTCGAAGGGCGGGGTGAACTCGGCCTCATAGGGCAGCGACGGGTCGCAGCGGACGCCGTAGTAGTTCTGCACGCGGCGCTCCGTGGGCAGGCCGTTGTCGTCCCAGCCCATCGGGTAGAACACCTCGCGGCCACGCATCCGCTGGAAGCGCGCGACGACGTCGGTGTGCGTGTAGGAGAACACGTGGCCGATGTGCAGCGAGCCGGACACGGTGGGCGGCGGCGTGTCGATCGAGTAGACCTGCTCGCGGGTCGCGGTGCGGTCGAACCCGTACAGGTTCTGCGCGGTCCACGCCTCGTCCCAGCGGGTCTCGACACCGTCGAGCGAGACCCGGTCCGGTACCTGCCGCGTGCCGGTCGTGACGACGGGTGCGGTGGGCGTGTTGGGGTGCGCGGAGCTCATGGGCAGACATCTTCCCAGATCGGTGGGGCCGGGGTGGCCTGGCGACCATCCGACGAACAGTCGGTAAACACGGCTGGACGCGTACGCGACCGGAGCGCGCGTGGTGCAAGGATCGCCACTCGCCGGTCGGGAGCGGATGATCGGGTGGACACATGCACACGGAGCGACGGGGAGGCTTGCCGATGGCCTCCGAGGGCTTCCTCCGGTCGCACCTCGCCGCACCACCGCGCACCCTCCTGGACGTGCTCGACGCCACGGTGGCCGCGCACCCGGACGCCCCCGCGATCGACGACGGCAGCGCGGTCCTGACCTACCGGGAGCTGGCCGAGGCGGTCGGCGCCGGGGCCGCGGGACTCGCGGCGGTCGGCATCGGGCCGGGTGACCGGGTCGGGGTGCGCATCCCGTCGGGCACGGCCGAGCTCTACACGGCGATCCTCTCGGTGCTGGCGGCCGGGGCGGCGTACGTGCCGGTGGACGTGGACGACCCCGACGAGCGCGCGCGGACCGTGTTCGGCGAGGCGGACGTGGCGCGGGTGCTCACCGAGGGCGACCTGGAGACGAAGAAGGCGGCGCCCCCGGTGCGTCCTGGGCTCGACGACGACGCGTGGATCATCTTCACCAGCGGCTCGACCGGGGCGCCCAAGGGTGTGGCCGTGACGCACCGGTCCGCCGCGGCGTTCGTCGACGCCGAGGCCCGGCTGTTCCTGCAGGACGCGCCGCTCGGCCCGGGCGACCGCGTGCTCGCCGGCCTGTCGGTGGCTTTCGACGCCAGCTGCGAGGAGATGTGGCTCGCGTGGGCGCACGGTGCGTGCCTGGTGCCCGCGCCGCGCGCGCTGGTGCGCACGGGCATGGACCTCGGGCCGTGGCTCGTGGCGCAGGGCATCACCGTCATCTCGACGGTCCCGACGCTGGCGGGGCTGTGGCGCGGCGAGGAGCTGGCCGGCGTGCGGCTGCTCATCTTCGGCGGCGAGGCGTGCCCGCCCGAGCTGGCCGCGCGGCTGGTGGGGGACGGGCGCGAGGTGTGGAACACGTACGGCCCGACCGAGGCGACCGTCGTCGCGTGCGCCGCGCTGCTCACCGGCGAGGGGCCGGTGCGCATCGGGCACGCGCTCGACGGCTGGGACCTCGCGGTCGTCGCGCCGGACGGGACGCAGGTCGAGGAGGGCGGCGTCGGGGAGCTGATCATCGGCGGCGTCGGCCTCGCCCGGTACCTCGACCCGGCGAAGGACGCGGAGAAGTACGCGGCCGTCGACGGGCTCGGCTGGGAGCGGGCGTACCGCAGCGGTGACCTGGTCCGGTACGAGGCCGACGGGCTGCTGTTCCAGGGCCGGGCCGACGACCAGGTCAAGGTCGGTGGCCGGCGCATCGAGCTGGGCGAGGTCGACTCCGCGCTGCTGGGCCTGGCGGGCGTGGCGAGCGCGGCGGCGGCGGTCCGGCGGACACCGGCGGGGACGGCCGTGCTCGTCGGGTACGTGGTGCCCGAACCGGGCGTCGAGCTGGACCTGGCTGAGTCGCGTCGGCGCCTCACCGCGAGCCTGCCCGCGGCCCTGGTCCCGCTGCTCGCGCGGGTCGACGCGATCCCGACGCGGGGCTCCGGCAAGGTCGACCGCGACGCGCTGCCCTGGCCGCTCGAGCGGCCCGACGAGGAGTCCGCGCCCGCCGTCGGGCTCACGCCCACCGGTGAGTGGGTGGCCGAGCGCTGGACCGCCGCGCTCGGCGTCGCGGTGGCCGGCCCCGGCGAGGACTTCTTCGCGTCCGGCGGCGGCAGCCTGGTCGCCGCGCAGCTGGTCAGCGCCTTGCGCGCCCGGTTCCCCACGGTGACGGTCGCCGACGTCTACGACTACCCGCGCCTCGGGGACCTGGCCGCGCGGCTCGACGAGTTCGATGCGCCGGTCGCGGCCGACGAGCGCGTCGTCGTCCCGACGCCGCGGCGGGCCCAGGTGCTGCAGACGGTGCTCGCGATCCCGTTGGCGGCGTTGGTCGGCCTGCGCTGGCTCACGTGGCTGCTGGCGGCGGACGCCGTGCTCGTCGCGACGACGTCGGCGCCCTGGGTGCCCGTCGTGCCGGGGGTCTGGTGGTGGGTCGCGCTCGGCTGGGTGGTGCTCATCAGCCCGCTCGGCCGGATGGGGACCACCGTGCTCGTCGCGCGGGCATTGCTCGGCGACATCGAGCCGGGCCGCTACCCCCGCGGCGGGTCGATGCACCTGCGGCTCTGGTTCACCGAGTCGTGGGCCGCGGCCGCGGGGGCCGAGAACCTGTCGTGCGCGCCGTGGGTCTCCGAGTACGCACGCGCGCTCGGCGCGACCGTCGGCAAGAACGTCGACCTGCACGCGCTCCCGCCGGTCACGGGCCTGCTCACGCTCGGCAACGGCTGCGCGGTCGAGCCGGAGGTGGACCTGCGCGGGCACTGGCTCGACGGCGACGTGCTGCGGGTGGGGCGCGTGCGGATCGACAAGCGCGCGACGGTGGGGACCCGCAGCACGTTGGCACCGGGCACGCGCGTCGGCGCGTGGTCCGAGGTCGCGCCCGGGTCCGCGGTGCTCACGTCCGTGCCGCCCGGGGAGCTGTGGGTCGGCTCGCCGGCCACCTTCGACGGGCCGTCGCGCCGGCACTGGCCGCGCGACCGCGCGCCGCGGAGCCGCCGTTGGGTCGGGGCCTACGGGGCGACCGCCGCGCTGCTCGCGGCGCTGCCCGTGGTCGCCGCGGTGTGCGGGCTGCTCGTCGTGGGTCTCGGGCTGCGGGGCTCGGTGACGCTGGGGGACGCGGCGCTCGACGCCCTCATCGCCGTGCCGCTCGGCGCCGTCACCATGGTGCTGGTGCTCGCGGTCGTGACGCTCGTGGCGGTGCGCCTGCTCGCGGTCGGGATGCGCGAGGGGTACCACGCGGTCCGCAGCCGGACGGGTTGGCAGATCTGGGCGACGCTGCGGCTCATGGACGACGCCCGCACCACGCTCTTCCCGCTCTACTCGAGCATGGCGACCTCCGTCTGGCTGCGGGCGCTCGGCGCGGACATCGGCCGCGACGTCGAGGCGTCGACCGCGCTGATGATCCCGTCGATGACCTCGGTCGGGGACGGCGCGTTCCTGGCCGACGACACCCTGATCGGCTCGTACGAGCTCGGGCACGGGTGGATGCGGGTCGAGCGCAGCAAGGTGGGCAAGCGTGCCTTCCTGGGCAACTCGGGGATGATCGCGCCCGGCCGCACGGTGCCCAAGCGCGGGCTCGTCGCAGTCCTGTCCGCCACACCCGAGGACGCGCGGGCCGGCACGAGCTGGCTGGGTTCCCCGCCCGTGAAGCTGCGGCGGGTGGCGGGGGAGTCCGACGACGCGCGCACGTTCGAGCCGCCTCCGCGCCTGCGGGTGGCCCGTTCGCTGGTCGAGCTGTGCCGGATCGTGCCCGTGATCTGCACGTTCGGCCTCGGCGTGCTCGTGCTGCTCGCGCTGCAGGCGGTGCTCGACGCGTGGGGTCTGGGAGCCGCCGCCGTGCTGTCCCCGGCGGTCGTGCTGGCCGCGGCCGGCGTGGCCTGCGCGCTCGCGACGGCCGCGAAGTGGATCCTCGTCGGCCGCCTCCGGGCGGGCGACCACCCGCTGTGGAGCTCGTTCATCTGGCGCAACGAGCTCGCGGACACGTTCCTCGAGTCCGTCGCCGTCCCCTGGATGGGTCCGGCCACCATCGGCTCGCCCGCGCTCACCGTGTGGCTGCGCACGCTCGGCGCGCACATCGGCCGCGGCGTCTGGTGCGAGACCTACTGGCTGCCCGAGGCTGACCTGGTGACTCTCGGCGACTCCGCGACGGTGAACCGCGGCTGCGTCCTGCAGACCCACCTCTTCCATGATCGAGTGATGAGCATGGACACGGTGGTGCTCGGGCGGGGGGCGAGCCTCGGCCCGCACGGGGTGGTGCTGCCCGCGGCCAGCCTCGACGACGGGTCGCGCGTGGGTCCGGCGTCCCTGGTGCTGCGCGGCGACGCGATCCCCGCGGGCTCCCGGTGGACCGGCAACCCGGTGGCCCCCGCGTGACCAGCCCGGCGGAGGACCCCTACCTGCCTGGGCGGCCCGAGGGGGGCATCGACGTCGCCCGGTACGAGCTCGAGCTCGAGTACCGCGTCGCCACCAACCGCCTCGCGGGCCGCGCGGTCGTGCACGCGCGCGCGACCCGGCCGATCGACAAGGTGTCGCTGGAGCTGCACGGGCTGCGGGTGTCTCACGTGCTCGTCGGCGGACGGCGCCCCGACCGGTGGACGCACCGCGGGGGCCGGATCTCCATCCGGCTGGGCCGCGAGGTTCCCGCCGGGACCATGCTCGTCGTCGAGGTCATCTACGGCGGGCAGCCCGGGCCGGTGACGGGCCCGTGGGGCGAGGTCGGCTGGGAGGAGCTCGAGGACGGGGTCATCGTCGCGGGCCAGCCCGACGGCGCGCCCAGCTGGTTCCCGTGCCACGACAGCCCCGCGGACAAGGCGACCTTCGGCATCGCCATCTCGGCCGAGGCAGGCTACGAGGTGGTCGCCAACGGGCGCCTGCTGTCGCGCACCCCGCGCGCGGGCCGCGTCCGGTGGGTGTACGAGCAGAGCGAGCCGATGGCGCCCTACCTCGCCACAGTGCAGATCGGCCGGTACGCGCGGGCCTTCTCCGGCGGCGAGGTGCTCGTCCCGGCGCGCCTGCGCGCCGCGGCCATGCACGACCTCGGCCGGCAGCCGCAGATGCTCGCGCTCTTCGAGGACCGCTTCGGGCCCTACCCGTTCGGCTCGTACACCGTGGTGGTGACCGACGACGACCTCGAGATCCCGCTCGAGGCGCAGGGGCTGTCCGTGTTCGGCGCCAACCACATGGACGGGCGCCGCGGGTCGGAGCGCCTGGTGGCGCACGAGCTCGCGCACCAGTGGTTCGGCAACAGCCTCACGGTCGCGCGCTGGAAGGACATCTGGCTGCACGAGGGGTTCGCCTGCTACGCCGAGTGGCTGTGGTCGCAGGAGGCCGGCGGCTGGGCCGCCGACCGGCACGCGCGGGCGGCCTGGGGGCGCCTCGCCGGCCTGCCGCAGGACCTCGTGATCGGGGATCCCGGGCCTCACGCCATGTTCGACGACCGGCTGTACAAGCGCGGTGCCCTGGCCCTGCACGCCGTGCGGGTCACGGTCGGGGACACCACCTTCTTCGACATCCTGCGCGCGTGGACCGCCCGGTTCCGGCACGGGTCCGTGAGCACGGAGCTGTTCGTCGCGACCGCGAGCCACGTCTCCGGGATGTTCCTCAGGCCCCTGCTCGACGAGTGGCTCTACGCCGCTGCCCTGCCCGCGCTGCCGGTGCCCACCCGCGGTTAGGGTGAACGCGGGGATGACCTCGCGGACCACCGCGAATCCCTCGTTCACCAGGAGTGTTGATGGCACAGGTCACGGCGGACGGCCTCACGGTCGGGTACGCGGCGATGCTCGAGCAGTTCCACCCCACCGAGGCGGTCGACCTGTCCGCCCACGCGGAGGCCCACGGGTTCTCCGGCGTCATGGCGGCCGACCACTACCAGCCCTGGGTGCCGGCGCAGGGGCAGGCGGCGTTCGTCTGGAACGTGCTGACCGCGCTGGGCGAGCGCACGACCGGTGACATCGGCCCCGGCGTGACGGCGCCGACGTTCCGCTGGCACCCCGCGATGGTCGCGCAGGCGTCGGCGACCCTGGCCGCGATGTACCCGGGCCGGCACTGGCTCGGGCTGGGTTCGGGCGAGGCGCTCAACGAGCACATCGTGGCCGGCTACTGGCCCGAGGCCCCCGAGCGCATCAACCGCATGTTCGAGGCCATCGAGATCATCAAGAAGCTGTTCTCGTCGTCGATCGCGGGCAAGGACGTCAAGCACGCCGGGCAGTTCTACAAGCTCGAGTCCACGCGACTGTGGACCATGCCGGAGGTCGCGCCCGAGATCCTCGTCGCCACCGCCGGGCCCGTGACCGCCAAGCGCGCCGGCCGCCTCGCCGACGGGCTCATCACCGTCGGGGCGCCGCTGGAGAAGATCTCCGGGCTGTTCGGCAAGTTCGACGAGGGCGCCCGTGAGGCCGGCAAGGACCCGGCGTCGATGCCGAAGGTGCTGCAGCTGCACCTGTCCTGGGCCGAGACCGACGAGCTGGCGCTGGCGCACGCGATGCACGAGTGGCCGAACGGCGGCATGAAGTTCCCCAAGGCCGACATCCGCTCCCCGTTCGACTTCGAGCAGATGGCGAAGCTGGTCCGCCCCGAGGACTTCGAGGGTCGCATGGTCATCTCCGCGGACCCCGACAAGCACCGCGTCGAGATCCAGAAGTACGTCGACCTCGGCTTCGACCGCATCTACCTGCACAACGTCGGGCGCAACCAGCGCGAGTGGATCGAGACCTTCGGGGCGGACGTGCTGCCCAAGCTGGTGCGATGACCGCGCGCCTCGAGGTCTGGGCGCCTGCCGGGCTGCCGGAGATCGCGCCCGGCGACGACCTGGTCGCGCTGCTCGCCGACCTGCTCCGCGACGACCCGCCGGTCGACGGCGACGTGCTCGTGCTCACGTCGAAGGTGGTCTCCAAGGCCGAGGGCCGCGTGGTGTCCGCCGACGACCGCGAGCAGGCGATCACCGACGAGACCGTGCGCGTCGTCGCCACCCGCGAGCACTCGACCGGCGTCACGCGGATCGTCGAGAACCGGCTCGGCCTCGTCATGGCGGCCGCCGGCGTCGACGCCTCGAACACGCCCGAGGGGACCGTGCTGCTGCTGCCGGTCGACCCGGACGCGTCGGCGCGTCGCCTGCGGGCGGGGCTGTCGGACGTGTTCGGCGCGCGGATCGGCGTCGTCATCACCGACACGGCCGGGCGGCCGTGGCGGCAGGGCGTCACCGACATCGCGATCGGCGCCGCCGGGCTCGTGGTGCTGGACGACCTGCGCGGTCAGGCCGACACGTTCGGCCGCCCGCTGGTCATGACGCAGGCGGCGGTGGCCGACGAGATCGCATCCGCCGGCGAGCTGGTCAAGGGCAAGGCCGAGGGGCGGCCGCTCGCCGTCGTCCGCGGGCTCGGGCACCTGGTGACCGACGACGACGGCCCCGGCGCGCGGGCGCTGGTGCGGCTCGGGGCCGAGGACATGTTCGCCCAGGGCAGCGCCGAGGCGTACTCGCAGGGCTGGAAGGACGCGCTGCGGGACCAGTGAGGGCTCAGCCGGCCTGTGCCTTCGCCGCGGCCTTGGCCGCCTGCTTCGTCGCGCGGACCTCGCTCAGCGACACGGGGTCAGTGACGTCCGCGATGGACCGACGAGCCCCGGGCTCCCCGTAGGCGCCGGCCGCCTCGGCCCAGCCGGCGGGCTGCACGCCGCGCTGCTTGCCCAGGAGCGCGAGGAAGATGCGGGCCTTCTGGTCGCCGAAGCCGGGCAGCGCCTTGAGCCGCTCGAGGACCGTGGGCCCGTCGGGGTCGCCGTCGGTCCACAGCCGGGTCACGTCGCCGTCGTAGTCGTGCACGATCGCCGCGGCGACGGCCTGGATGCGGCCGGCCATCGAGCCGGGGTACCGGTGCACGGACGGCGGGGTCGCGCACAGGGCGGCGAACGCCTCGGGATCCGCCTCCGCGACGCGGTGCACGTCGAGCCCGTCCATGCGGGCGGCGATCTTGGCGGGGCCCGCGAAGGCTGACTCCATGGTGACCTGCTGGTCGAGGAGCATTCCGATGAGCAGCGCGAACGGGTCGTCGGTCAGGAGCTGGTCGGCGGTCGGGTCGCCGGTGAGCCAGAGCGTCATGAGGGCATCCTCTCGCGGGTGGGGGAGGATGCGCCCGTGCGATGGGTCGTGGTGGTACCCGTGAAGCCGGCCGCAGACGGGAAGACGCGGCTGGCCAGCGCGTTGTCCCCGTCGTCGCGGGAGCGGCTGGTGCGGGCGATGGCGATCGACACGATCGTCGCGGCGGCGGCCGCCGAGGGCGTCGAGCGGGTGGTGGTCGTGACCGCCGACGGACCGTTGCGGGAGCTGCTCGCGGCGACCGTGGAGCTGGTGGACGAGCCCGGCGGCGGCCTGAACGCGGCCGTGCGCGCGGGCATCGACCGCGCCCGCGCGGGGGACGTCGGGATCGCCGCCCTGCTGGGCGACCTGCCCGCGCTGCGACCGGCCGACCTCGCGGACGCCCTGAGCATGGCCGCGGCGCACGACCGTGCCGTCGTCGCCGACGCCGACGGAACCGGCACGACCCTCCTCACGGCGCTGCCCGGGCTCGCGCTCGACCCGCGGTTCGGCGCGGGATCCGCGGCGGCGCACGAGCGGGCCGGGCACGTCCGGCTGGCGGTGCCGGCCACGTCGACCGTGCGGCGGGACGTCGACGTGGCCGACGACCTGGCGGAGGTCGTGCGGCTCGGCGTCGGCGGCGCGACACGCGCGGTGCTCGGCGTGGACTGACGGTCTGGTCCGAGCCGGGTCGCGCGTGGGCTAGCGTCGGCCGCGTGCTCCTCTACCGTTGCCCCCGCTGCGAGAGCGTCGCCTTCATCGAGACCACCGCGTGCGACGCCTGCGGCCTGCAGATGGGGCTGCACCCGCCGACGCTGGCGATGCGCCCGGCGCCCGAGCAGGGCACCGACATCGACGGCACCTGGTGGTTCCCGTGCACCAACCGGAGCTGGGGCTGCAACTGGCTCGCCGCCGCAGACTCGGGTGCCGGTCGCTGCGTCGCGTGCCGGCTGATCCGCACCCGCCCGAGCAACGACGACACCCTCGCGCTGGAGAAGCTGGCGAAGGCCTCGACCGACGAACGCCGGCTGCTCGTGCAGCTCGCCGATCTCGGGCTCCCCGTCGTGCCCTGGCACGAGAGGCCCGGCGGTCTCGGGTTCGACCTGCTCTCGTCGCGTTCCGACGGTGCGCGGGTGCCGATCGGGCACGCGAACGGGATCATCTCGATCGACCTCGCGGAGTCCCTCGACGCGCACCGCGAGGCGCTGCGGATCAGCCTCGGGGAGCCGTACCGGACGATGCTCGGCCACTTCCGGCACGAGGTCGGGCACTACTACGAGTGGATCCTGGTCGAGCAGACCGACTGGATCGACGAGTGCCGCACGATCTTCGGCGACGAGCGCGCCTCCTACCGCGACGCGATCGCCCGGCACTACCGCACGGGGGCACCGCGGGACTGGGCGGAGAGCTTCATCTCGGAGTACGCGACGATGCACCCGTGGGAGGACTTCGCGGAGTCGTTCGCCCACTACCTGCACCTCACGGGCACCCTGCAGACGGCGGCCGCCGGCCGGCTGACCGTGCAGGTCGAGGGCGTCCCGCAGTTCCCCGACGGTGAGGTGCGCCCGCGCACCAGCTATGCCGACGCGACGATGGAGGAGGTCCTGGCCGACTGGCTCCCGCTGGCCACGTTCCTCAACCGCGTCAACCGCGCGATGGGCAAGCACGACCTGTACCCGTTCACCATCTCCAAGCCCGTCGCCGGCAAGCTCGACTTCGTGCACCGCGTCGTGACGGCGTCCCGCGTCGAGCACCCGTTCGGGCCCTAGCGGCCCACCAGCGCGAGGGCGTCTGTCGCGATGCGGGCGGTCGTCGGCAGGTCGGTCATGAGGGTGTCGACGGCGCGGGCGGTCAGTCCCGCGGCGCGCAGCGCAACGACCGCGTCGGCGTCGCGCGCATCGACCAGCCACGCGTCGAGGATCCCGTCCGGCCGGCGGCCGTAGTGCTGCGCCACGGCGAGCGCGGTCGTCTCGACGCCGATGGCCGCCAGGCAGGCGTCGGCCATGCCCCGCACAGGGGCGCCGCCGATCACCGGGCTGACCCCGACCACCGGCGCGGCCGTGGTGCGCAGCGCGTCGCGGATCCCCGGGATCGCGAGGATCGTGCCGACGGAGACCACCGGGTTCGACGGCGGGATCACGACGACGTCGGCGTCGGCGATCGCCTCCAGCACGCCGGGCGCCGGTCGGGCCGTCGCCACGTTCGTCTGGACGAACCGCTTGGCGGGCAGCGCGGCCCGGTGCCGGACCCACCACTCCTCGAAGTGGATCGTCCGGCCGTCCTCGACGACGACGTGCGTCTCCACCTCGTCGTCGGTCATCGGCAGCAGCGTGACGCCGGGCTGCCAGCGGTCGGCCAGCCGGGCGGTGACGCCCGAGAGCGGCAGCCCGCCCCGGAGGAGCTCGGTCCGGGCCAGGTGCGTCGCCAGGTCGAGGTCGCCGAGCGTGAACCACTCCCAGCCCAGGCCGTACGCCTGCAGGTCGTCGCTCACGCGCCGGGACTCGTCGCGCCGGCCCCAGCCCTGGTCCTCGTGCACCGCGCCGCCGAGCGTGTACATCAGCGTGTCGAGGTCGGGGCACACCCGCACGCCGTGCAGCCACATGTCGTCGCCGGTGTTGGCGA
This sequence comes from Cellulomonas sp. P5_E12, assembly GCF_054049315.1. Classification (NCBI taxonomy): domain Bacteria; kingdom Bacillati; phylum Actinomycetota; class Actinomycetes; order Micrococcales; family Cellulomonadaceae; genus Cellulomonas; species Cellulomonas sp. P5_E12. The sequence goes on along the minus strand of NZ_JBFUMP010000014.1, from coordinate 23,717 downwards.
TCACCGTGATCTCGGTGTCGGCGAGCTCTCGCAGCCCGCGCGTGAAGCGCGCGCCGCCGACGCCGCCGGACAGGACGGTGACCTTCATCGGGGCTCCCTGGAGGGTTCGTGGAACGCGATCACCGGACGACCGGTCCGGGGGTGCTCGAGGACGTCGGCCTCGACGCCGTACACCTCGCGCAGGAGGTCGGGCACCAGCACGTCGCGCGGGTGGCCGGCGKCCGCGAGGTGCCCGTCGGCCAGGACGAGCACGTGCTCGCAGAAGGCGGCGGCCAGGTTGAGGTCGTGCAGGGCCGCGACGGTCGTCGTGCCCAGGTCCCGGACGAACGCGAGCAGGCTGAGCTGCGCGCTGACGTCGAGGTGGTTCGTGGGCTCGTCGAGGAGCAGCAGGTCGGGCTCCTGCGCGAGCGCGCGGGCGATCTGGACGCGCTGCCGCTCGCCGCCGGACAGCGAGGACCACGGGCGGTCGGCGAGGTGGTCCGCCTGGGCGCTCACCAGGGCGCGGTCGATCGCCGCGTCGTCGGGATCGCTGCCCCAGATCGTCCGGTACGGGATGCGGCCGAGCGAGACGACCTCGCGGACCGTGAGCGGGATCGTGCTCGTCGACTCCTGCTCGAGCAGGGCGATCCGCTGCGCCCGGCCCCTCCTCGGCAAGTGGTGGACGGGCGTGGTCTCGACCAGGACAGCACCCTTCTCGGGTGGCAGCAGGCCCGCGATGAGCCGGAGCAGCGTCGTCTTGCCCGCGCCGTTGGGGCCGAGCAGGCCGGTGAGATGGCCGTGGGGCGGGGTCGCGTCGATGCCGTCCACCACCCACCGTCCGCCCAGGCGGGTGCCGACGCCGTCGAGGGTCAGGTCCATGCCGTCCCCTTCCCGCGCCGCAGCAGGTAGGCGAACACCGGCACACCGATGAGGGCCGTCACGATGCCGACGGGCAGCTCACGCGGGTCGAAGAGGGTGCGCGCGAGCGTGTCGGCCCAGACCAGGAAGACCGCACCGCTGAGCGCGGCGACGGGCAGCAGCCGGCGGTGCGCGGGCCCGGTGAGCGAGGAGACCGCGTGGGGCAGGATCAGGCCGACGAATCCGATCGCGCCGCTGACCGCGACCATCGCCCCCGTGAGCAGCGCGACGACGGTCATCAGCGTCCACCGGGTGCGGTTGACGTCGATGCCCAGGGCCGCGGCCGACGTGTCCCCGAAGGCGAACGCGTCGAGGCGTGTGGAGCTGAGGATCAGGACCGCGCCGACGACGAGCACCGCGACGCCCGCGGTCGCGACCGAGCCCCAGGTGGCCCCCGCCAACGAGCCGAGCAGCCAGTTGAGGATCTCGCGGTAGGAGTCGCCCGTGGCGGTCCAGAAGATGACGAAGCTGGTGCCTGCGGCGGCGAGCTGCGAGACCGCGAGACCGGCCAGCACGGTCCGGCCCGGCGCCAGCGTGCCGCCGGTGCGGGCGAGCGCGAGGGTCGCGACGAGCGCGAGGAGCGCCCCCGCGAACGCCGCGACCGGCAGCAGGACGCTCACGCCCACGACGAGCACCGCCACGGCACCCAGCGACGCGCCCGACGACAGGCCGAGCAGGTACGGGTCCGCCAGCGGGTTGCGGGTCAGGCTCTGCATCACGGCGCCGGCGAGCGCGAGGCCGGCGCCGACCGCGGCCGCCGTCAGCACGCGGGGCAGGCGCAGGTCCCAGACGATCGCGTCGTGCAGGCGCGAGACGCTCTCGACCGGGAGCCCCAGGTGCCCGCCGATGCTGCGGGCCACCTCGGCGACGCTCAGGTCGGCGGGGCCGATGGTCACGGCCACCAGCACGGTCACGACGAGGGCCGCGACGCCAGCCGTGACCAGCAGCGTCAGCGGTGTCCGGCCCTTCACCCCAGCGCGGCGAGCTGGTCGTCGAGCGACTTCACCGCGTCCGCGTTGCGCACGCCGGCCTCGGACGCCGGGAACGGGATGGTCAGGTACCGGTGCTCCTTGACGGCGGTCAGCTGGTTGGTCGCGGCGTTGGCCTCGAGCAGCTCGATCTTCTTGGCAGCCGTGTTCCAGCTGGCGTCGACGAGCACGATGACGTCCGGGTCCGCCGCGACGACCTGCTCCCAGCCCGCCGACGTCCAGGTGTCGTGCACGTCCGCGAAGATGTTGGTCAGACCCGCGGCGTCCATCATCATCTGCGGCGCGCCGATGCCCGCCCCCACGTACGGGGTGTCGGAGCCCGAGCTGTACCAGAGGGCCGTCGTCTCGCTCGTCGGCTGCGTGGCGCTCGCGAGCGTCGCCTTCTGCTCGGCGATGAGCTCCTCCGCCCGGTCCTGCACGCCGAAGACGGCGGCGACCTCGCGGATCTCGTCGTCCACCTTCTCGAACGTCAGCGGGTCGGGCATGTAGCCCTTCTCCTTGCACGCCGCGGGGGAGACGTAGGTGCCGATGCCGAGGTCCTGCAGGGTGGCGCGGTCGCCGACGCCGTCGGCCGAGAAGTTCGACTCCCAGCCGCCGTAGACGAAGTCCGGCTCGAGGGCGAGCAACGCCTCCTGGCCCGGCACCTTGTCCGAGATCACCGGGATCTGGTCGTACGCCGCCTGCTGGTCGTCCGGCACCGGGCCGTCGGCGAACGCCGTGCCGATCATGGCGTCCTGCAGGCCGAGCGCGAGCAGCATCTCAGTCGCCGTCGACTTGATCGTGACGACCTTCGTCGGGGGCGCGTCGACGGTCACCGTCGTGCCGCAGTTGTCGAGGGTGACGGGAGCGAAGGACGCCGTGCTCGTGGTCGACGGGGTGCTCGCGACGTCCGGCGCGGCCTGGGCCGAGCAGGCGGCGAGGGCTGCCGCGGCCGCGACGGCGACGACGGCGATCCGAGTTCTGCGCATGGGGATGCTTGGCTCCGGGGTTCGTGGGGCGCGCGGCGGCGGGTCGCTCGCGCTGAGGGTGGGGTGCACGTCGCACCTCCGGAGGGCCGCCCACAGCCGGGCAGCACGCCCCGACCACATCCGGCCAGGTTCCGCGCACAGAGTAGGCCTCTGACCTGGGAGGTCTGCAACCGGGGCGTCGTCGGTCGAGTCCGCCGACGGCGCCCGGTACTGCCGACAGCGCCCGTTCCACCGGGCGCCGTCGGGCGTAGATGGCGCCGTCGATGGCGGGAGTGCCGGCGGCGGGTGGCGTCGCGCCGGGGCTGCACTCGCGGAGGCCATGGTCAGGGGGCGGCTGCGAGCGCGAGCGCGCGGGCGACGTCGTCGACCTCGCTGCCCAGCAGGCCGACCGTGACGCGGACGTGGTCGCCGGTCGCGTCGGTCTGTGCAGGCGGACCCTCGGCGGAGAACGGTGAGCCGGGGGCGACGCGGATGCCCGCGGCCTCGAGCCGGACCAGGGCGGTCCGCTCGTCGTGGACCGGGAGCCAGAGGTTGATGCCGTCGCCGGGCTCGAGGGCGATGCCGTGGGTGGCCAGGGCTTCGCGCAGGGCACGGCGGCGGGCGAAGTAGACGCGGCGCGCGTGGGCGACGGCCTCGATGGCGGCGCCGTCGGTGAGGAGGTCGACGAGGACGTGCTGCAGCAGGCGGCTGGTCCAGCCCGGACCGAGCATCCTGCGGGCCACCATGCCGTCGAGGACCGCGGCGGGGCCTCCGACGGCGGCGATCCGCAGGTCCGGGCCGTGGGACTTGGAGTACGAGCGGACGTGGACCACGCGGTCGGGCAGCAGGGCACCGAGGCTGACGTCGCGGGCCGACGCGATCTCGCCGGAGTGGTCGTCCTCGACGACGAGCGCGCCGTGCCGACGCAGGACCGCGGCGAGCTCGCGGGCGCGGGTCGAGGTCATGCTCACCGCCGTCGGGTTGTGCGCACGGGGTTGCAGGACCACGACGCCGGCGCCGCCCTCGAGCGCCCGGTCCAGCTCGTCGGGACGCATGCCCTGGCGGTCGAGCGTGACCGGCACCCGCTCGAGGCCCAGCTGGTCGAGCAGGTCGAAGAGCGGCGGGAAGCCGGGGTCCTCGACGGCCACCCGCGAGCCGTAGCTCGCGACGCGTTCGAGGACCCGGCTGATCGCGTCGAGGGCGCCGTCGACGACCGTGAGCCGCTGGGCGGCGAACGGCCACGACTCGCGCAACAGCTCCTCGAGGGCCGGGACGACGGGTGCGGCGAGGTAGGCGCCGGTGTCGGCGGCCGGGCGCTGGAGCGCGACCCGGGCGAGCGCCGGACCGATGAGCGGGAGGAGCTCGGGGTCCGGGGTGCCGGTGGAGAGGTCGAGCCGGGCGGGGGCGCCGCCGGCGAGGTCGCGGTAACGCGGCGGCAACCAGCTCGCGGGCGGCGGGAGCACCACCGTGCCGGCCCGCCCGCGGGAGATGACGATGCCGACCGCGGCGAGCGCCTGCCACGCCCCGCTCACGGTCGCCGGGCTGACCCCGAGCTCGGCGGCGAGGGTCCGGACCGTGGGCAGGCGGTCGCCGGGGCGCAGGTCACCGCCGCGGACCAGGCGCGCCACGGTCGCGGCGATCCCCCGCGGACTTCGGTCGTCGACGTACGCGGCGAGGTCCATGCGGGTCAGGATGCCCGTCCGCCGAGGGCAGTCCGGGCCGCTCGGGCGTCGCGCCCGCTCGTGGGCCGAAGTGTTTACGTGGGCGTCATCGATGTTCGCGCCCAGGTAACGGGGAGTAACGCCGCAGAAATGTTCAACCCCGACAGTCACATTCCAGGCTACGGTGCCAAGAACGGGCACTCAGGCGCCACGTGGGGCTCCGAGGCCGGTCGAGGACAGAGATGCGGAGGAGCCCTATGACCGTCGTACGCGTCGCGTTCACCCAGGCCACCTGGACGGGCGACAAGGAGTCGATGACCGCGCTCCACGAGGCCTGGACCCGGGAGGCCGCCTCGCAGGGCGCCCAGATCATCGCCTTCCAGGAGCTCTTCTACGGCCCGTACTTCGGGATCACGCAGGACACCGCGTACTACGACTACGCGGAGTCGGTGCCGGGCCCGACGACGGAGCGGTTCTCCGCGCTGGCCAAGGAGCTGGGCATCGTCATCGTGCTCCCCGTGTACGAGGAGGAGCAGCCCGGCGTCCTGTACAACACGGCCGCGGTGATCGACGCCGACGGCACCTACCTCGGCAAGTACCGCAAGCACCACATCCCGAACCTGCCCAAGTTCTGGGAGAAGTTCTACTTCCGGCCCGGCAACCTCGGGTACCCGGTGTTCGAGACCGCCGTCGGCAAGATCGGCGTGAACATCTGCTACGACCGCCACTTCCCCGAGGGCTGGCGCGTGCTGGCGCTGAACGGCGCGGAGATCGTGTTCAACCCGAACGCCACGGCGCCCGGCATCTCCAACAAGCTCTGGGAGATCGAGCAGCCGGCCGCGGCCGTGGCCAACGGCTACTTCGTCGTCGCCAACAACCGCGTCGGCCTCGAGGACAACGAGTACGGCGACCAGGCCGTCAACTTCTACGGCTCGTCGTACGCGGTCGGCCCCGACGGCAACTACGTCGGCGAGGTGGGCTCGTCGAGCGAGAATCAGCTGCTGGTCCGCGACCTCGACCTGGACCAGGTGCGGATCGTGCGGGAACGGTGGCAGTTCTTCCGCGACCGCCGACCCGAGGCCTACGGCCCGATCGTGGCGCCCTGAGAACGAGGAGCGTGAGATGAAGACCCTCATCACCGGCGGCACCCTCGTCAGCGCGACGGGGCGGACGGCCGCGGACGTGCTCATCGACGGCGAGACGGTCGCCGCGGTGCTCAGCCCGGGCTCGACCCTGCTGGGCTTCGACCTCGCCGCGAACGTCGACCAGGTCGTCGACGCGACCGGCAAGTACGTCATCCCGGGCGGCATCGACGCGCACACCCACATGGAGCTGCCGTTCGGCGGCACCAACGCCTCGGACACGTTCGAGACGGGGACGCGGGCCGCCGCGTGGGGCGGCACGACGACGATCATCGACTTCGCCGTGCAGCGCACGGGGGAGCGGGTCATGGACGGGCTCGGCGCCTGGCACGAGAAGGCCGCGGGCAACTGCGCGATCGACTACGGCTTCCACCAGATCATCGGCGGCGTGGACGACGACTCGCTCAAGGCCATGGAAGGCCTGGTCGCCGAGGGGATCACGAGCTACAAGCTCTTCATGGCCTACCCGGGGGTCTTCTACTCCGACGACGCCCAGATCCTGCGCGCGATGCAGAAGGCGGCCGACCTCGGGCTGCTCACCATGATGCACGCGGAGAACGGGCCGGCCATCGACGTGCTGGCCGCGCAGCTCGTGGCGCAGGGCAAGACCGATCCCTACTACCACGGCATCGCGCGTGCCTGGCAGCTGGAGGAGGAGGCCACGCACCGGGCGATCATGCTGGCGGACGTCACGGGCGCCCCGCTCTACGTGGTGCACGTCAGTGCCAAGCAGGCCGTCGCGCAGCTGGCGTGGGCGCGGGACAACGGCAAGAACGTGTTCGGCGAGACGTGCCCGCAGTACCTGTACCTGAGCCTCGAGGAGCAGCTGGGCGCACCGGGCTTCGAGGGCGCCAAGTGGGTGTGCTCCACGCCGCTGCGCTCGCGGGCCGAGGGTCACCAGGAGCACATGTGGCAGGCGCTGCGGACCAACGACCTGCAGATGGTCAGCACGGACCACTGCCCCTTCTGCATGAAGGGCCAGAAGGACCTGGGCGTCGGGGACTTCCGCGCCATCCCCAACGGGATCGGCTCGATCGAGCACCGGATGGACCTCATGTACCAGGGGGTCGCCACCGGGCAGATCACGCTCGAGCGGTGGGTGGAGCTCACCTCGACGACACCCGCGCGCATGTTCGGCCTGTACGGCAAGAAGGGCGTCATCGCCCCGGGTGCCGACGCCGACGTCGTGGTCTACGACCCGGCCGGACACACGTCGATCGGGGTGGGCAAGACGCACCACATGAACATGGACCACTCCGCGTGGGAGGGGTACGAGATCGACGGGCACGTCGACGTCGTCCTGTCTCGCGGGTCCGTCGTGGTGGACGAGTCCGGCTACCACGGGCGCGCCGGGCACGGGCAGTACGCGCCGCGCGGCCTGTCCCAGTACCTCCTGTAGATCGGACTGAGATGGACTTCGGCGTCGTCCTGCAGACGAACCCGCCCGCGTCGCGGACGGTCGAGCTGGCCCGCCTGGCGGAGACCCACGGGTTCAGCCACGTGTGGACCTTCGACTCGCACCTGCTGTGGCAGGAGCCGTTCGTCATCTACTCGGCGATCCTCGCGGCCACCCGCAAGGTCATGGTCGGACCCATGGTGACGAACCCCGCCACCCGGGACTGGACGGTCATCGCGTCGCTGTTCGCCACCCTCAACGAGATGTACGGCAACCGGACCATCTGCGGGATCGGGCGCGGCGACTCGGCGGTGCGGACGCTGCACGGCAGGCCGTCCAACCTGGCGACGCTGCGTGAGGCCGTGCACGTGATCCGCGAGCTGGCCAACGACCGGTCGGTGGAGGTGAACGGCGCGAAGGTGCACTTCCCGTGGTCGCGCGGGTCGGCGCTGGACATCTGGGTCGCCGCCTACGGGCCCCTCGCGCTCCAGCTGACCGGCGAGGTGGGCGACGGGTTCATCCTGCAGCTGGCCGACCCCGACATCGCCGCGTGGACCATCAAGGTGGTGCGCGACGCGGCCGAGAAGGTGGGCCGCGACCCCGACTCGATCCAGTTCTGCATCGCCGCCCCGATGTACATCGGGGACGACTCGCCCGACAGCAGAGCGCACATGCGCGAGCAGTGCCGCTGGTTCGGCGGGATGGTCGGCAACCACGTGGCCGACATCGTCGCCCGGTACGGGGCCGACTCGTCGGTGCCCACGGCGCTCACGGACTACATCGCGGGGCGCCAGGGCTACGACTACAACGAGCACGGCCGCGCCGGGAACACGCACGCGGCCTTCGTGCCCGACGAGATCGTCGAGCGGTTCTGCATCCTCGGCGACTCCAGCGAGCACGTCGAGAGGCTCGAGGCCCTGCGCGACCTGGGCGTGACGCAGTTCGCCGGCTACCTCCAGCACGACAACAAGGAGGAGACGATGCGCGTGTACGGCGAGCACGTCATCCCCGCGCTGGCGACCCCGGTCGTGGCCACCGCATGACCGATCTCGCGACGACGCTCGCGCCGGAGCGCACCGCACCGGTGCCCGTGCCCGGTCGTGCCCGTCGCGGGGGAGCCGGGCGGCGCGTCGTCGTCGGCCTGCTCGCCGTCCTCCTGCTCGCCGCGCTGTGGGAGCTGGTGAAGGTCGTCGTCCCCGACGCCGGTGGCTACGTGGGCGGCGCGAGCCTGCTGCCGCGCACCGACGACGTCGCCATGCCGCACGTGTGGGCCATCGGGCAGCGGGTGCTCCAGCCGGAGACGTCGGCCGCCGGCTCGCCGACGGTGCTGAGCGCGATGCTCACGGCCTGCTGGTTCACCCTGCGGGTCGCGCTCGCGGGCTGGTTGCTGGGGTCGATCGGTGGGCTGCTGCTCGCGGCGCTCATGCAGCGGTCGCAGCTGGCCGAGTCCGCGCTCGTGCCCTGGGCCGTGCTGAGCCAGACCGTGCCCCTCATCGCGCTCGCCCCGCTGGTGGTCGGCTGGGGCGGCCGGATCCACCTCGGCGGGCTCGAGTGGCAGCGCTGGATGTCGGTGGCGCTCATCGCGAGCTACCTGGCGTTCTTCCCGGTGACCATCGGCGCGCTGCGGGGCTTCCAGTCGCCACCCGCCGCGCAGGTCGAGCTCTACCGGTCCCTGGCGGCGAGCTGGAGCCGCACGCTGGTCTCGCTGCGGCTGCCGGCGAGCGTGCCGTACCTGCTGCCCGCGCTGCGGCTCGGTGCGGCGACGGCCGTGGTCGGCGCGATCGTCGCCGAGGTGTCCACCGGCACCAAGGGCGGCATCGGGCGGCTGATCATCGGCTACGCGCAGTCCGCCAGCGGCGATCCCGCCAAGCCGTGGGCCGCGATCATCGCGGCCGCGCTGCTCGGGCTGGTCGCCGCCGGCCTGGTGTCCCTGCTCGGGCTCGGCCTGGGCCGCTACCGCTACGCGGAGGTCAGATGAACGACGCGAGCACGACGAGCCCGGCGACGACCGCCGTCACGGCGACCGGCGTCGGCAAGGTCTTCTCGTCGCGGTCCGGCGACGTCACGGCGCTCGAGGGCATCGAGCTGTCCGTCGCGGCGGGGGAGTTCGTCTCGCTCATCGGGCCCTCGGGCTGCGGCAAGTCGACGCTGCTGCGGCTGATCGCCGACCTCGACGTCCCCACGTCCGGCCAGATCACGGTGTTCGGCAAGACCCCGCAGCAGGCGCGGGAGGCGCAGGACTACGGCATCGCGTTCCAGCAGGCGGGGCTGCTGCCGTGGCGGACCGTCACCGCGAACGTGGAGCTGCCGCTCGAGCTGCACGGCGTCGGCAAGGCGGAGCGCGCGACGCGGGTGGTCGAGCTGCTGGACCTCGTCGGGCTGGGGGACTTCGCGGGGCACTTCCCGCACCAGCTGTCGGGCGGCATGCAGCAGCGCGTCGCCATCGCCCGCGCGCTCGCCGAGCGGCCGAGCATGCTGCTGATGGACGAGCCGTTCGGGGCGCTCGACGAGATGACCCGCGAGCGCATGCAGACCGAGCTGGTCCGGATCTGCGCCGAGAGCGGCGCCGCGGTCGTGTTCGTCACGCACTCGATCCCCGAGGCGGTGTTCCTGTCGCAGCGGGTGGTCGTCATGTCGCCGCGGCCCGGGCGGATCAGCGCCGTGGTCCCGGTCGACCTCGGTGCCGACCGCGGCGAGGAGCTCCGGGAGGACGCGTCGTTCTTCGCGGCGGTCACCGCGGTCCGCGAGGCGCTGCACGGCGCCCCGGTCACCGCGCGCGGCAGGGACCTGCGATGACCGGCGCCACCGTCCGCCGCTGGGTCGCCCCGGTCGCGCTCGGCATCGTCGCCCTCCTCGTGTGGCAGGCGATCGTCGTCGGCACGGGGATCAAGCCCTACCTGCTGCCGAGCCCGACCGCGATCCTGGAACAGCTGCTCCTCGTCGTCCCGCTCGTCTGGCAGGCCGCCGTGGCCACCGGCCTCAACGTGCTGGTCGGGCTGATCGTCGGCGGCCTCGTGGCCATCGGCGCGGCGATCGTGGCGGCGCGCAGCCGCATGGCGGACACCCTGCTGTCCCCGACCGCGGCGGCCCTGTCCGTGATGCCGATCGTCGCGCTCGCGCCCGCGCTGAACACGATGTTCGGGACGACCTCGACCACGCCGCGGCGGATCGTGGTGTCCGTGGTGGTGTTCGCGCCGGTGTTCGTCAACACCCTGCGCGGGCTGCGGCAGGTCCAGCCGGTGCACCGCGACCTGCTCAGGGCGTACGCGGCGACCCCCCGGCAGATCACGCGCACGGTGACGATCCCCGGTGCGCTGCCGTACCTGTTCACCGGCCTGCGGATCGCGTCCTCGACGGCCGTCATCGCCGCGATCGTCGCCGAGTACTTCGGCGGTCTGCAGAACGGCCTGGGCTCCCGGATCACGTCGGCGGCGTCGAACAGCGCCTACGCCCGGGCCTGGGCCTTCGTCCTCGGCGCCATCCTGCTGGGGCTCGTGTTCTACCTCGCGACGCTCGCGCTCGAGCGCGCGGTCGCGAGGCGTCAAGGGGGCTAGACACGTCCGCCTGCCACCGCCGCCAGGCCGGCCGATCCGCACAGCACAGCCCAACGAGAGGACTGACGATGAGACTCACCAGGCGTACTGCGTGGGGCGTGGTCGGCGTCGCCGCCGCGCTCGTCCTGACCGGATGCAGCTCCGACGACGGCGGGGATGCCGGGGATGAACCCTCGATGAGCTCCGAGGTGCTCATCCCGGTCAAGCTCCAGCTGCAGTGGTTCACCCAGGCCCAGTTCGCCGGCTACTACGCGGCGGTCGAGAAGGGCTACTACGTCGACGAGGGGCTCGACGTCCAGATCGTCGAGGGCGGCACGGACATCGTGCCGCAGTCGGTGCTCGCCGACGGCTCGGTCGACTACGCGATCGCGTGGGTGCCCAAGGCGCTGGCGTCGCGCGAGCAGGGCGCCGGCATCACCGACGTCGCGCAGATCTTCCAGAGGTCCGGCACCCTGCAGGTCGCGTTCAAGGACAAGGACATCACCACGGCCGCCGACCTCGAGGGCAAGAAGGTGGGCAACTGGGGCTACGGCAACGAGTTCGAGCTGTTCGCCGGCATCACGAAGGCGGGCCTCGACCCGGCCACGGACGTCACGTTGGTCCAGCAGCAGTTCGACATGAACGCGCTCCTGGCGGGCGACATCGATGCCGCGCAGGCCATGACCTACAACGAGTACGCGCAGCTGCTCGAGGCCGAGAACCCCGACACGGGCGAGCTGTACACGCCTGAGGACTTCACGGAGGTCAACTGGAACGAGGAGGGCACCGCGATGCTCCAGGATGCCATCTGGGCGAACTCCGAGAAGCTCGCGAACGACAAGGACTACCAGGACCAGACCGTGAAGTTCATCAAGGCGAGCCTCAAGGGCTGGATCTACGCGCGGGACTACCCGGAGATGGCCCGGGACATCGTCGTGGCCCAGGGCTCGCAGCTGGGCGCCAGCCACCAGCTGTGGCRGACCAACGAGATCAACAAGCTGATCTGGCCGTCGCCGGACGGCATCGGCAGGATCGACGAGGCGGCCTGGAAGCAGACCGTCGACGTCGCTCTGAAGACGAAGAACGACCAGGGAGCGACGGTCATCACGGCTGAGCCCGACGCCGACGCGTACACCAACGACTACGTCGCGCGGGCGCTGGCGGATCTCATGGACGAGGGCATCGACGTGTCCGGCGAGGAGTTCGAGCCGATCGACGTCACACTCGAGGCCGGCGGCAAGTAACCCCTCACGCGCGGGCGTCGGCCACGGCGCCCGCGCGTGAGCCCGCACCACCAAGGAGAGGCACCATGACCACCGACGACGACGCCACCGCGCTGCGGCTCGACCGGGACCACGTCTTCCACTCGTGGTCGGCGCAGGCCCACCTCAACCCGATGGTCATCGCGGGTGGGCTCGGCTCGACCGTCTGGGACCACGCCGGCCGTCGGTACCTCGACTTCTCCAGCCAGCTGGTGAACACGAACATCGGCCACCAGCACCCGAAGGTCGTCGCGGCGATCCAGGAGCAGGCGGCGACGCTCACCACGGTGGCGCCGGCCACGGCGAACCTCACGCGCGGCCGGGCCGCCCAGAAGGTGCTGAGCCACGCGCCCGACGGGTTCTCCAGCGTGTTCTTCACCAACGGCGGGGCCGACGCCAACGAGAACGCCATCCGGCTGGCGCGCCTGCACACGGGCCGCGACAAGGTGGTGTCGGCGTACCGCTCGTACCACGGCAACACCGGCGCGGCCGTGGTCGCGACGGGGGACTGGCGGCGCGTGCCCAACGAGTTCGCCCGCGCGCACGTGCACCACTTCGGGCCGTATCTCTACCGCTCGGAGTTCTGGGCGACCACACCGGAGCAGGAGAGCGAGCGCGCGCTGCACCACCTCGAGCGCGTGATCCAGGCCGAGGGGCCGGGGTCGGTCGCGGCGATCCTGCTGGAGACGATCCCCGGCACGGCCGGCGTGCTCGTGCCGCCGCCCGGCTACCTCGCGGGCGTCCGCGCGATCGCCGACCGGTACGACATCCTGCTGATCCTCGACGAGGTCATGGCCGGCTTCGGCCGGACCGGGCAGTGGTTCGCCTTCGACGGGTTCGACGTCGTCCCGGACCTCATCACCTTCGCGAAGGGCGTCAACTCGGGCTACGTCCCGGCGGGCGGCGTGATCCTCAGCGACCCGATCGAGGCGACGTTCGAGGACCGCGTGTTCCCCGGCGGCCTGACCTACTCGGGCCACCCCCTGGCCATGAGCTCGATCGTCGCGACGCTGGACGCGATGGCCGACGAGGGCATCATCGAGAACGCTGCGGCGATCGGTCGCGACGTGCTCGGGCCGGGGCTCGCGGAGCTCGCCGAGAAGAACCCGCTCGTCGGTGAGGTCCGCGGGCTCGGGGTGTTCTGGGCCGTGGAGCTGGTCAAGGACCAGGCGACGCGGGAGCCCGTCGACGCCGCCCTCATGGGACGGATCAAGGCCGGGGCGCTGGCCCGCGGCCTGCTCCCGTTCCTCGCGGACAACCGGGTGCACGTCGTCCCGCCGTGCGTCGTGACTGCCGACGAGGCGGCGACCGGGCTCGCGTTGCTGACCGAGGTGCTCGCCGAGGTCGCCTAGCCTTTCGCCCAGTCCCCACCACGACCTTCTGGAGTTCTTCATGAGCACAGTCACGCCCCGACGCGCCCTGGTCACCGGCGCCTCCTCCGGGATCGGCGCCGCGACCGTCCGCCGCCTGCGCGCCGAGGGCTGGGACGTCGTCGCGACCGCCCGTCGTGCGGACCGCCTGCAGGCGCTGGCCGACGAGACCGGCGCCGACATCGTCGTCGCCGACGTCACGGACGACGCCGACGTCGCGCGGCTCGCCGCGCACGTGGCGGCCGGCGGCCCGCTCGACGCGCTGGTCAACAACGCGGGCGGCGCGTTCGGGCTCGACCCCGTCGAGTCGTCGGACCTCGAGCACTGGCGGCAGATGTACGAGCTCAACGTGCTCGGCACCCTGCGCGTCACGCAGGCGCTGCTCCCGCAGCTGCGCGACGGGGACGGCGGCGACATCGTCGTCGTGACGTCGACCGCGGCGCACGGCACGTACGAGGGCGGCGCCGGGTACGTCGGCGCCAAGCACGCCGAGCGGATGCTCGCGACGACGCTGCGCTGGGAGATCCTGGGCGAGCCCATCCGGATCATCGAGATCGCGCCCGGTGCCGTGGCCACCGAGGAGTTCTCGATGGTGCGGTTCGACGGGGACAGCGAGCGGGCGGCCGCCGTCTACGCGGGCTACGAGCCGCTGGTGGCGGACGACATCGCCGACGCCATCGCGTGGTCGCTGAGCCGCCCCGCGCACGTGAACATCGACCTGCTGGTGGTCCGTCCGCGCGCGCAGGCGAGCAACAACAAGATCGCGCGCACCGGCGCCTGACCGTCCCGAGGGTCGGATCGGTCGGGCAACTGTCGGAGGTCGTACGTAGGGTGCAAGGGTGCCTTCTGCTCCACCCGCACGGTCCGCCACTCCCGACTCCACCACCCGGGTCCTCCTGCGCCTGCGCCACTGGGCCCGGCCCGCGCTGCCCCGGATCGCGCTCGGCGGGCTGACGGCGCTCGGCGCCAGCCTCCTCGCGCTGGCGGTGCCGCAGGTGCTGCGCGTCATCGTCAACGGTCCGCTGCTGAGCGAGGGGTCGCAGCGGGGCGTCGTGCTCGGCGCGCTCGTCGTGCTCGCCCTCGGGGTGCTCGAGGCATTCCTTGTCTGGTGCCGGCGCGCCCTGATCCTCACGCCCGGCACCGCGGTGGAGCGCGACATGCGCACCGACCTGTTCCGCCACCTGCTCGACCTGCCCGTGGAGTTCCACGACCGCTGGTCGGGCGGGCAGCTGCTGTCCCGCGTGATGTCGGACCTCAGCACCATCCGACGGTGGACAGTGTTCGGACTGGTGATGCTGCTGGTCAGCTCGACCACCGTCGTGGTCGGCATCGGGCTGATGATGTGGACCAGCTGGGTGCTCGGGCTGGTCTACCTGGTGGGTGCGGTGCCCATGATCTGGCTCGGGTTCCGCTTCCGTGAGAACTACAAGGTGGTCGCGCGCCAGGCTCGGGACCAGGCGGGCGACCTCGCCACGACCGTGGAGGAGTCGGTGCACGGCATCCGCGTGCTTAAGGCGTTCGGGCGCGGTGACGACGCCCTGGAGGACTTCGCGCGGCAGGCGGCCGCCCTGCGCGCGGTCGAGGTGCAGAAGGCCAGCACGCAGTCCCGGGTGTCGTTCGCACTGAGTGCGATCCCGGAGGCGATCCTCGCGGTCTCGCTCGGCCTCGGAGTCGTGCTCACCTCGCGCGGGGAGCTGAGCGTCGGCGCGCTGGTCGCGTTCTTCGCCACGGCGGCGGTGGTGAACAGCCCCGTGGAGCGGCTCGGCATGCTGCTCGCGATGACGCTCGACGCCAAGGCGGCGACCGACCGGTACCTCCAGGTCATGGACACGGGCTCGGCGGTGCGCGACCCCGCGACGCCGGCGCAGCTGCCGCCCGCCGACCCGGCGGGCTCGCGCGTCGAGCTGCGCGGCGTCCACTTCGGGCACCCGCGCGGCGTCGACGCCGAGGGGAAGCCGCGCGGGGGGTCCGACATCCTCGCGGGCATCGACCTCGTGCTCGAGCCGGGGGAGACCATGGCCCTGGTCGGGCTCACCGGGAGCGGCAAGACGACCCTGCTGCAGCTGGTCCCGCGGCTCTACGACGTGACCGCGGGCAGCGTCCGGATCGACGGCGTCGACGTCCGGGACCTCACGCGCGCCGACCTGCGCGCTGCGGTGTCGGTCGCGTTCGAGGACCCGATCCTGTTCTCCGCGTCGGTGCGCGAGAACGTGCTGCTCGGCACGGACCTCACCGGGCCCGAGGCCGACGAGCTGGTCACCGAGGCGCTCGACGTGGCGCGGGCCGGCTTCGCCTACGGGCTGCCCGACGGGCTCGACACGGTGATCGGCGAGGAGGGACTCAGCCTCTCGGGCGGTCAGCGGCAGCGCGTCGCCCTGGCCCGCGCCATCGCCGTCCGGCCGCGCGTGCTGCTGCTGGACGACCCGCTCTCGGCGCTCGACGTCACCACGGAGGCGGCGGTCACGGCGCGGTTGCGCCAGATGCTGACCGGCACCACGACCCTCGTCGTCGCCCACCGGCCCTCCACGGTCGCCCTGGCCGACCGGGTCGCCGTGCTCGAGGACGGGCGGATCACGGGGGTCGGGCGGCACGCGGACCTGCTGACCAGCCACCCCCACTACCGGTACGTGCTCACCGCGCTGTCGGCGCTGGACGACGCGGACGACCTGACGGCGGTGCACCGATGACCGCGCCGGCCAGCCTCGTGACCTCCGAGGGGTTCGAGGACGAGAGCACCAAGGCCGAGTCGCGACGGATCCGGCGCCGCTCGCTCGCGCTGCTCGGCCTCCTCCTGCGGCCCGTCGCCGGCCCAGCATGGTGGACCGCCGCCCTGGTGGTGGGCTCGCAGCTCGCCGCGGTCGCCGGTCCGGCGCTCGTCGCGTACGGCATCGACCACGCGCTGCCTGCGCTCACCGCCGGTGACGCGCGGCCGATCACGCTCGCGACGCTCGGGTACCTCACCGCCGCCCTGCTGGGCGGTGTGCTCACGGCGGCGACCGTCCGTGCGTCGGCGCGGGTGAGCCAGACGATGCTGCTCGACCTGCGTCGCCGGGTCTTCCGGCACACGCAGCTGCTCAGCCTGGAGTTCCACGAGAAGTACACGTCGGGCCGGATCATCTCGAGGCAGACCTCCGACGTCGACGCGCTGCGCGAGCTGCTCGACGGCGGCGTCACCACGCTGGCCTCGAGCGTGCTCGCGATGGTGTTCACCGCGGTGTCGCTGGTGCTGCTCGACTGGCGCAGCGGCCTGGTGCTGCTCATCGCGGTGGTCCCGGGCGTGGTGCTCACCCGCTGGTTCCAAGTCCGCTCGCAGCTGCAGTACCGCAAGCAGCGCACGGCGGCGGCGCGGCTCATCGTGCGGTTCGTCGAGACCATGACGGGCATCCGCGCGGTGCAGGCGTTCCGCCGCGAGCCGCAGGTCGAGGGCGTGTACGGCGGGCTGGCGGAGGACTACCGGGGCTCCACCGCGGAGTCGATCCGGCTCAACGGCGTCTTCGACACCGGACTGACGCTCATCGGGAACGTCACGGTCGCCGCGGTGCTGCTGGTCGGCGGTCTGCGCGCACTGGACGGCGGGATCGAGGTCGGCGTGCTGGTCGCGGCGGTGCTGTACGCGCGCCGGTTCTTCAGCCCGCTCCAGCAGATCGGCATGTTCTACAACTCGTTCCAGTCGGCGACGGCGGCCCTCGAGAAGGTCGCCTCCCTGCTGGCCGAGGAGCCGACCGTGCCCGACCCGACGCACCCGACCAGGCTGGCGGACGCCCGGGGCGACGTGCGGTTCGACGGCGTGGAGTTCGGCTACGGCACCGGCCCGACCGTGCTGCCGCACGTCGACCTGCACATCCCCGCCGGCCAGTCGCTCGCGCTCGTCGGGGAGACCGGTGCCGGCAAGTCGACCATCGCCAAGCTGCTCGCCCGGTTCTACGACGTCCGCGAGGGCGCGGTCCGCCTCGACGGCCTCGACCTACGGTCCATCGACCCCGTGGACCTGCGGCGGGCGGTCGTCATGGTGACCCAGGAGGCGTACCTCTTCTCGGGGTCCGTCGGCGCCAACATCGCCCTCGGCAAGCCGGGCGCCACGCCCGCGGAGATCGAGGCGGCCGCGCGTGCGGTCGGCGTGCACGACCTCATCGCGTCGATGCCCGACGGATACGACACCGAGGTGGACAAGCGCGGCGTGCGGCTCTCCGCCGGGCAGCGACAGCTCGTGTCGTTCGCGCGCGCGTTCCTGGCGGACCCGGCGCTGCTGATCCTCGACGAGGCGACCAGCTCGCTCGACGTGCCGGGCGAGGCACTCGTGCAGCTGGGCCTGCAGACCCTGCTCGCCGACCGGACGAGCGTCGTCATCGCGCACCGGCTCTCGACCGTGATGGGCTCGGACCGGGTGCTCGTCATCGAGGGCGGCCGGATCGTCGAGGACGGCACCCCGGACGGGCTGGTCGCGGCGGGCGGCCACTTCGCGGAGCTGCACGCCGACTGGCAACGGTCGATCCGCAGCACGACCTGAAGGCCGCCGACCGCGAGCCGCCCGGTTGTCGGTGGGCGAGGCTGCATCCCGACGACCCGCACGGCGGGCCGCCCCCGCGCCCGGCTCGCACGCCGAGCCAGCCCCTCGACGGCGCCAGCAGGTACCGACGGCCCCCGGTATACCGGGAGCCGTCGGCACCWGCTGGCGCCGTCGGCGCAGCCGCCGACCTCGGCGCGGCCTGGTCCGTCAGGCACCACGTGGCGCCGTCGGCGCGGCCGCGTCCGTCAGAGGTGCCGCGCCGCGTACTCGTGCAGCGCGTCCCGGACGAACGTCGCCCCCTCCTCGCCGCCGTAGTTGGCGGCGAACCGCGGGTCGGCCACGTACATCTCGGCCAGGCCGACCACGTACTCCTTGACGGGCGTCGAGCCGTGCCCGGGCGTGCCGGGGATGCTGCCGAGCCAGGCGACGTGCCGCCGGGCGAGGTCCTGCGCCTCGTCGGACGCCGGGTCGGCGCCCGCGGACGCGGCCGCGCCCCACTCGGTGGCCAGCTGCGCGGTCGTTGCCTTCCAGGCGGCGCGCTCGTCGTCGGTCATGCCCCGCCACCATCCGTCGGAGGTGGCGTAGGCGTCCGCGCCCCAGCGGCGCTCGACCTCCTCCTTGTGCTGGGTGTGGTCGAAGCCGTCGAACATGTCCTCGGCCATGAGTGGCCCTCCGTTCTCTCGTGCGGTGATGGTCCGTTCGACAGAGGCGGCCTGCCGCTCCAGCCGTCGCTGCTCGCCGCGCAGCCAGTCCAGGTGGTGGCGCAGGGCGGCGGTCTCGTCCTGCTCGCGGTCGAGCACGCGCCGGATGTCCGGCAGGGCGAGCCCGAGCCGGCGCAGCAACAGCACCCGCTGCAGCCGGACCAGGGCGCGGTCGTCGTACCACCGGTACCCGTTCTCGCCCACGCGGCTGGGCGGCAGCAGCCCGATCGCGTCGTAATGCCGCAGGGCGCGGCTGGTGGTGCCCGTCAGCCGGGCGACCTCCTGGATCGAAGCCTCCATGCGGTCCACGGTAAGAGTTGACGCAGCGTCAAGGTCAAGCCCGCGGAGCAATCCCGTCGCCGACGCGGGCCAGGACCGTGCGCCGGAGCTCGTCGACGGTCTCGACGACGGCGACGGCACCCGCGGCCGCGAGCTCACCCGGCGCCGCGTACCCCCAGGTCACGCCCACGCAGTCGATGCCGTGCGCGCGGGCACCGTGCACGTCGTGCTCGCGGTCGCCGACCATCAGCGTGGTCGCGGGCGACGGCGCGTGCGGTTCCGCGGCCAGCGCGCGGGCGATCACGTCGGCCTTGGTGCCGGACTCGTCCAGCGATGCGCCGAAGATGCCGTCGATCAGCGGGGTGAGCACGAGGTCCGCGCAGATCGGCACGGCGAACACCTCCGGCTTGGAGGTCGCGACGACCAGCCGGCAGCCTGCCGCACGCAGGTCGGCCAGCAGCTCGGGGACGCCGTCGAACACCGTCGCGTCGTGCATGCCCGTCGCGCCGAAGTCTTCGCGGTAGGCCCGGACGACCTCATCGACGCGGTCGTCGGGACCGGCAGGCCGCACCGGCGGTACGCCACGGCGATGGACGCCGTGATGCCGGGGATGGAGTCGATGAGCGTGCCGTCGAGGTCGAGCAGGACGAGGGGAGAGGTCACGCATCGATCATGCCCGGGGCGTCGAGCGCCCGGCGTCGCCGCTCGTAGGCTGACCCCATGGCGACCACGGAGACCGCACCCGGCCAGCAGCTGCCCGACCAGCGGGAGGTGCTCGACTGGGAGCTCTTCGGCACCGCGGCCCGGGAGCTCGCGCAGACGGTCGTCGACGACGGCTTCGTGCCCGACATCGTCATCGCCGTGGCCCGCGGGGGACTGCCGCCGGGCGGCGCGATCGCGTACGCGCTGGGCACCAAGGCCGTGGGCACGCTGAACGTCGAGTTCTACACGGGCATCGACGAGCGCCTGCCCGACCCGGTCGTGCTCCCGCCGCTGCTCGACACGGACGCGATGCACGGGCTGCGCGCGCTCGTCGTCGACGACGTCGCCGACACCGGCGAGACGCTCGCGCTCGTGCAGAAGATCATGGCGCTGCACTGCGAGGAGGCCCGCACGGCGGTGCTCTACTCCAAGCCACGGTCCATCGTCGAGCCCGACTACGTCTGGCGGCGCACGGACAAGTGGATCGTGTTCCCGTGGTCGGCGCTCCCGCCCGTCGTCGCGTCGGCCACCTGACGGCGTGGGCTGGGTCGAGATCCTCGGGTTCGTCACCGGCGCCGCGTGCGTCTGGCTCGCCGCCCGGGAGAACGTCTGGAACTTCCCCGTCGGGATCGTCAATACCGGGCTCTTCCTGGTGCTCTTCACCTCGGCCGGCCTGTACGCCAACGCCGGCCTGCAGGTGGTCTACCTGGTCCTCAACGGGCTCGGCTGGTACTGGTGGCTGCGCGGCGGGCGGGACCACGGCGTGCTCGAGGTGCGACGCGCGCCGCGGGTGGCGTGGGTGGTGGGCGCCGTGGCCGTGGTCGGGGTCACCGCCGGGCTCACGGTGCTGCTGGCCGACGCGTCCGCCGCGCCGTTCTGGGACTCGCTCACCACAGCGCTGAGTCTCGTCGCGCAGCTGATGATGGGCCGCAAGTGGCTCGGCAGCTGGGCGGTGTGGATCGTCACCGACGTCCTGCTGGTCGGGCTGTACGCGAGCCAGGGGCTGTACCTGACCGCCGTGCTCTACGCCCTCTTCATCGGCCTGTGCGTGCAGGGCGTGGTCCGATGGCGGCGCGCGCTGACCGCGCAGGCGGCGGCCCTCGTGCCGGTCGCGGCGGCGGCATGAGCCACGGCCTGGTCATCGGCAAGTTCTACCCGCCGCACGCCGGCCACCTCGCGCTCGTGCGGGCCGCGATGGCGCGGTGCGACCGCGTGACAGTGCAGGTGCTCGGGTCGTCCCAGGAGAGCCTCGCGCCCGAGCTGCGCGCCGCGTGGCTGCGGGCCGAGCTGCCCGGTGCGCACGTCGTCGCCGGTCTGGATGACGCGCCCGTCGACTACGGCAGCCCGGACGCGTGGGACGCGCACGTGCGGGTCATCCGCGACCTGCTCGACGCGCCCGTCGACGCGGTGTTCACCTCCGACCGCTATGGCGCCGAGCTGGCGCGGCGGCTGGGTGCGGCGTGGGTGCAGGTCGACCCGGACCGGTGCGCGACCCCGGTCTCGGGGAGCGCGGTGCGCGCCGACCCCGCGCGGTACTGGTGGGCGCTGCCGGCCCCGGTCCGGTCCTGGTTCGTGCGCCGCGTCGTCGTGCTCGGTGCCGAGTCGACGGGCACGACCACGCTGGCCGACGACCTGACCGCGCGCTTCGGGCTGCCGACGGTCGCCGAGTTCGGCCGCGAGTGGTCGCAGGTCCGGCCGGGCGGGCTCGCGGCACCCTGGCACACGGCCGAGTTCGACCTGGTGGCGCGCGAGCAGGCGCGCCGCGAGGACGCCGCCGCCGCGGCGACGCCGGTCCCGCTTCTCGTCTGCGACACCGACGTGCTGGCGACCACCGTCTGGCACGAGCGCTACGTCGGCCACGCCTCACCGACGGTCACGGCGCTCGCGGCCGAGCGGATCCCCGACCTCTATCTGCTCACCGGCGACGAGATCCCGTTCGTGCAGGACGGGATGCGTGACGGCGAGCACCTGCGGCACGCGATGCAGGACCGGTTCCGTGCGGTGCTGGCCGCCCAGCCCGCGCCGTGGGTGGAGCTGCGGGGCACCCCCGCGGAGCGCCTCGCCCGGGCGGTCGCGCTGGTCGAGCCGCTGCTCGCGACGCCGCGCACGCTCGCGGAGCCGCTCGAGCAGCGCAACGGTGACGTCGTCACACTGCGCGCGTGAGCGTTCTGCGAGACTCCCCTCCGTGACCGACACACGCCATGACCCGTTCCTGAGCCAGGTGTCCGCGGCACCCACGCGCGCCGGCGCGCGCACCGCCCCGGCGGACCGGCTCGACCTCGACGTCGACCAGCTCTTCGCGGACGCGGACGGGTCCGTCGCCGCGGGTCCGGCGCCGCTGGACGAGAAGCTGCGGCAGGCCTACTTCTGGATGGTCAACCACGCGATCATCAGCCCGCACTACGACGTCGAGTTCCAGGACCCGAGCCGGGCGCGCACCCACTTCCGGCTCGGTGACTCCAAGGCCGAGGTCGACCTGCCGACGGACCAGTCGTACTCGTCGTTCGTCCTGCTGCCGCTGCTCACGTTCGCGGTCCGCGGCCGCTGCCTGCTCGTCGGCGGTCCCGGGCGGGGAAAGACGGCCAGCGCGATCCTCATGGGCGTGCTCGCCGGCTACCCGGTGCGCGAGGTGCGGCGCGCGATGCAGCACGGCCACCCGCAGCTCACGGTGCAGGACATGTTCGGCACCCCGCTGCCGCGCGACCTCGTCGCCGCGGAGAGCCTGGCGGACATCGAGGTGGCCTGGCGGTCCTGGCTCGGCCTGCGGGTCAAGATCGTCGACGAGTACAACCGCATCCCGACCCGCACGCAGTCGGCCCTGCTCACGGTCCTCGCCGACGGGTACGTCGAGGTGTTCGACCAGGTCTACGAGACGGGCGCGGCGGCCTGGTACCTCACCGCGAACGACGACGCGGGCGGCGGCACGTTCCAGGTCGTCGACGCCCTGCGCGACCGCATCGACGTCGTCGTGAAGGCCCTGTCGTTCAACTCGCGATTCGTGGGCGACCTGGTCGAGCGGGCCGAGCGCGGCCTGCGCCCCGAGGAGAACGTGCCGCCGGCCATCGTGTTCGACGCGGACGAGCACGAGCGCCTGCACCGCGAGGTCACCGCGGTGCCCATCCCGGTCGACGTGCGCCGCCGGCTCGAGTACTTCGCGTCCCAGCTCGAGCTGCTCGAGCGCGCGGCCCGGCAGCTGGAGTACCGCACCAAGGACACCGCCCGGCTCGCGGGTCAGGACCCGCACCTGCTGGCCGCCCTGGACACCGGCCGGGACCAGCGCGCGGACATCGGCTCCCAGACGCTCAACGGGCTGTCCGTCCGCGCCCTGCAGTCGCTGGTCGCCTACGCCAAGGCCATGGCCTACTTCCGCGGCAACGCGGAGGTCACGCTCGACGACCTGCGCGCGGTGCTGCCGTTCGTGCTGCACGACAAGCTGCAGCCCGACCTGCAGTCGACCGCGTTCGACGACCCCGAGCGCGAGTCCCTGCGCACCGACCGGGTGTCGTGGATCCGCGACCTGTTCGACACCGCGTGCCGGCAGTACGACGCCGAGGGGCTCGACGCCGACGACCCGGTGGGCGCCATCCTCGCCGAGCTCGCCGCGGGTCTCGACGGGCTCGGTGAGGCCGAGGTCCGTCGCCGTCTGGCGCAGATCGAGGGCGTGCTCGCCGGCTGGCAGGACGCCACCAAGCTGCACGGCAGCCTGTTCGAGGACGCGCTCGCCCTCAAGTACGCGCACCAGAGGTACTCCGCGTACCTCACGTGGCTGCGGTGGAGCGGGGCGTGAGCGTCGGCGTCGACCGGGGCTCCGGCTTCGGACGCTGGCTGCTCGCGGACCGGGCGGCCGTCGACGCGATGCTGCAGGGCGCGCTCGCGCGCGGCGCCGACCGGGACGTCGTGCGGTCGGCGGTCGTGGAGCTCGGTGGGGCGTGGGCCGCAGGCGGTGAGCTCGACCCGGTCCTCGGCCGGGCGCTGGTCGCCCGTGTGACGGACCTCGCCGCGCGGGGCCGATGGGGTGCGGGCGACCCGGATCGGGCCGCGGTGCTGGACGTGCTGCCGCGGCTCGCCGGCCTGGCGGGCACCCAGCCGGCGGCCACGGTCGAGGCCGTGTGCGGTGCCGCGYGGACCGTGGCCCGGGCCGGCGACCTCGCGCTCTTCTGCTCGCTGCTCGCGGCCGTCCCGGGTGCMGAGCGCGCGAGCGAGGTCCGCTCGGCGGTCCTCGTCGCCTCGTGGCGGGCGGGCGCCGCCCGCTACCGGACGGCCGCGCTGCGCGAGGCGGCAGCCCTGCCGACCGCCGTCGCGGCGGCGGTGCTCGGGCTGCCCGCGGACAC